>JBBSOK010000001.1:0-67565 GCA_038259825.1 Flavobacteriales bacterium
AGGTCATAATTTAGATTTTGATACACGAATAACTACGGGGGAAAAAGAAATCCCTAAAATTAGGGCGGATGTTTTCTTTCGATTGAAACAAGGGGAGTTTATTACGTATGCGGATGGGAAAGATAAGAGGGTGCAGTTTAAATTGTCTAAGATTGAAAGGGAACTTCCCGAAAATTCAAAACAGATTTCTATGGTCGATTTGGAGCTTCATTTTGAGAGGATTTATAAGGAGGCGAGGTCGATTTTTAGTTAATAAATGTATTTACTGTTTAAATCATTCTTGTATATCTATAAGATTTAGTCGGATAACTTTATATTTATAGCCTTATATAATGAGTTCCCATTATTTTATAAATGACTATTGCAGAAAAAGCAAGATACATTGATTTATTCCTAAAAGGATTATCTGAAGTGAGTTTTCCAAGCACATTAGCATCTGTTTTGGAATTGGGTCAAATACCGAGTGACGAAAACAAACAAAAGTTCAAACTAATCGAACATACACTTGAAAAGCACGGTTTGGTGGAATTTATTAGAGGTCGTGATAATTCTACACTTGAAGGTCAATGCGAATATTTCATAAGTGAAAAAGGACTTAATTTTGTGCTTAATAACGAATCAATAATTAAACTATTAGAAACTCAAAAACGAAACGATATGGATATAAATTGGGTTAGAGCCTTTAACAGACTATGGAAAATAATTAATGGGGAAGTTTATATGAGCGGTTCGGATTTTTTGAATGTCGCAAGAGAGGCAGATGATTCTATTCCGAGTTACAACGCATTTATTGAAGAAAGAAGAGCAAAAGGACAAAGTACGAGTAGAAAAGACTTCTTCTGGGATATTATAAAAGGTATGAGTGAAGATGAAAAATTAGACTTTTTTGATAGTATGATTGAGGAGTTGGAAACCCATTCGCCTGAATATTTAGATAATTTAAAAGCTCTATTTAGCAAAGCCGAAACTGTTATAAAAAAAAGAGCAATTCCCACACCGAAATTTCCTGATGACGTTTATATTGACGTTTTGAAAACAATTCATAATTGCTACAGAAGTGCCGAACAAAAGCCATCTATCTATGACGGAAAAGGAGAAGAAGATTTAAGAGATTATGCATTGGCATTCTTGGAATCACGATATGAAGGTGCAGTAGCTTCTGGAGAATCATTTAATAAAGAAGGTAAAACCGACATTATATTAAAATCCATAGATGGTAGTAACCTTTTTGTAGCAGAATGTAAAATATGGCACGGAGCGGAACAATTTCATAAAACTGTCGAACAGCTTTTTGGATATTTAACTTGGAGAGATACCAAATCGACAATTATATTTTTTGTGAGAAATACAAAATTTGGAGATATTCTTAAAAAAATTAAAGAAGAAGCTGCCAAAAGCCCATATTTTCTTGAACACGTTGCGGACCGAAATGAGACAAGTTTCTCATTTAAATTTAAGCATAAAGAAGATGATACTCGGGAAGTGTTAATTGAAATAATGGCATTTTCGTTTCCAAGTGAGTGAGACAAAGCGAAATGACAAATTTTTGCAATTTGACGAATTATCATCTTAAAATTCGGCTTGTGCTTACCCAAAGTAAAATGCTTTTTAAGCGCACTACGTTTCATATGAACTGCCGAATATTACATTTAATAAAAATATAGTATACCAATCATAAAACACTAACTAAACCAAAATGAATTTAGGCAAGCCATTATTAGAAGAATTACTAAACAAACAAATCCGATTTAAAATTCCAGTTTTTCAAAGACATTATGTTTGGAACGAACAAGACCAATGGATGCCTCTCTGGGAAGATTTCATCAACAAATTTAATGAAAGGCATAACGGACAAAAAATTCATCCACATTATACGGGTTCGATAGTTTTGTTTCACGAAAGTACAACAACAAGTACACTTTCAACTTACAACGTCATTGATGGTCAACAAAGATTAACAACATTTCAACTATTTATAACCGCTTTTCGAGAAGTTTGCAGAAAACATTTAGAAGAAGAAAGTTTAATCAAAGAACTTGATAAATATCTTTTTAATGACAAATCTTTTGGCGACAAAGATTATGAAAATCAAAAATTCAAGTTGGAGCCAACTAAATTTAACAAAGAGATTTTCAAATCAATTGTAGGAAACACATACGAAAAAGTTGAGGAATTGCATATTCTGCCTGTTCTTGAAGAATATGGTGTAGGTCCAAAAAGTTATAGAAACATAGCAAAAGCAAGACACAAAATTTTAGGTGCGTATATTTTCTTTTATGACCAATTAAATGACTACATAGAAAATTCAGAAATTGAAATAAACGAATTGATTACTAATCTGCTTTTAGTCATCAAAAGGGATTTTCAGTTTGTGGAGATTGGGCTTACACAAAATGACGACCCTCAAATGATTTTTGAAACGATGAATGGTAGAGGTGCTTCATTGAGTGAGACCGACCTTATTAGGAACTTCATCTTTATGCGGGCAAATAGTAACGAAGAATCACTTGATGAAATTTATGACAAATATTGGGATGAATTTGACGACCCAAATGCAGATTATAAATGGCACGACAAAACAAGTCGAGGAAGATATTCAGAAAGTCGTTTACAGTTTTTTGTGATTGATTATTTGACCCTAAAACTTCAAACTGAAATTAGATACGACCAAGTTTTCTATTATTATAAACTGTTTATTTTAAACAAAGCTACTTTTCCTAAAATAGAGGATGAACTGAAAGAATTAAATAGATATGGTCAAATTTTCAAAAAACTAACAAACCCAAGTGGCGACAGTAATTTTGAGAAGTTAGCCAGACGTCTATCGGATATGGATATTTCAACCATATATCCATTATTACTGTATGTAGAAGGAGATGATGAAATTTCCCAAAAAAATAAAAATGAAATCTATATCATTCTTGATTCATATTTAACAAGAAGATTTCTTTGTGGATTGACTACAAAAAATTATAACAATGTATTTCTTGAATACCTCAAATTCTTAAACGAAAATAAAGATTCCGATTCTTTCAAAAATCATTTACAATCAAAAACAGCAGACACCAATCTATGGCCCTCTGACAACATATTATTAGAAAGATTGCTTGAAAGACCACTTTACAGAGAGGAAAAGAATCGCACAAAAAGCATATCAAATATCTTACTTGAAGTTGAGAAATTCAATCGAGGTAGTAAACAAGAAAAAATCAACTTCCTAAATACAGGATTGACTATTGAACACGTATTACCTCAAAAATGGTTTGAGCATTGGCCTTTAGACGGCAAAAGTATTTCAGAAGAAGACTTCAATTTATCTGTCCACGCAGTAATGACCGAAGAAGATAAAGAAGGGAAATACCATCAAATAGAGGGGAGGAACAAAATGTTACACACTATTGGCAATCTTACAATATTGACAACTTCACTTAATCCAAGCGTGAGTAATTCGGCGTTTTTAATCAAACAAAAGGAGATAGGAAGTCAATCAACCTTAATAATAAACCAATATTTTCAAAATAAATCGGATTGGAATGAAGAACAGATAAAGGAACGAAGTAAAATAATTTATGATTCTATCTCGAAAATTTGGGCGTATTAAATAGTTCCTATTTAAAAATGTAAGAATTCATCCAAACAAAACCACAAGTACAAAATGGAATACATAGTCCTCGATACAAATATTTTTATTAAAGAAAATTTTCTTGAAGGAAAAAGAATTCGGCAACTTCTCAAACTTTCCGAAGAGGAAAAGATTAAGATTGTTATGACCAAAATAACGATTGGAGAAGTTAAAAGCCGATTTAAGAAATTTTCAAGAAAAGCAGTCCAAGACTTAAATCAGTTTAAAAATCAATTTGAGTCCCGAGTTTTGCGGAACAATTCCGCAGGGAGGAAAATTTTTGAGCGAATCGTTAATAATGACATTGAAAAGGAATTTAATGATGAATTTGATGCTATTCTTCTAAAATCAAAAGTCCTTGTAATTGATTATCGAGAATTAAATATAGAAACCGTTTTTGAGAAATATTTTGAAAATAAATTTCCATTTAATGGAGGAGACAAGAAAAATGAATTTCCTGATGCATTTGCATTGGACTTGATTGAAAAATGGTGTTTTGAGAAGAAAATAAAATGTACCGTATTTTCATCCGATAAAGATTTTTTAAACTTCGAGAGTGAACATTTCGAAATAACTAAAGACTACGAAAATTATCTTGATGAGAAGCTTAAATATTATCTAACAGAAGAACATAGAATTTCAATACTTAATAAACTATTTGAGCAAAACTCAAAGAAAATTGATGATGAGATTGAAGAGTGGTATCGGTATAAGTTAGATGATGACAGTTTGTATCATATGGTAGTTTGGAATGATATTCACGACATTGAAATAACGGAAGTCATTATCAAAAACAAATCATTCCAAATTGTATCGATTGATGAAGAATCTATTGAAATTGAAATTGAGGCAGAGGTAACCTTCAAAGTTGAATTAGTCATAGATGATGAAGATTTCTCCCATTATGATAATGAAGATAAAGTTACCTACTACTTCGAAACCAAAATTGAAGAAATAGAAAGAGACGTAACGGCAACTTTATCGGTTCTTGCCTATATTATTGATAAGGAAGAGTACGAGGAGGAATTTGAAATTCTCGAAATCAATAAAGATGAGAAGTTAAAAATTGAAGAACAGTATGAAGATTACAGATAATCTATAATTCAAACGTGAATTGAAGGTTTTCACTTGAAAAATTCTACAAAGTTTATAAAGTCGGTAGTCCTTTAGAGTCTTAATCTCATTTCAAGCAAGGCAAAAATAGCCATAGCTTAAGATAAAGGATAGAAAGTATTTTTTCATAACTGAATACTTAAGACATAAGAGATTATAGGTAGGAACTGTTCAAATAGCTCCAAAACCACCTATCCATAAACTTGGAAATATTCCAAATATTAATGAAATCCTGATTATCAAATTCGCAAAATCATTTGTACCTTTGAAAGGAATTTAGTATGTAATTAACAAAAAGGAATTTTAGACAATTTGCAAAATGATTGATTTTGATATAATAGAAAATTTAGGTTTGGACAAGGCCGTATCTGTTATTTCAGAACCTAATCAAGTTTCTGAAAGTCAATTAGGTGTCATAAATCAAGTAAAGAATTTTGGTATTGATGAAATTTATTTCAGCACCGACGAAAATCACAACAGTTATCCAGCGGTATTCTTAAAGGAAGTCCAAAAATTTGATGACTTGGCTCTTCGAGAAATTGCCATTGCACAAAAAAAAATATGGAATTTTAAAAAGGTCATTTTTCTTTACGTTTATTCTGAAACGGAAATACGAATCTACAATTGCGCCGAGAAACCTCTGTTGATAAAATCCGACGATTTTGATTATAAAAAGGAACTCAAAACGCTTGAGATAGAGTCATACAAGTTTTCGGATAAAAATAAATTAAAAGAACTTCAAAACCTTTTTTCCACCATTGCTATCGATACCGGTATTATTTGGACTTTGAAGGAAGCTTTTGAGATTCGAAAGAAGATTAGTCTTAAGCGAAGAGTGGATAAATATCTCGTTGATAGCCTTACCCATACTGCCAAGCAATTACAGGACGATGGGTTAGAGATTAACCTTATCCATAAAATAATAATGCGTTCTCTCTTTCTACTATATCTGGAAGATAGGGGCGCAACCGATGCAAAATTCTATTCTGGAATCAAAAAAGGAGCTCAATCTTATTTCGACATTCTGGATGATGAAGATAAAACGTATTCCCTTTACCGCAAGTTGGAGGAATATTTTAATGGAAATGTTTTTACTGTAGATAACAATGAGACCATTTCGAGAGAACACTTGCAAATTATAAAAAAGTGTTTTATCAATGGTAATGATGATTCACAGCAGCAAAATCTTTTTGAAGATTTTCGACTTTTCGACTTTAGTATTATCCAAATTGAATTATTGAGTGAAATTTACGAGAATTTTCTTTCCGAAATAAACCCAACACTAAAACAAGATACAGGTACATATTACACACCTCCATCACTTGTTGAACTTATATTAAATGAAAAGTTACCAATTGCAAGGTCAGAGAGAAACTTCAATGTTAAGATTTTGGACCCAACCTGTGGTTCTGGAATTTTTCTGGTAGAAAGTTTTAAAAGATTGGTAAAGCGTCACGAAAATGCGACCTCTGAAAAACTTACTGACTTTAATGAGCTGAAGAAGTTGCTGACGGATAATATTTTTGGCATTGAGATACATCCACAATCCATTAAGGTGGCAGCATTCAGTCTTTATCTGGCTTTGGTTGATAACTTGAATCCTAAAACGATTTGGCAGAATAAAGATTACCGTTTGCCTTACCTGATTAACGACCCTACTGATAGTACATTGGTAGAGCAAGGCAATAATTTGTTTCGTAGTGATACTATAAAATCGAATCCAGAGGTAGAAGCTATTAAATTTGATTTGGTTGTTGGGAATCCGCCCTTTGGCACGAAAAAACTATCTCAAACCATAAGGGATTATAGCGATAAATACGGTTTTGCCAAGGAAATGGTGCTTCCGTTTTTGCACAAAGCAACAACGTTCTCTGAAAATGGAGAAATTGCCTTGATTTTCAATACCAAAATACTCACTAACACGAAAATTACGTATCAAAATTTCAGAAAGTGGCTTTTCAATGAATGCTATGTAGAGAAGATTTATAATTTCTCAATTTTACGGAATGCTCCGAAAGATTTTGGCGGGCAATTGTTTGGTTCGGCAACGGGGCCTATCAGCATTGTCTTTTATAGGAAAAATGCACCAAAGAAAAAATCTGACACCATTATTTATTATGCTCCCAAAACTTATATCAAATCCAATGTTATTGAAGGTGTTAGTATTGATGGGACAGATTTAAAATATCTTCCCCGAGAAGAATGCAAAAATCCGACTTCAAAAATTTGGAAAATTGCAATGTGGGGTGGAAATGGGGATATGAAATTGATTCATAAATTAAATTCTTTAGATAGTCTGGAGCAGTTTATTTCAAATGAAAAATTTGATAGAGGTTCTGGATTGCAATATTTGAATGATTCCACAAAGAATCCTAAAGTAGATACTGAAATTCCTAATAGATATATTGCACCAAAGAATATTAGGAGATATGCGTCATATTCGTTTTCGGACTTAAATTCTGGGCTTTCTCTAAAATCTAAAGAAATATACGCTCAACATTATGGTGTGTCAGTTAGCGACATACCTGCTATAGATATTTTTAGACGTCTGGGAGCGAAAAAAACTTATTTTGCGCCACATATTCTAATTAAAGAAGGTCTTTCCAATTGGAAAATTTGTGCTTCTTATGAAAATGAAGATTGCTCTTTCAATAGTAAAGTTTTAGGTGTCAGTCATAGTGATGCTAATTTACTCAAAGGGTTAACTTGTTTCATAAACTCAAAACTTGCTTATTATTATCTTTTTCTTTGTTCGGCATCCATCGGAATAGAAAGAGAGGAAATTAAACCAAACGAAATTTACAAACTTCCTTTTTCTCTATCAAAAGAGAATTTATATTATTTAGCTGAAATGTATGACAGAATGTGTAGTGAATCTGAAATTCTCAATAACAATTTAAAAGAGCAAGAGAAGCAGATTGATGAATACATATTTAAGTGTTTTAACTTTTCAAAGGACGAGAATCTTATCGTAGATAATTTTGTTGAATTTACTATCCCATTATTAATTAAGAGGTATCATTATGTTCTTGGACCGACAAACCTTAAGGAAATTCAAGATTATGCTGCGAAAGTATCACAACATTTGAATGACTTTTTGCAAAATCAGAATCTGTATGCCAATTGTACAATATTTGAAAAAGTGAATCATTTTTCGCCTCTGATGATAACTAAAGTTACATTTGAAGATACTGAAAAAGCAGTCTTAAAATCAATTGTGCAGATTGATGACATACTGAAAGATTTGGATAAGGAATTATGGCAAAAGAAGGCAACAAATATATATTTCAGAAAAAAATTAAATTACAAAACTGGTAACGACATTTTTATTATTCGTCCCAATCAGAAAAGATTCTGGACACAATCAATGGCAATTGAAGATGCTTCGGAATTAATTCTGGAAATTTTAAACGAAGTTTAAGTAATGGGATTGAACAAAGTAATAGTTGCCAGCTTCAAGAGAGGTTTCGAAGATAAATGTTTTCAGCTGATAACGGGATCTTATGCAAAAGCTTTAGAAACAAAGGTCATCCAACTCAATTGGGATGAGAATGATATCACATCGGAACTGCATACGCACATAAACCAAAATCCGCTACGATTAAAGTGGAGTATCGTAACGAATGTTGAGCAACATTTACCTAAAAAAGATACTAAAAAGGAAAAGGGTTTTGCCGCAAAGTTACCTCGTATAGACCTTCGATTGGTAACCATAAATTCCGACCTTGAATATGAATATCATTTGGAAGCAAAAAATCTTAAGGAAACTGATTCTGGCCTAAAGCGACGATATATAGATACAGGCATCAACAATTTTGTATCACATAAATATGAGAATGGTTGCTTACTTGGCTATGTACTTGAAGGAGATTTGGATAAAACAGTTAAAGGAGTGAACAAACTTTTGATAAAAGATAAGAGGGCTTCCGAATGTTTAATTCCAAAGCCACATAATTTGCACAATGCTTATTACGAAACAGGACACATTAATAACTTTACTCTAAAGCACTTAATGTTCGATTTCACACACCTTCAGAGTGCTTAAAATATCAATTTTGTTATTAGGTATTGTTTTTTAGAATTTCCCGATAATTTCTGACCCAGTGCGAACAATAATTAAAGTACAACAAATTTTCTTTGAGGACTTTTAAATTGGGCTTAAAGGTTGACCCTATGAAATTTTCAAAAAGGCCCTTTATCCCGCGGCCCATTATGCGTAACCTTCCATTGGCCATTTTCTTGAACCAGTTTAAAAACACCTGGTTTTGGGTCGTACGCTGTTGAATATTTTACCCAAACCACCTCGCCATCCATAGCTTCATCGACCACTTTAAAATTGGCTTCTGAATCTTTATCTTCAGCAAACATTGCTTGAATGCTTGAAAGGTTTGCATATCCTTCCGCAGTGGTATACTTTTTTAATGTAGCTTCATCGCCGTGATAAAAACTTTCGGCAACAACTTTAGCGGTTTCAGAAGGGGAGAGATTCTTGTTTTCTGAGCACGAGAAGAACAAAAATACGAGCGAGAAAATGACTAAATTTTTCATAACGTTACTAATTTGGGTTATTGATATAACTATGTGATATTTTTAGTTCAATATTACGTTCACCATCTTTTTCGTGCAGTTCTAAAATTGCTCTACGGTCATTGGATAATGAAAACTTCGGAACTACATAAACAAACCGAACCGATTCATTCTCTTTTATTTTGGAAGGCAGATTGTATTTAAATAGCGGTTCTTGATACAGACGTTGCAGCGATTTTCTTTTTCCCTTTTGTCTTGTTTCAACCGAGAGTTTTAAGAAATTCAAATCATAATCCAAAGTAGAATTATTCTTGATCTGGATTACGAAGTAAAGTTCTTCCGTATCAAAAACAATATTTTCAACACTCAAAACAATACCCTCGGTTCGCTTTTTAATCCTACCAACACGCTGTTTTCTTTCAAGAAGATAGGAACTGAATTTCTGGTAATAATAATTTCTGTTATCAATATTACTTTCAGCAGAAGCAACAGAAATAGAATCATTCATTATTGGTCTTTCGTTTCCGATACTACTGGACTTCGGAATAAAATAATTGAATTTGGATATCTGCGCCTTATACCTTACAATATACGAAAAAATTGAACCATCTCTATTGACTATCAGAAGATTGCTTTCTTTTCCGGGCTTTGCCTGAAGCAGTCCGAAATATTGTTCTTTTTCACGATTATATGTAAATACGAAATTACCTGAGCCAGTTATACCTTGGCGTATAGGTTCAGGGAAAAACAGCGCAACATTTTTGGTGTCATTCGCATAGATGGTATCTATTACGATTGTTTCTTGTGCTGTAACCTGCGCCCGGCAAAGTCGAGGTGCAAATGTTAGAACAGCTACAAATAATGAAGTTATGATATATTTTTTCATAATAATGAATTTTTGAGAACCCATTAGGTTCATAGTTTTGGTTTTAGAATAAGCTTGTAATTGTTCAACACCGTCACTTTAATGCTTCGGTTTTTACGTTTTAAGATTTTTGTGATTCCGCCAACTTCTGGAACACTTGGAATATTGATATCGCCTATAACATCGTCCAAAACTTCCGTTGTTATCTCTGACCTAAAATTGTTTTGTACATAGATGCCCTCGCTACCATCCTGTAAATCGAACGCTTTGAGTTTGGTGGGATGATGCTTTATATTTTCAATCTCAATTAAAGCACGATTGGGCTGAAAGCTTATAAAGCCAAAAACGAGTGTGTTTTTTGGCATTCGCTTATTATTAATCATTGCAGCCTTGGTAAGTCGCATTCTCAATCGGGAGTTTGTTTTGACTACTTGGTCACCATCGACAACCACATAGATTGTTTCATCCGTATTTCCAATGATTGAAATGTCGTTTGGCTTGGGCGAAGCAGCAAAAAATAATTGATGTTCCAGGCCCAATTCTTTGGCTTCAATCTTCTGTTCTCTTTTTATGTCTGCGGAATCTACTTCTTGAATTTTTTTGGAAGCTGTTCTTCTGTTTCCTAGATTCTGATAGGTCAAATCAGAATATTTGATTTTTCCTGCTGAATAGATGCTATCCACGATACGTTCTTTTTCACGTTCGGGCAAATCTGTACTATAAAAACCTAGGGAATCAATGAGCTTTTCATCGTAGATACTCGGAGCATTGTTTTCACGTACTTCCTTCAAATCATTGATGGCATCAAGTTTTGAATCGTATTCTTTTTGATTTTCTTCCAAATCTGGTATTTGGGTCTGTTCAAGGTTTTCATTTTCACTTTCGTCATCGCCCATTACCATAACGGAATAGGAAATTAGAAATATGAAAATCACAGCCAATACCGCTGCAAAGACAATTTTGTTTTTTTCAATTTTCATCGGATAGTTTTTTTAAAGTGTTTTCAAAGTAATCGGTTATCAATAATCCGTGCGGATTGTTTGGGAAGTTTCGATTGACCATAATGAGTTTTCCAGTTGAAACAAGTTCGTAGGTGTCAATTATGGAACCACTATTGATTTCAAAAATGGTAGTTGTAGTGAAACTATACGAACCATTATTTTCCATTATCCTCGAATCGATACTCAACACTTTTTGAACCAAGGAATATTGCAACAATCGGTTGTAAACACCATCGGCTTTTTTCTGACGGTACAAATTGTCTACTGAACTATTGCCCAACCAAAGCGCTTTTTCCAAGTTCCGTTCATAATTACTTGCATCGATATTATAGAAGTAATTGTGGAACAGTTCCAAATGCGCCAAAGCTTCTACCTGGAAATTTTCTTTTTGGGTAACGAGTTTTAATGGAATGATGCTGCCATTGGTGTTGATGGCGAATGCACTATTGAGGGCATTTTGGTTAGTTCTAAAAGCTATCCAAACGGAAAATGTACTCGCCAAAAAGGCAAATACTACGACTGCCAAAACGATGAACCTATTTAATTTTAGGATGTTATAAATATTCTTATAGGGTGTTTTCATTCTGATTTTGCTTTAGTTAGAAAATAATCTTAACGTGAAAGAAGTGGCGCGCCTGTATAACTTGAATTTCAGGAAAACAATAAAGCCTACTGAACCAAGTTGTACTACAGGAGCAAAAAAGCCTTGACCTACATCTGTTCCAAAAAGGTTATTCCAAAAGTTTGTATTGATTTCTGTGTATAGCGCATTCACAAATACATTGACCAAAAAGAAGGCTGGCACGAGCATATATACCGCTGCATACAATTTGAAAAAATTATAGGCGAGGGAACGGAATTTCTCAAATACAGCTAAACTGATGACCAATGGGAAAAATGCTTGCATAATACCCAAAAGGAAAAACCGTTCTGCTAAAAAGAGCGGGTAGATAAACAGGTCTAAAATCCATAGGATAATCCCAATGATAAAGGCAAATATTTTAAACCCGTAAAGTGGTGTTACCAAAGCTTCATAAAGCAATGTCATTGCATTTTTTGCAGCATCGATTAGATTTACGTCTTCCTCTATCGGAATGTCCTGCATTTGCAATGGCAACAAAGCTGGTGCAGTTCCTCTATATTGTGCTTCTATAGAAACCAAGATGCTATCAAAAAAGCCTAACACCTGTGTCGAGAAAATGACCAAAAGAACTATGGCAAAATTCTTCGCCAGTTCTCCAGGACTCAATCCCCAAGTGTAACCGTCTTTATCTGCAACACCTTCATTGTATTTTTTAAGGATATTGACCAGAAAAAACAGAACAGCAAGCGTTTTCATTCCTGCAATAGTATATTGCGAGAAGCTGCTGTTCTGTATGGTCTGGAAAACCGTGTCTATATATTCCAGTCCAATCCCTAAAATGATTGTTGCAGTCATCCTTAATATTCGGTTTCACGGTTATTTATTTTATCCTGCATTTTTCTGAAGGAAATAATATCCTTGTATCGTTTCGTTTTAGCCTTGACGTTAGAAACCATTTCCTTTGATTCAAATTCTTTTTGTTTAAGGATTTCAGCACGTTCAGCATCGCTCATTTTCAGATAATCGCTGGATAGGATTTCATCTATAAAATTCATTGTATCTAGAGAATTTTCTACAATGGCAGTGAATGATTCAGAAACCCTTGCAACTTCTTCGGGCTTGATGTAAGGGCTATCAAGAATATCCCTTAAATCATCCTGCATTACATCGATGAGTCGCTGGTTGTTTCGACCAATCTCACGAACTGCATTCAATTGCCTAACTACATCATTGACCTTTTCAATGTTTTCTTTTGCTGTTTTTAAGAACTTGACAGTCTTGATGATGTTTGCGGTTTGCTTCCCGGACTCTAATAGTTGCTTTATTAAACTAATAAAATTGGTATTGTCATAAACTGGCATTCCCTGTGCTTTAATGTTCAAGCTGAACAGCAATGCCATTGCGAGTACTAAAATTTTTGTTTTCATAATATTATGTTTTAGAAGTGAATTGAATTATTGCTTTTTTCATATCGTGATGCTCTTCGTAGAGCTTCATTATTTCTTCGTTTTCCTGTCCATCTGTCAAGTAGGCGGCATAGACTTCCTTCGGAACTTCAAGCCTAAAAATGTTACTTTCCCTACCGATTTTGATAAACATTTCGGTGTATTTTCGTGGTCCGGAAAGATTGTTTTTAATTGACTTCAATTGGTTCAAATCGTGGCTAGAAAGATTTAGTCTTTTGACCAATTCGTCATAACCCTTTTCATTATTTAGGCTATAAATAACTTGTGTATTTTCTAGTATGCTTGCGGATGTTGAATTATTCGGTAGCTGATTAATTGATTGTAGAATAATCCCAATAGCACCATTTTGTTTACGAATAGCTTGGTAATAGAATTCCACACTTTCTAGCACGTTATCGAACTTTAGTTGTTTGGCAAACTCATCGAATAGGATAATGCCTTTTTCGGCTCGGTTTTTCCATATAGTCCTTTGGATGGCTGACTTAATCAGCTTCAACATTACGGAAAGGATTTCTTTGTTGTCCTTGACTTCATCCAGTTCAAAAACAATCAGTCGTTTGTCCTCAATTTTATACGTCTGGTCTTCACTCACTTCAAACAAGAAGCTATATAGACCATCGCCGACATATTCAGACATTACGTGTAAAAAGCTTGTAACATTGAAGTAGTCGGGATGGATTTTAAGAGTATTCAGAAGGTCTTTCTGATTCTTTTCTATAAAACCGTAAAACCCTTCCAAAGAGTGGTTTTCAGAAGTGCTATCGTAATAATGTTTTAGTATTTTCTTTACGGAAACGGATTGTGCTTTGGTCACTTTTAAATCTGAAGCGAACAGTTCAAACAGGAAAACGGACAAGTCTTCCAACCGTTCCGGTGTCAAATCTTTTACATCGCTGATGTAAAAAGGATTGATGCCTAAGTTCTTTCCGCTCTCATAACGAAGTACGGTATATTGTTCAGGATAGAGCTTTGCGAATTTGGTGTAAGAGCCACCCAAGTCGATAATGACCAGACGGACGCCACTTTCAAAATATTGGCGTAAAATATTATTGGCCAGAAAGGATTTACCTTCGCCCGTCGGTGCGAAAATGGCAAAGTTCCGAGCTTTGATTCGCTTTTTACGGTCATCCCAAACATCTTTCAGAACAGGAATGTTATGTTCCCGGTCGTTAAAGATAATTCCAGTCGCATCAGATTTATAATTGGTATTGTTGATGAACAGGCAAAGTGCGTGTTTCAAATCGGTAACGTATAAATCGTTGTTTGAAAAGTTGGACGAAAAACAGCAGTAGCTGTTCAGTATATAATTCTTGCGTTCCTCGCCTCTTGGATAGTAGGGGATGATATCCAATTCCTTAAATTCGGTCTTTATCTTTGATGTTATTTTGTCAAGCTCTTTGGCTTCCTTCGCCCAATAGACAATGTTTAGATGACCACGGATGATGCGCGCATTATCATCTGCATTGATTTGGTCAAGAATGTGCTGAATTTTGCCAAGTACCACTTTGTTCTGTGAACCGAAATTGGAACTTTTGTTAAGTTCCTCGATTTTCTTATCTAGTAGTTTACGCCACTTTTGTTTATCGTCTAGATAAATAATCTGATTGACGATATGATTTTCATTAAGCGTAAGCCCTAAACCATCAATAAACCCTTGATGAAATACAAAATCGTCTGAAGTGAATTTCTCATTGGTCTTGCTACTCTGTACACTTTCGCCAAAGCACAGTTCGCTATTGATGGCAAGGGCATCAAAATGGTTTTCGCCAATATTGACGCTTTTTTTATCAAGTAAAATATCCGTATCAAAGCCTTCGTTAAAACCATTGAAATAGCCACTTGTGAGTTGCTGTATTTCTTTCGCTTCAAGTGGAAGAAATGCCATTTTTCGGCTATTATTAATGAAGGAAACAGAATCGCTTACCGAGTTGACAAAGCTTTTAATGTTGTCGTCCAGCTCCTGTACAATTCCCTTTGAAATCTTTCGGAACGGATTGACATATTTTGGATTGTTGAGCGCTTTGTTTTTGGTCAAGATGAAAAACAAATAGCATTTGTGTTCAATATGTCCACGACCTTTAAAATGCTCGTGTGTCGCCTTCTCTAAAAAAGTTCTATTCGGAAGCTGTTCAGAAGAATAGGATTTCTTCAAATAAATATCCTGTTTGTGAACCACTGTTCCCACAGGCAATGATTTCAAAGCCTGAAACCAGGCACCGTGCATATCTTCAAAATCCTTTTCGGACAACGAATAAATCTCTGGCAAGTTACCTTCATAGCACAAAACGACATTACCATTATTGGCAAATACGATATTATCCTGAATATCTACAATGGGTTGATATGCTGAAAGGTTAATCTTGTTCATAATCGAAGCCTGAATTTCTTTTGTTACTGATGATTTTTGGGAAGGCGTTAGCCATCTGGAATAGTTGTGGATTGTTTGTAATTCGGGTCAATGCAACGTAAAGCGCAGCATTAAAAATTAAGACACCTATAATTATCCCGAAACTGAATGAAAAAATGATAATCATTAAGGATCCAAGTATGGACATCATCATTAAGGCAAACAGGGAAATGGGCAGCCCAAAAATGACTGCCTTTTTCCTAATATTTCTATAGACCTCGAACCGCTTCATTATACTACGATTCCAATTAGATAGGTAAATATCCCAACGACAGCACCCGCAATTAAGACGAATACCAGAACTCTGGTAATACCTTTTTTTAAATCGGCGTTCTCGCCAAAGAAATGTCCTGCATTAAAAAGGAAACCAACTAAAAAAATAACACCTAGTAAAATTGGAAAGATTGTTCTTATGGTATCACCTACATCATTTACAGAATCTTCAATGCCCCCAATTTGTGCAAAAAGGGATGTTGAGATAAGTGAAAGAAATACTGCGAAATAATTTGATTTTTTCATAACTGAAAAGTTTAAAAATTTGTGTTGTTTTTGTTATTGGAAAAATACATATATTTGTTTACAAATAATTGATAATCAGATATTTGTGAATAAAATATTATTTGATTCTGTTTGATTTCCTTTGCTATTATTTGGCATCAAATTCTATGAATTTTTGAACGGAAGTTGTTGATAACCTAAAAAATGAAAATGAAAAAAGTGCTCAAAAACGTCAGTTTTGTCATTTTGCTTCTAAAAATGTGCATCATTTTTGGACAGGAAACTGCTACTCAAAAAAGTATAATTATTGATGTCGGACACGGTGGAAAAGATTCCGGTGCCATTGGAATAAATGGTATCCAAGAAAAGGATATTGTACTAAATATCGCTTTGGAAATTTTGAAGCTAAACGAAAAGTCAGAAATGCCACTTGATATCTATTTGACGAGATATAGCGATACGCTTATTTCGTTATCAGATAGAACAAAATTGGCAAAAACATTGAAAGTGGATTTGTTCATTTCGCTGCATTGTAATCATTCCAATAATCCGAATGCTAGAGGAATTGAAGTGTATTTGGCAAATGCCACTTCACAATATTCAAAGGATGCCACTTGGTTGGCTTTTCAATTTCAAGCTGCATTTAATAAAGAATTGGGATTTGAAAGTAGGGGTGTGAAGTTTGCAAATTTTCAGGTGCTACGGGAAACGATTGATTATTCTCCTAGTGTGCTTTTAGAATTGGGCTTTTTGAGTAATGTCGATGAAGCAGTTTATTATCAGAAGTCCGAACCTTATCAATCTTTGGGTTTAGCAATATTAGAAAGTTTAATAAAAATTTAGATGGCTATGAGAGAATTGGGAATTGAGATAATCAAGGTAATTAAATCCATCATTGTTGAACTATATAAGTCACTTTTTTGCAGAAAAAAATTATAGAATATTCCAAATCATCTGCTGTAAATTAAAGGATTCTTCTTCAATCCATTCTTCTTTATCTATAAGGGTCTTAATAAGCTTTAATTCTCTTGTAGAAAAATCTTGCAATGCTAATCCTGAAAATGCTTTCGTCAAATCCCAATGGCTGTAATGGTAGTCAATATAGGTGCTTATTCTTTTATTAGGTTCATTTGGGTACAATAGATGAAAATCTTTGTTTCGTACTTTCAGCTTGGCTTTTATTCTCAAATAAATCTTTAAGCCAGCTAAATCCCAATCGCAGGAATAGTAAATTGGCTTTGAAAGATCGTTTTCATCTATATCATCAATAATAGCGATGTTGTTTCCTCCAACGTACCATAATTTCGTTTGTGTTTCTTTAGCAATCCAAGGTTGTTTTAGGAAGGATTTATTTTCACACATTATTACAGCTTTCGGATGCGGGCTATCAACTACCAATCGCCATTGATTTTCTTTTTTGTCCAACGGAAATTGTGAAATATCTAAAATTTTAAAAACTGCTTTTCTCACGCTCGTTCTATTCTTAAGATATTTTGAGGTGTCAAAAAACTCATTTGAGAAGTCTTCTATGTTAGTTGGATTGTTCTTTAGTTCTGCCTTGTTTTCTGCAATGAACATTAGGGTCTTTACGTCCTCGATTGTAAAAGCTTTATTTGCTGTTGGCTTAATGTCATTTTCTAATAAAAATTTCTTTGCTTCTTCATAAGGTTTTTTGAATTCCTTTTCGTAGAACGTCTCAAACCAATCTGTGGAAACTATAACTTTTATGTTGTCCGGCTTTAAGTCTAAAATACCTATTTCGTGAATGAGATGGTTAATGTAAGGATGCCCTTGAATTATAGCCTTGGTTCTTTTATTTCGATATAAATCATCAAGAGCCTTAAGTTCTTTCCAAGTAATGTTCTTATTCATTATCTGATAGAGATTGTATGTATTCGTCAATGTCTTCAGTCACTTCTTCAGAGAATATACCTAAAGGTGGTACAAAACTATCTACATTGGCCAAGTTGTTCTCATTCATAATATAAATGTATTGACCGTTTTCTGTTATTTCGCCTGCGGTTTCAATTGCCATTGTTATAATTTGGTATTTTTCTTTTTTTGCTAGGTCGTGCAGCATATCATAATTGCTTCCCAAACCTTCTGCTTCGTCTATTGGCATAATTTTTAATCCTTCTTTGTCCTTTTCTTCAATTAGTGATAGCCTAGCCAAGCATAATAAAGCATTAGCCGCATAAGTTTGGCCATTGCTGCCAGAGTTGACCTCTTCGTTTTCGAGTTTTAACTCAAATACCAAATCAAAATAGGATTTTGGGTTCATTAAATCTTCAGGTTCAACTTTAGTACTACCACCAAGTTTTTGAAATGCTTTAATCATCATCTCATTAATATCAATTTCTTCGCGTAGCTCACTAAACAAACCTGTATAGTTGAGTTGGTTATGAAGCTGTTTCCTAAAGGTGGTAAGCCAATTATCTGGGTAGTGAATTGAATTTTTAGAAGTTAATGATGCTTTGTTTCCACCTGTTATACCTCTGTTTCCTTTTTTGAGATAGCTATCAATTTCATTAATCTTGGTAAGGTATCCTGTATAAACTTTATAAACATCATTAAATATGCTTCCCAATATTTCTACTTTTCTAGAACCGATTTCCTGGATATCTTGAGTCAGTTTGTTTAACCTTTCTACAATATCGTTTTCAATTAAATCTTCATTGACTTTGATATTAGGAAATACAGTTGGCAGGAGATAATTTGCCAATTGTCCTATTGAAGCCGTTTCATCATACGGGAGGTCTTTAGTTATTATCTTTAAATATTCAATATAAGCGAGTTGTGCCTTATTTGCTTTAGCTTGAAAAGAATTGTTTCCACCATTATCAGGGTCTAAAGCTTCTTCAGTATTTTCGTCAAAATTAATTTTTGATTTAAAAAGCTGTTCGTTTGATTGTTTGGTTTCATCTATTTGCTCTTGTGCCAAAGTGAGTTGTTTTTCTTTTTGCTCTAAATCTCTATCTAGTTCTTTGATAGCGTCTAAAAGTTGATGTTTTAGATTTAAGAATGCAAGTCTAGATTTAATAGCAATATCCTTGGAGTACGTTTCGAAAAATAACTTTACATCAAAGTTCTTTTTTTTCAAGTTTTTTTCTTGTTCTGCCAGATGTTGTTCCTCTGAAGCTATTCTTTCTTCTATTAATTGATTATTAATAGGAATATCAGCGTCAAAAAGTTCAGACTGTATTTTTTTAAGTCTATTCTGATGATTTTCTAGAAGATTTTTCCTGCTTGTAAATTCCTCATATTCCTTCTGCAGTGACTTGTATTTTTTAAGGATATTAGTTTTGTTCTTATGTGTCTGTAGATGAAGTTTGAAAAAATCTTCAGAAAGGCCTGCCAAACTGATGTCAATTTGGAAATTAAATAGCTCGTTTTTTCTTTTATAAAGTCCAATGTGCTTTTCAAGACTACTGTATTCAAAAAGTGTGTTTTTAAGGTGTTCTATATTTTCCTTTTTCGTAATAAGTTTGGTTAATTTTTCTTCAACCCCTTCCTTTAGTTTAGATAAAGATTTTATAATATCATTTGGGTCTTGAACATTTAGAGCACGATGTTCTGAATAATTTATAAACTCATAGACACCGTCTAGATTGAGCCAAAACCCGTGTTTACTTTTATCCTTGATATTTAAATCTATATTGCGAAAAAGCTGCTCTGGAAAAGGAACGTATCTTTTGGAATTTTCTTCCGAAGGTTTAAGCTTACCATATTTTTGAAAGTAGATTAAAACACTTTCAAGTATATGCGATAGTGGAAATTCTATATTATCTACAGCCCAGTTAACCAAAGATTCAGGGTTGTTTAGATCTGAAAATCTTGATAATGATTCCAGTTCTGCTATGTCCTTTTCTAATTCATTGATTTTTTTTGAATGTTCCTTGCTTTCTTCTTTGTAAGCAGTTAGCCAATTGGATGCCTTAAAAGCATCTAGAATATTATTAGTGGTAAGGTATTTTGTAAATTCTTGTAAAGCAGATTTATTATTATTCTCTTCCAGTTGAGAAGCAAACCATCTAGTTACTTTTTCAATATTATTATCGTGAGAAGAAAGCCATTTTTCTACTATTTCGATTTGAAGTTTGGACTGACCGATATCTACAAATTGTTTTGCAATATTATTTTTATCTTCGTTTTTATCAGTTAGTTTGATAACTTTTTTCATAACGTCCAACAGCTCTTTCAAATCCTCTATTTTTAATTTCAGAATTTCATTTTCGAGAAATTGTAGCTCGTTCTTTTTTAAATTTAGTTCCTTGGCAATTTTGAGTTTCTTGGTAGTTGTTTTCTTTTTGAAAGTATTCCAGTAACTGAACTTTTTTACTAAATATTCCGTGTAGATGGTCTTGTAGTTCTTTTGTTTTTCTAGTACAGTTTTCAGTAAAACTTGCTTGTCATTTATAAGTTCGATTTCTTGAGAATATCTTTTGTGTTCGTGGAAATCATTACTTATGTTTTCAACTTCTTCATTGTATTTTTCTATGATGGCATTTTTTTCATCATCGCCAAAAAGGAATTTTTTTAAATTTTCAGATTCAGTCTTAAAACCTTTCCCTCTTGAAAAAGATCTTAAAATATTCGCATAAGTTTTGAGAGTTTCATCTTTAGTTAAATCTAATGACAAAATAGCATTATCGTAAAGGATTTGATGGTAGTCCTTTCTTCTGAACGATTTTATCCTCGCAAACTCAACTCGTTCGCAAAGATTCTTAAGTGTATCAATCTTATTGTCTATTATTAAATCCTTATTGAAAACTGGCTTATTCAAAGTAGTCAGACCATCCCAATCGTAGCCATTTTGAATAATGAACATTTCTGCCGCATTGCTTGTTCCTTCAATGTAAACCCCAATGACAAAATATTTTTTTGGGCTAACCTCAATGTTCAGAAAAATATAACCTCTAGATGATGAATGACCTTTTTTGGTAATTAGCATCCCTTTGACATCTCTTTGCTTATTGCCTTCGGTTGCAGATTTAAATTCATTTGAACCTACGAGAACCAACTGAATCATATCTGCAATCATACTCTTTCCACTACCACTCTCGCCACTGAAGTCTGTTCTATATGGATGGAAAAGGTAATCAGCATTGAAATGCTGTTTGATACTAATCGTGGACAGACTATATATACGTGGATAATTATTCTGCATCTTTTACTTCCTCTATCAAATCGTCAATCGTTTCGATTTGGGGTTGATAGTTAATTCGCAAGCGTTCAAAAGATGGCATTATTTTGAATTTGTTCTTCTCATCTTCTCTTTCCCATTTTAACCAGCCCAAATCCCCAAATTTTTCAAAAGCCTTGGAAATTACTGTTTCAAATCTTTGGTCACTCAAATCTGTACTCTTATCGGAAGAATTGTCGTTTATCAGTTTCCTTAATGCATTTTTCTGTTCTTCATATTCCTCATATAAGAGGGTAGTGAATTCAGATACACTATCCAGTTCAATGTTTCCGTCGAGCTTATACATTTTTAGGTATAACATTCCTATAATGATATATTCGCTTTTTAGATAATCCCGATTGTCAGATGGTACATTGCCCTTACCGTCTTCATTAAAGTTTAAATAGTAGTAGTTGTTAAAGTCAGTACCTTCTTTTAAGAGATTTAAATTGAAAAAATCTTTATAATAGTTTTTAAGTGATTCATAGTTTTCAGACTCGTTTAAAAATCGATATAGGTTTACATTTAAGGGATATTCCCTTTGAATATGAATACCATTTCTAAGTGTGTAATCAAGTTTTGCAAAAATGCTTTTTGCCTTCTTATTGTTTAAAAAACTATAGGTATCTATTTTTTCTGTATTGTCATCTGCCATAAGGAAATTCCTTTTTTTGCTGTATCGTACACAGGTTCTTTTTTAACACCTACATTGTATTGATTCCTGTATGTAGTGTTCTTTCTTATAATATTGTGGGCTGTTTTAACAGCGATTGTAAGTTGGTCTTCTTTTAGAATTTTAAAGAAAAGAGGTGTAAAATCAAGAAAACCTTGTAGCTCTAATTCTTTTAATGCTAAATTGGTCCAATAACGAATTCTCTCTTTGTCCTGCTTCCATTTTAAGGTCTTTTCTAATAGTTCTTTTCTTTTAGAAACATCGACCTTTCTTATTGTAACTTCAATGGGCAGTTTAGGACTAATTTCCCTTATTGGGATAACATTGAATTTAAGATTGTGAGTTGTGGACTTTACGACTAACCCTAAAAGGTTATTAGGAAGCTGTATTCTTTTTGAACTTCCTTCCCTAGCTACTACTGATTGTTGTAATAAATAGTCAATGAACTTGTTAGTTTTTCTATCAAAATTCTTTTTATTGAAATCATAAATGAATTCTCTAATTCGTGGCTTTATTTTTTCAATTCTTTTACTTACTTGTTCTAACTGGCTTCTAGAATTATCGTGAAAATTTTGAACCCTATAAATATTTGAGATATAGTTTTGTCCTTTATTCTCTTCGAGAAGACCAATTAAAAGGTCATCTATATCATAGGAAATCTGAAATGCATTTCTAAGTTCAGATGCTTGTTCTTTAATTACTTCAAGACGTATTTCAATACCTTTAAGAACATCGAGAATGCCTTGGTTTTCAGAATTTATTTCTGTTTTAAAATCCTTTACAGAATCGTTAACCTGTTGGTCTAATATTTCTATTTGTGAAGTAAGTTCGGGAAGCCTAACCTCAAAATGGTCTTCAATCCATTCGTTGAAGTCTTTATTTTGCTCAATGTTTTCAGTGAGGCTTTTGTGCAATTCCGCGAAGAACCTTTTAATTTTCGCTGGATTGTACTTTTCGATTAAACGCTTTTCAATATTCTGGCAAAGTTCTAATCCGTATTTTTTGAACTGATAAGTTTTCTTAGAAACATTTCGCCATAGAAAAGACTCTTGAAACCTAAGAATAATAGCATTGTTTCTGTTGAATTCTGTCCTTGAACTTTCATTGCCCTGGTCCTTGAAGACCTTGTTTATAGTTGATATAATAATCTCTTCTGTGAAGTCTTTATCCTTGTATTTTGAATATAGAGATAGAAGAATTAATCCATCGTTTTTCTCAGGGATTAGCTTCTCATATTGGTCTTTTGCTTCTCTGTATAGATTAAAACTGTCCATAGGTTTATACCTAAAATAAATTACTTCTAACTATAGTGCACAATTTCCTAATTTATTATCAATTCTCACAATTAATAGGTGTTTAAGTGTTAATTATTTTATATTTGATGTTACGAATCGGTAATTAAGCTCAATGTTAAATTGTTGCTTATAAGATTATTAATAATATTATCTCATAATTTTTTTGATACTTTTTAATGAATGACATATGCCTTTATAGATGAAATACTTGTTGGTTACAATATCGATTTAGAAATATTACGACCAAACACTACACTCTACCGTGCTTCACTGTTGCAACATAAAGGTACATTTCATTGCGGTGATACTTTTTTTGGAAACCAAGCAGACGAAACGGGAAAGTTTGTGTCATTCTTTGAAGCTACTAAGGTTAACCATTCTAACCTTGTTGTAACGCCCGAATATTCCTGCCCTTGGAATGCAATAATACATTTTCTTGAAAATACAGAAACAGCACCAGATACTGGTAGCCTATGGGTTATTGGTTGTGAGTCTATATCTGTTGAGAGAATACGAGAAATCCAAGACCAGTATTCAGGTGAAAATAATATTGAGATACTTTTTAATGATGATATTGGCGTAGGTAATGTAGGTGTCCTTCTTGACCCTTGTTGCTATATGTTTAAAGCCCAGAATCCCTATGGTGTTGAGAAGCTTATAGTATTAGTTCAATTCAAAACGCAACATATGGGCGTTTGGGAGAGCGATTTAGAGCAACAAAAGCTAATTCCAGGTGAACATATATATATTCTTCGCAACGACCCTGATTCAATCAATTTGCTTACGATTATTTGTTCAGATGCCTTGGTCTTCAATGGTGCAGCAATTTCTGCCCAGCATCCAGGAAGATGGGAAAATTTACCATACATTGTTCTCAGTATTCAAATGAATCCCAAACCAGCTCACCAAGGTTTTAGAAATTTTAGAGATGGTATTTTACGATTAAATAACAAAGACATAATATCCTTAAATTGGAGCTCTGAAAGCCAAACTTCTTTTTCGGCCACTTTTTTTAATAAGTTTTCAAAATCTAATATAACAATTAGTACAGACCATATTACAAATGAGTCTCGGGATGAACAAAATCTAATTAAAAGTAATCACGATAAAGGACTTTATTATGCGTTTATTAAACCAAAACGGCATACATTTTACTTTAGTGCAGCTAATGAGTTTGCAGTACTCAGAATGAGAAAACCCTATGCGGGTGCTATCAATCCTGCTTTAGATAGACGTAGAGGGCCTACTATGGATTCCGTTTATCAATATAATTTAGAGCAAAACAATTTCGTGGAAATAGAAATTATAGACGATGGTCTTCAAAATTTCTTAATGTCTATTGGTATTAGTAGTAATAGCCTAACTGGTGGAGGATTGGACATACTAGACAAAGAACGATTGATAAACCTGTCAGTTGGTGAGATTGAAATAAAAAATGGGAATGTACAGTGGCAAATCGTTAACAAGCTAAAAAGTTTTTTAATGGAAGATACTGAAATCATCAGAAGATACACAGTTACTTTTGATGAGGACGGCAATGAATTCAGAGCAACTCGACTCACTAAATTTGATGAGTTAAATTTAAACATACTCAACAGACCTGAGTTATTTCCAGATGTTATTGCCACTTTCAAGGATAATTGTGGTGAGGTAATGTTCCTGAATGATGGAAGCTTCAACTACCAATACAATTTGGTAAATAACGATGATGAGTATGCAACCGTGGCTCATATAGGAAATAAGGGTAAGGGCGCTGCACAAGCTTTATTGAAAAAGTTAACCGAGCTTTTCCCGAGAGAGTATAGACAAAACAATAGGATAGTGGTATGGTATAAGCCTAACGTAAATGATTATGACTGTGTAGCCACACCAGTACCTAAAATTTCTAATACAGAACCTAACGACTTTACATCGATTACCAAGACTGATGAATCAAGATAATTTAGAACAAATATTGCCTGATGGTTATTTAGTCAAGAACTTTGACAACGTGGAGCAAATTGCTAAGATTGAGCATAATTTTGGAAGTGCCTTAATATCAAAATATTTTATAGATTTAAAATCTGAATATAAAGATATAAATATTAAAGAGTACCAAGAAAAGTACATATCCAAAGATTATTTTGACGCTGACGGAAATGTACAATGGAACTATTATATAATTTTTGTTAGAGAAAATTTTGATACAGATAACAAGCGAGCAATTGAGAAAGACGAAAGTTATGCAAGAAAATTTGTTTTTACGTCAGAAGAACTCAAAAATTACCTGCGTTACCAGCAATCGGATATTGAAAAAGATGAGGATGTTGTGTCCAGATGGAAACAACAATTAATGGCTGTTGACCTGCAAGAAGTATTCAGTGATGAGCCATACAATCAGGCTGTACCAAGATTTGTCGAAGGAAAATCTAAAAAGCCAGATGAGCTTAACCCAATTGATAATAGACCAAACGACGATGAAGATTTTTTATTACAAAAGGTCAGACATCTTAAGTTAAATGATTCATATAGAAAATTTCCTGAAAAGCGAGATTTTACATTGGGAAAGGTGAATCTTATAACAGGGCCAAATGGGGTTGGTAAGACCTCATTAATGGAAGGCCTTGAACTTGTAATTACAGGAAACAATTCAAGAAATAATTCTGCAAATAATCATAATGATTGTATTTTGGCTGAATATGTTTCTGACGGCAAACCTGTTTCTGATGCCTATACCAATTCACTAGGGAAATATAAGGCAAGAGACTACTTCTGGTACAACAATCCTCTAAGTAGATTCAATGAGGCATATAGAAGTTTTAATCGATATAATTTCTACAATTCAGATAGCGCATATCAACTATCTAACAATCCAAATAGCGAAGAGCTTACCAAATATCTTTCGGCCATAGCTCTCGGCACAGAATTCGGTTCAATCCGAAAGAGGCTCATTGGTTTTCAAGAAAGATTAAATAAAGAACAAAACAGAATTTCTGATATTATATCTCGGGAAGAAGAAACTATAGTCAATTCTGAAGTGCAGATTGAAAAGCTAAAAAAGATTTCGAATCCAGAAGTTTTGTTTAAGCAGTTTATTGAGGATGCAAAGTCAATAAATTGGCAAAAGCCACTACCTGAAAACCCAGAAGACAAAACTGAACTTTTTGAAAAGGATTATAAGACATTGCTTTCTTATTTAAACGCAATAGTACATTCTAAAGTGGTTAGCCATTCTAATGCATTGGACAGACTTAATATACTTGAGGAACTTAAGAAAGACCTAGACCAAAAAGAAAAAGAAAAAAGCACCTTTAGAAAAGAACATAAAATATTAGAGTTAAGATTAAAAAAACTTAAATCGAACAAAGAGTTAATTAATTGGGCTCTAAAATATCTCGAAAGTCCAAATAATTTTAGAATTGAGTCTATTAAAGATGAAATAAATAAACTGGAACAAGATATCACGCGATTCGATTCTTTCGATAGTAATATTAAAAAGCTCAATCTTGCGGAAATTAGCAAGAGCCAAAAGAACATCATTCAACTGACTCGTGATAATGAACAGACTAGAGAGGAAAAAGAGAATAAAAAAGTAGAACTGCAAAGTCAACTTAAAACATTAAAGTCAACCGTAGATAAGCTCAAATCGGTTATTGCAGAGATAAGATATTATGGAAAAGAATTTGTAGAGATTAAAGGTGACGAGACAGACGCATGTCCTCTATGCGAAACGCCACAAACGAAAAGCCAGTTACTTCAAAAAGTTGAAAAAATTTATGATGAAGAAGGTGAGGCAAAAAAAATTGAAGGCTATAATAAATCCATTGATAAGTTAGAAAAGGAAATTTTGGGAATAGCGAACGAATTAAAAGTCTTAGGTAGTTACCAGAATAATATTAAAAACATTCTATCTCAAGAGGATGTAAGTAAAACGCTTAATAACGTAAGCACCATTCTCCAAAAGAAAAGAGAGGAAATTGATACTCAACGCAAACAGTTAGAGGAATTGGAAACTCTTGAAATCAATTTAAGGTCTAAAGGTTTCTCAGAAGATGATTTACAAGATTTGCAAAAACGAATGATCACAAATTTTAAAGAACTTCATTTTACTAAAGATGGCAAAGAGGATTTTGAGACCTTTAATAAAAAACTCATAGTCCAAGTCGATGAAACTCATGAAGCAATAGAGAACAGCAAGAAAAAGATAGATGAATTAGATTCTAAAATTAAGGAATTGGTTGATAGTAAATATAAAGTTGATGATTATGATACAAAAATTGCTTTTGATATAAAAGAGCTTCAATCACTTCTTGAATTATTCGATAAAATCAAAAAGATTGTGTCTTTGCAATCCAAAGACTTTATCGTGGAAATTCGTCATTCTGTTGAAAGAGTGTATGAAAAGTTCAAAAGTTTTAAATCACTTTTGGTGAAATTCGAAGAGCTTAATCTGGCTAACAGTCTTATTATAAAAGCCGATGAAAAGATAAAGAACCAAACCGAAAAACTCAGTCGAGTTAAATCTGGACTGAAAGTCATCGATGAGATTCTTACGAAGGATAGCCAAGAAAACATACTCGACCTTTTCTTTAGAAAGAATGAAGAAGAAATCGGTGAAATATTTACTAGAATTCATTCGCCCAAAGAATTCACGGGTTTGTCTATAGATTCTGGCAAAATAAATCTAGAGAAAGGTCTTTTGGGTACAGCCACACCTATAAACGAAATCAGTACTGGTCAAAGAAGTGCACTCGCTTTATCCATATTTTTAGCTTTAAACAGAAAACTTAAAAAGGGGCCAAATATTATAATTTTTGATGACCCTGTCACTTATACTGACGATTTAAATATTCTTTCATTTTTGGACTATTTACGAACGCTCATTATCAATGAATCAAGACAGCTCGTTTTTGCTACGGCAAGTAAGAAAATCGCTGGACTTTTCGAAAAGAAATTCAATTTTTTAGATGAAGATTTCAAAACTTTTGAGCTTTCAAGGACAGATTTCTAATCACTTCCGTTTATCCCCAACCCTCTTATCAAACGCAATTAAATTAAACAGTTCACGCATTCTGCTACGTACACGGTTTCCGTAGCGTTCTTCCAGTTCTTCAGCGTTGAGATTAGTGGTGGCGTGGGTTTTAATTTTCTTTTTGGTTTGGAGATATAATTCGTAACGAGACAAGAGTACTTCGCCCATTACGTTCAAATCTTTGCCATAAAATCTTCCAGCAGGTTCAATGCCTAAATCGTCAAAGCAATAGAATTTGGTATTGCCAAATTCCTCGATCGTCTTAAATCCAAGATGGTTAAAACTAAACGCTACATTCCGGCAGGGAATCATTTCGTATGGTCGTTGCATTGGCACGATATGTCGCATTAGTTTCATCAAAGTAGTCTTTCCACAGCCAACAGGTCCAGAAAGAAGAATGCCCTTGTCGGGGTCGATATCATCTTTCAGACAATTTTCTTTGTCTTTGATGAAATAGTGACATAGCTTACGAATGATAACTGTGTCGTCATCATAGATTCTAAATTGTTTTCCAAAGAGCAACTTCCCCTTTGCATCCAAATAAATTAGGATTTTGTCAAAATCGTATAGAACGCTTTTGCCATCAAATTTTCCGAGCGAATATTCCACGCAACCTTCGGTAATTTTAGAGGGGTTGTCCATAGTCTTTGTTTTTAGTGGTTCGCAAGTTGTCCTTGATTTGGGACGGTTGTTTTTTGTTTGGTTTGTTTTCCTCGGAATATAATTCTGTTCTGTCCATCCAGTTCGTTGCCAAGGCACGCCAATCTCTAATTTCATTTCCATCGCTTGTTTGCCAGTTCCGAGTTTCATAATGCTCGAAGAATTTTTTTCCTTCATCAGCATTAAAACCTTTTTCAATAAAAAAATCAATAACGGCCTGCCAGCCTTTTGGTTGTTTTATATTGTTTACTTGTTTGGTATTGTTTATAGTAGATACCAATGCTTGTCCACTGATGGGATGGTGCGAGTCCAAAGCTTGTCCATTTTTGGGATGGTGTTGGTACACTACTGGTTCACGTATGGGATGGTACTGTTCCGCAAGCTGTTCTAATATGGGATTGTACCGTCCCGTAACTGGTTCATCACTTGTCCCAATAATGGTCATCTTAATTTTACTGCCTTTATATGGATTGTTGGATGGGAAATAGGATAGGTAAAGCCAAGAATCTAAATCCCTAACACATCTGTGGTACGTGGATTTTGAGCCAATTTTAGAACAGCGCATTAAATCCCTTCGATTTACGTAAAATTCGTCTGCAAAGCGACTACTGTTCCATTCTTGAAATAGCGCCATATACAAACTGATATGTGTAGGATTAAGGCGATCATCAAAGTAGAATTTTTCAAAAGCCGCATTAAGTAGCTTTATATAGTTCATCTTTTAAGAATTTAGACCGTGCTGCACACGGTTGGCATCCATCACTTTTTGAATTTCCTCAGTATCGTAGTAGATGATGCCACCAACTTTGTTATAGGGCAAAGTACCATTGATACGAAGGTTCTGAAGTGTGCCTGGACTCACTTGAAGTAAATCCATAACCTCGGAAGATTTAAGGTATTTTTTGAGCTTTCCCTTGGATTGATTGGTAAGCAGTTTCTTGATGTCATCGAGTAATTCCATTTTGAAATCTCGAAGATCGTCTGTAGTAATTATTGATGTTGGCATAATAGAACGGTTTTAAAGAAAAGGACTATCAACGATTTTAAATTTTTAATTGATAGCCCTTAACCTGATTTGACTTTCGTTCTACAAATTTGGTTAGGTTTATTGGATTTTATTCCCCAGTACGACCGTACTACGGTCAAAATTTAACATTTTGAAATTTGGGAAGTTTTGGTACATTTTGAGCTAGTTTTTGTAAAATTATAACCTCAAAACATATTAAATTTTATGGAAAATAGATGCAGAATTCAGTTACCTCAGTTCAACCGTAGTACGGTCTTTTTTTAAGAGATCTAAAAAAGAAGTGTTGGTTGAAACTAACGATTTACTCTTCGCTTTTATCCATTTCTATAAGTAAGGATGTGGAAAGTTGGTCCAGAAAAAGGGTTCTGCTATTCTTCCTTTTTTTGATTTCTTGAAAGGTTTTATAGATGTCTTTTGGTGTAAAGTCAAATATCTGTTGCAGTTTTTTAGAAACTTGCATTATGCTTTGGCTATCCTGCTTTCCTAAACCTTTTGCACAGAGCGCATAAAGTAGTTCCACGTAATCTGTATTAGAAAATGGCCAATGTATTTTTTCTATGGGTTTAATGCTTCTCGATTTACCATTTATACCTTTTCGAATTTGGAATTTTTTCTCATTTAAATAAACTATTAACGAATCATAAGCCTTGTATTTGCCAAGAAGCATATCCCGAGGTGTGCAAAATTCAGGGTCTTGGAAATAGAATTTTGAGGTTGTAATGTGAAATGTATCAAGGTAATCCCGTGTGTAGTATTCTTTGTCAAAATGGGTAGCCCCAGAATTGATATATCGTCCAAAATCTATATTGATAAGAAAAAACCTATTTATCTTTTTGACTTTCTTTCTAATGAATTTTAATTGGTCATCCTTATTTCCTTTTGGAAACTGAACTTCAAAAGAATGGATTTCTGAAAAGTAAATTAAGTTTATAAGCGGAATTTGTTTGATTTCCTTAAAGAATTTTATTTCTTCCTTAATAGTTTGGAATTCTTTATAGAGTATTTCTTTTTTATAGGTTGTCAATAAATTACGACAAGACCTAATAGAACGGTTAGCCCTTTCTAAAATATTATCATATTGATTTTTTATATCATCAAGGTCCTGAAGCAATATTTTCGATAGTATTTGAGAATTCATAAGTAGGTAGATTTAATTTTGAGACCATAGTTATTTGATTTAATTGATTAGGTTGATTTAATTTTTTATTAAAATGAAAACTTTAAAAATAGCCCCCGTAATTCATTAATTTTGTGGCTAATTAATAGATTTTGTGGAACTTGTGGAAGATAACCTTAAACAAGAATTATTTAAGAAAAAATTTCCGTATTTAATTACGGATTTCACCGTATTTTTCTACGGACTTTTTATCAGATACAGCAAGCACAGCTATTTCAGATTGATTTCGAATTATTCCACTTTCTTACGAAACCGTTTTAAGAACTCACGTCTATTTTTGACACTTGTCTTTTTAAAAATATTTGAAGCGTGTTTTGATACGGTGCTTTCTGCAATGAATAAATCTTTAGAAATATTTCTATAGCTTAAATCACTTAAAATGGAAAGAGCAACCTCAATTTCTCTTCTTGTCAAATCTTCATAAAAAAACTTACGTTCAATCGCTTCGATCTTTTGCTTTTTTTTGAGAGCGAACACTTCGTGCATTCGGTTATTATTTTCTATAAAGTATAAATACCTATCTACTTCAATAGTGGTTATGGCATAGAAGGCCAAGTTCATCACTGTAAAGGTCAACCATTGGTAATCTCCAATAACTGTACAAATAGGTAACAATGCTATACTTCCCACACTTATAATAGATAATCTATTACGCTTTAAAATAAAGGCATTCGAATTACTTGGATTCGAAATTCGTCTGTAAAATATGAATAGAAAAATAATGGCAGCTACTGAAATTGGTATGGTAAAAAGAATTCTAGCAGAGGCCAAAGAACCTGTGACAAGATAGGGAACTAAAAATAGAGTGATAAAACTAACGGTGGTAAATATGGCAAGATTCCGAATTGAAGAATTAAATTTCAGAACGACAATATCATACTCCTTATAGAGATAATATACAATGTAAATGCACAATGTGATTGCCACACTATATGTTATGATGTATTGAAGTATAAATGGTCCAGGGAAATTATCAGTAGGAAGAAACCCGCCAGTAGCGTTATAGACAACAAATAATAAACCAAGAATTAGAAACCGCTTAAAGTTACTGCCCGGTTTCTTTCCAGAAAAGTAGAGTGTAAACAATACTATAACCGTATCTACTAATAGATAGAAGAACGTCGTCCAATGTATTGAAGTTCCAAACATTTATATTCCTATTCATTTTGCTCAAATTTGTTAGTTTCTAAATTTTTGGTAACATTTTTCCAATGAAAAATTTGTCCGTTCATAGCAATATAAACATCCGGTTTTAGAAATTGCAATGAGCTTATTGCATACCCTAAATTAAAAGATGCATCTGTGTCAGCTGATGAACCTAATATGAAAGAACCAACTAAAACAATGGTTTTGTTCAAGTCTTTCTTTCCTATATATTTTGCAGTATCTTCCATTGTGAAAGTGCCGTGAGTTATTAATATCTTTAAAGCCTCAGATTCAACAATCTTGCTGACTAATTGTTCTCTATCGCTCTCATTTATTGCTCTACTATCTTTTTTAAATACACTTTCTATGGTATATTCAAAATCAGCATTGGCAGCTGTTAGAAAATCTTTAATTGAAATATTTGAATTCGTTTTATCTTTGCCGTCAATATAATCAAGACCTTCAATTGTACCGCCTGTAGTTAATATAGCTATCATAATATTTTGCTATTTTTTACTACATAAAGGTAGGTGTTTTAACTTAGAATAAATAAACAGATTATACACTAAAGTAAAATTAGACAAAGGTAGTTATCTGTCTTAATCAATTAGAAGTTAGAGATATATTACTCAATTATTGATAATTTTTTGTAGAAGTAATTTACAATTTCAAAAATTAATTACACTGTCTAAGGCTTCATCTGCATCTTTGTGAATGAAATTAGCCTGATAATTTAAGGTAGTTTTCAAATCACTATGCCTATATAATTTCTGAAGCATTAATGGATGAATTCGGTCACCAGCAATATTTCCAAAGCTGTGACGCGCGATGTGGTTTGAGAGGTTTTTATCAATGCTGCATTCTAAGGCGATTCGTTTTAAATACTTATTGAACAGTTTAGTGGCATTTCTTGTTTTCTTAAATACTTCCTCGTTGTCAGAAATGTTTGTGGTGCTAAGAAATGGAAATACATAGCCATTGTTTTCAGCTTTATATTTCTTATATAGGCTTAAAATATTGACTGCTTTTTCAGGTGTTTTTAAACTAACAGGCTTTTCATTTTTATGCATTATGTAAAGGAGTCTATCGTCTTTAAAATCTGACCATCTTAATTGTACAGCATCGGAAATTCTGATTCCTGCAAAGTAAAACGCAATTAACCAAACGTTTTTGGTATGCCAGATAGAAGTATTTGGTTCTAATTCCAAGATTTCAATCTTTTCAATTTCCTTAGAGGTAAGACCAATCTTATGGCTGGAGCCTATGCGGATTTTTTCTTTTTCTCCACCAAAGGGGTAGTACTTTACATCAACAACTCCAATTTTGATAGCTTTGTTGAATAGTGTACGTATAAAAATAAGTTGATTGGTAATTGTACGCGTTTTTTGTCCAAGATAGACCAAGCAGAAGTCCTTGTATTTATCTAAAAAAGACTCGTTGATGTCTTGAAACTTTAATGTTTTATCCTTTTTAAAATACGCTACGGAATCCATAAAAGAATGCTTACCCTTTCTTCCTTTACTTACACGTTCCTTTCTGCGTTCCTTAATCTCCTGGATAATGACTTCTTTTCCTTGAGCTGTGTTGAGGCTTAAAAACTCTTCTAAGTTGTAAAGAATAGACAGTTCGGATTTTGCAACGGAAAATGTGCCGCGCTCATATTTGTTTTTTATTCTATCTGAAGCAACGGCAAAAAATGATTTCGAACCTCCTGCACCCTTTAATTTTTGCTTGACTTGCTTAGTTGTGAGTTCTTTCTTGGAATCGAAATATATATCATTGGCCTCAGTAAGCTTTTTCATTAAGAAGTTATTTAACTTCTTTGAATAAGGATGCGTTCTTTTCACCTTTCCCGCATTTTTATCCCAATCTTTTTCAAGTACATACTGACCAAGCCACTTATAGTTGGTTTTATAGTTTTCGCTGATACGAATGGCAAGGGGTATTGTATTGTCTTTGCGTATCATATTTTTTCTCAAAACAATTTTTATACTCGCCATAATCTATTAGTTTTGTAAAACACAAATGTAATCAATTTGAAAATTACTTAGTACAGAATAAGTACAGAATAATTTGATTTTAATTGATTTCATAAGGTATTTGAAAAAATGTAAAACACTAAAAAACATTTAGTTTGCTGGTGTTTGGCGGGTTTTGTTTGAGGGTAACTTCAAGCTCATAACCCGAAGGTCACTGGTTCGAGTCCAGTTCCCGCTACTAAAAAACCACGCTTTTAGCGTGGTTTTTTCATTTATAATAAATTTTTTACTTAAAAATTACGGCCTGCCTTTAAGTCTAACTTCAATTTTTTTCTTTTTCTCTGTAAGACGTTTCATCAAATCCATATGTTCTGGATCTTTGCTCTCTTTGTAAATTTCATTAATGCCCAAAATAAGGCGTTTTGCCTCGCGCGATGCCTCAACACGGTCACTAGTGGACATATTGCTCATGCTGGCTTGTTCAAATTCTAATGCTTCTTCTATAATTTTCATTCTAAATTTTTTTGTATTTGCATTTATTTACTAATAAAGGATAGGTCTAAAAATTGGTCTTTCAATATAAGAATAATTGTTAAGCTATATGCTCGTTTACGGCATAAAATAATGCAATTTTTTGATGTTTAGCTAATTTTTTTTAATTGAATTTAAAATTTAATTAAAACTCTAGATATGAGCAGTTTTTAATTTTATACGGATTTTATTTTCGGAGTACATGAAATAATTATGTAAATTGACACCAAACTAAACTAAACCATAACATTGGACTATTTTTTAATAATTACAATTCTAGTTTCTCTGGCCGCTATTTTCGGCTATATAAATGTACGTTTTTTAAAACTGCCTAATAGTATTGGTTTAATGCTTATAACAATTCTATTCTCACTTGGTGTTTTCTTGTTTGCATATTTTGACGATACATTGTTGAAAGCTGAAATTAGTATTATTAATCAAATAGATTTTAAGAGTGTCCTATTAGATGTTATGCTTAGCTTTCTGTTATTTGCAGGTGCTTTGCATACTAATTTTCAGCAATTAAAAGTTCAACGTTGGCCAGTTTTAGTTTTTTCTACAATGGGTGTTCTAGCGTCGACATTTTTGGTAGGCGCATTAACCTACCTCCTGTTGCTGTTCACAGGATTAGATATAGATTTTATCTATTGCCTTTTGTTTGGAGCACTTATCTCTCCAACAGACCCAATTGCGGTTATGGGGATTTTAAAAAAAGTAGGTATACCCAAAAAACTTGAAGCAAAAATAGTTGGCGAGTCACTTTTTAACGACGGAGTAGGTGTGGTTATTTTTCTTTCTATTTTTAAAATAGCAAGTTTAGGAAGTGGCGGTGGTAATGAGGATATAGGTATACGTTCAGTTTTAGGATTATTTGGTCAAGAGGTAGTCGGCGGTATAGCCCTTGGGTTGTTATTGGGTTATTTAACTTATAAACTATTAAAATCTATAGATGATTATGATATAGAGGTGATAATAACCTTGGCCACAGTAATGGCAGGTACTACTGTTGCTCAATATTTTCATCTTTCTGCACCGTTGGCAATGGTTACCGCTGGTCTTATAATTGGTAACGATACTATTAGAAAAGGATCTATGAGCGATATCACCGAAACGTATGTAGATAAATTTTGGGAATTAATTGATATTCTTTTAAACACTATTCTATTTGTATTAATAGGTATGGAAATGTTGGTACTCGATTTTGTGGGAAGCTACATTTTAGCTGGAGTTTTAGCAATACCAATTATTTTGGCGTCCAGATATGCATCATTAGTTTTACCTATAAACTTCTTCAAAAAAAGACTGGAATTTGTACCAAATACAACTCTGATTATGACTTGGGGCGGTCTGCGCGGTGGCATTTCAATAGCACTTGCACTTAGTTTGACGGATTTTATGCACAGGGAATTATTTTTAGTAATTACTTATATTGTTGTTGTTTTTTCAATTTTAGTTCAAGGCTTAACGGTTGGAAAATTGATTGAAAAACTTCGGTAGCAAATCAATGCTTAAGAATTAAAAGCTCATAGAAAGACGTTAGAAATTTATTTTTTACAGCTCATAACTCTTTAAGCCATCAACTTAAATCCAAAATTCCTAATTCGGAATTCAGAATTAACCCTACCTTTACAAAAATGCAAAATTATGGCGCATAAAGCAGGCTTCGTAAATATAATTGGTAACCCAAATGTTGGGAAAAGCACGTTGATGAATTCATTTATTGGCGAACGTTTATCTATCATTACATCAAAAGCTCAAACGACCAGACATAGAATTTTAGGCATTGTAAATGGTGAAGATTTTCAGGTAATTTTAAGTGATACGCCAGGAATTATAAAGCCAGCTTACGAGTTGCAAGAGCGAATGATGGATTTTGTAAAAAGTGCCTTTGAAGATGCCGATGTATTGCTTTATTTAGTTGAATTGGGTGAAAAGGAATTAAAAGATGAAGCATTTTTCAACAAAATTACCAATGCGAAAATCCCAGTTTTACTATTAATAAATAAGATTGATACCGGAAATGAAACACTACTTTCCGAAGCGGTAGATTTGTGGAAGGAAAAAGTGCCAAACGCAGAAGTTTTCGCTATTTCCGCGCTTCAAAATTTTGGTGTGCCAGAAGTCTTTAATAGAATTATAGATTTACTGCCCGATAGTCCGCCATTTTACCCAAAAGATCAATTAACAGATAAGCCAGAACGCTTTTTTGTAAACGAAATTATACGCGAAAAAATCCTAATTCATTATAAAAAAGAAATTCCGTATTCTGTTGAAATCGATACGGAAGAATTTTTTGAAGATGAAAATATTATAAGAATCCGAAGCGTTATAATGGTAGAGCGCGAAACGCAAAAAGGTATTATAATTGGACACAAAGGTTCCGCACTAAAGAGAGTTGGAATAGAGTCGCGTTCAGATTTAGAAAAATTCTTCGGAAAACAAATACATATTGAGTTGTATGTAAAAGTCAACAAAAATTGGCGAAGCAATGATAGGCAGCTAAAACGTTTTGGTTATAATCAGTAAAAAATCAGAAGTTGTTTATATAATTCGATATTTATAATTTTAGAATGAATTAAATTCATATTTTCAATTCTTAATTTTTTGAAACAATTTTCAAAGAATAATTATCATTTGTTTTAACAATAAAAACAAAACCCTTTTTTAATTTTATCATTTCATTTAAAAATTTTAAGTAAAAATTATGCAGAACATACAACGCAGCCTTTTCTTTGTGCTGCTTATTGCCCCTTTTCTTTATGTGGCAAACGCACAACAACCAAACCCAAATAATCAACAACTATTTAATGACTTCACTTACCGAAGTGGCAACGTTTATAGAACGGCCAGCGGTAAACCGGGACCAGAATATTGGCAAAATGAAGCTGATTATAAAATTGAAGCTACTTTAAACGAAAAAGATAATAGTATAACCGGAAATGTTATTTTAACGTACACCAACAACAGCCCAGAAACATTAGAGTTTTTATGGCTTTATTTGGAACAAAATAGATTTACGCCAGAGTCGCGCGGCACATTAACTACTCCCGTACAAGGGAATAGATATAATGGTAATGTAGATGGAGGATACACATTGAATAAAATTCAAGTTGATAATTCATTTACACCAAAAACTATAATTAGCGACACTAGAATGCAGGTTTTCTTAAAAGAGCCTTTAAAAGCAAAAGGTGGTAAGGTTGAGGTTAGTATGAATTTTACATACAAAATTCCAAAAGAAGGTATGGACCGTATGGGAAGGTTGGATACAAAAGATGGCACTGTTTACGCAATTGCACAATGGTATCCGCGTGTTGCCGTTTTTGATGAAGTTGTGGGTTGGAATACAGAACCATATTTAGGTTCCGGCGAGTTTTACTGTGATTATGGTGATTTTGACTATAAAATAACAGCACCTTATAATTTTACAGTTGCAGGATCAGGACAATTACAAAACCCAAAAGATGTACTTACAAAAACACAAGTTGATAGGTTAGACCAAGCGTCAAAAAGCGATAAAACTGTTTATATTATTAAGCCAGAAGAAGTTGCATTACCTACATCGCATCCAAATACGTCAGGTACTAAAACGTGGCATTTTAAAATGGAAAATACGCGTGATGTAGCTTGGGCTGCTAGTAAAGCTTTCATTTGGGACGCTGCAAAAATCAATTTGGCTGATGGTAAAGCTGCAATGGCACATTCTGTTTATCCCATTGTTAGCGATGGTCAAAAAGCTTGGTCGCGTTCTACAGAATATACAAAAGCGTCAATTGAATTTTATTCAAATAATTATTACCCATATCCTTATGCAACTGCTGTAAATGTTGGTGCAGATGTTGGAGGGATGGAATATCCTGGCGTTAGTTTTTGCAGTTACAAAAGTAAAGGAGAAAGTCTTTGGGGCGTAACAGACCACGAGTTTGGGCACAATTGGTTTCCAATGATTGTTGGTAGCAATGAGCGACGATACGCTTGGATGGATGAAGGTTTCAACACTTTTATAAACCATTACAGTACATTGGCATTTAACAACCAAGAATATCCTTCTACTTTAAACAAAACTAGAAATACAGTTAGATATCTAACTTTTGAAAATAGAGAAGGTATAGATACGTATCCAGATGTAAGTAATGATTTCAACTTGGCGTATGTTGCCTATTATAAACCAGCAACAGGTTTATTTTTATTGCGGGAATATATTTTAGGAGCAGAGCGTTTTGACAATGCCTTTAAAAGTTACATCAAAACATGGGCATTTAAACACCCACAGCCAAACGACTTTTTTAACCACATGGAAAATGTAGCAGGCGAAAACCTAAATTGGTTCTGGAAAGGTTGGTTTTATGGAAATGGAAATATAGATATAGGTGTGGTTGAAGTAGATGAAAACAAAAATGGAAATGTAATAATACTTGAAAATAAAGGTGATTTTCCAATGCCAGTTATGCTTTTGGTAACCTTTGAAGATGGTACGACAGAGCAGATAGATTTGCCAGTTGAAATTTGGGCCAAATCCGATACGGCAAAACATTTGGTTAATGGTAGTAAGGAAATTTCAAGAGTAGAATTTGATCCGAACAAAATGGTGCCAGATATCAACCAATTGAATGATGTTTGGATAAAAACAGATTAACATAGTGGGATTTATACTATCTCAATGATTGAAATATAAGACTTAAAAATCCAAACTTCTTAAAAGCAGCTTGGATTTTTTTATTTAAATAAATCTGAAAAGGTTAAATATTTAAAATAATATATATTTTATTACGTTAAATAATAAACCTTAACTCAAACTTTTATGTTAAAATCAATTTCAACCCTCTTTTTAGGATGTCTAGCTTTATTTATTGTTTCTTGTTCTAGTGATGACGACTCGGATTCGAACAGTAACGACAACGCCGCTTTAATTGAAGCTTCAATTACAAATGCTACTAATGGAACTTGGCGCATTTCAAATTTTAATGATTCGGGCCAAGATGAAACATCAGACTTTACGGGCTATAGTTTTACATTTGGAGCAGACGGAACAATTATCGCCACAAATGGCACAACCACCCAAACTGGAACGTGGTCTATAACTGATGACAGCAATAGTAGTGACGATGATAGCAGTAATGATGATGATATAGATTTCAACATCAATTTCCCAGTGCCAGATACAAATAATTTTGAAGATTTAAATGACGATTGGGATATTGTAACTACATCAGAAACACAAATTAGTCTTATAGATATTAGTGGAGGTAATGGCGGAATAGATGTTTTAATCTTTACCAAAATATAAAAATTCATTGAAATAAATAGTAAAAGCTTCAGTTTACTGAAGCTTTTTTTATCCAAAAAAATCAGAAATTTATAGTGTCAAAATTCTCTTCAGAAGTAATCTATAAATACCTACAATGCTGAAAGTAATCTAATAAAAAAACACGACCAAAGTCGTGTTTTAAAAAAAACTAACTTGCAAAAGAATATCCCCACAAACCCCTGCAAGAAGTTTTATTTTTTTGTTCAAATTTTTATTAATTGAACGTTTTATACTGGATAATTATTTATTCATTCTTTTGTTTTCATCTAATATTTTTAAGTTAACCCAAATATAAAACAGTATTTTAAGAATTGGAATAAGGCATTTGCCTTATTTTAATTTCTTGAAAGGTACATTGCCAAAAACGCTAGGCTCGACAATACACTTAGAGCAAAAAATACCCTATTATTTTTTGTAAACTTGTTATTTGGTTCTTCGGAATCTGCTTTTTTGCATAAATATAAACCTAGGATTAAGGCTGGTATGCCAAATAGCAAAACAATATAATAAAGCCAAATCCAAGAAATTATCAGGCAGAATATTGCTACTATCAAGGCAATTATATTGTAAACGAGAGCAAGTTTCTTCAAAATGAATTATTCTGTAAATTGTTGAAGCTGTTTTTTAATTACGGAATATTCTACAGGTTCTTTTGCAAGTTTTTTTGCTGCCATATCTAACATTTTACTATCTTTTTTAATTGAGAATAAAGCTAGATCTATAACCAATCTGAAGAAAATTAATGTAACCGCTGCGGCAATTTCACTATTAAAAATTATGTACAGGAAGAATGAAAAGATAACCACAAACTGCTGAATAAAAATGCGAACATAGGGTTGATAAAAAATATCATTTGGAGCATACTCTTTATATTTTTCGTTTTTATAGAAGTTTGAATAAAAATAACCCAGATTATTAACCAAGATAGAGCCCAATAATAATGTAATACCAGCACTTGATAGGATAACTGTATAATTATCTATAAGATGAAAGCCATCTTTTAGTCCGGGAACAGACCCTTCAAAAATACTAAACGCAAAAATGGATTGTATGGCAATAAAAAAACCATAATGAAACGCAAAGAAAAACAACAATGGTATTCCGGACATTTGATTGGCATTTGGAACATCTTCCTTTCCGTATTTAATGACCAACCAAAGCTTAACTAGATGTATAATGCCAATAATAATTGTTTCTGAAAAATAAGCAAAAACAATTGTTAAAGGATCAGCAATTTTTAAAAATAATAATAAAAGTAAAAAAAATGCATTTGCCCAAACTAAGGCATTATTACGTGTTAGTAATAGTAATTTTTTCCAAAAAATTTGCATTCTTGAGGGGTTATGTAGTATTTATAATAATTTTTTAATTGTTTCTATGTTTAAATAGCTAAGCCCTACCGTATAGCAGGGCTTCAACTACTTTTGAATTTTTATTTACTATTTTTTAAGATCATACGCAAATATTGAATTATTGTCTGCCATATAGTACAGTATTCCTCCGATTTCATCTACTTGATATTCTGGTTTTTTATCCTTTAAAATAATTTCCTTTTCCATTTTACCAGTATCCTTGCTTAACTTCACAAGACCTACACCATCGTCTAATTTTGTTAAAACAAATTGATTATTTGCTGTTGCTGCGGTAGCCTTAAAACGCTTGAACAATTCAGAAACTGAAGCTCCTGCAGCTACTGCCATTCCGCCAGCAAGGTTTGCATCTATTTCAGATTCACGGTCGTAACCAGCTAATTTATTTTGCATAGAACTATTTGCAGCTGCCATTGCTGTAGTTGCTGCTGCAACAGCTGTAACACCAGCTATTATAGCACCCATTGCGCTTTTTCCTGGTGCTCGGTAGTACTCGTGCCAGCCTTTTGTACCTTCCCAATCTAGCATCATCATATTTTGGTCACTTGTTAATAACAATCCACCATTTCTAACTTCTATGTGGGTAGGATTTTCTTTGCCTTCAAATTTAGACTCTGCAAGATTTTTTACTTCGCCGCTATTTGCATCTACTGCAAAAAGTTGATCGTCTGCACTTATTAAATACCTATTTCTGTCTTTATCCATTGTTGAAGAAACTGCATCGGCACGTTTGTATTTTAATGGTTTATCCCAAACTTGTTCGCCTGTTTTAAGATTTACAATATTGGCATCTTCAGAAGTTATATATATTAAACCTTGAGGTGTATGCGCCATTGTTAAAATATTTTCGCCGGTCTTTAATGGTTTTTTAAACAGCGTTTTACCATCAAAAGAAATTTTGTTTATCCCACCTTGGTAAATACCGAATAATATACCGTCTTCCATAACATAAAAATGTTGAACGTATCCTTTTGTCTTCGGTGCTTTATCCCAAAGATCCTCGCCAGTGGATGCGCTCAAAAAAGAAATATTACTTTCATTTTTGGCTGCAAAAACACTTTCATTACCACCATCGTTAGTATCACTTACAACTGCAATACCATTTGGTAATATTTGAAAATTTGAAATTTGCCCTTTCACTTTATGATCGTCTTTCCAAAGCTCGGCACCATTAATTCCCAGTTTATGAATTCGTGTGTTTTTGCCTTGGTTAACTCCTTCAAAAGCATAAATTTCTTTTTCGGTTTCATCGGCTACAAGCCAATTCATATTTTTCATTTCATTCTGCCAAAGTAATTCGCCAGTTTGTGCTTTCATATTAAATACGCCTTGGGAGGTTGGTATTACTAGGCTATTTTCTAAAAGTAGTGGTCGTCCTGTAACCATATATGTTTTGGCTATACCAACTCTTCCAGGTTCGCCAATATCAAACCTATAGTCCTCTTTTCCTGTATTCAGATCATAAACTGCAACTTGTGCGGCATATTTTTCTTTTGAAGTACGATTACCGCTAACAATCAATTTATTTTGCGGCATCATAACATCACAAGTTATTACGTCTTTCCAGCCGTTACCTTCGGTGCTAAAAAGCGTTTTGCCAGATATATAATCTATAACAGTTTTCTTTGAGCTAAGATTAGCAAAACCACCTTGGTAAATAATTACATACGGTGCATTTGGAACGTAGGTTAATTCCTCTGGTTTAACCCTTCCATATTCTGTAAAATTGAAAAGTAAATTGTTGCTTCCTGGCTTAACGCCAACTAAGCCATCATTTGTTGCTACAACCAAGGTTCCTCCTTGAGTAAGTGTCATTTCATTAATGTTTGCCCCAACATCGTATCTAAAGTCGGGATTTTCGGCTCTTTGTCCAAATACGGAACTTGAAATTAGCAGTAAGCCAATAAATTTTAATAGTGTAAAAGTTTTCATAATCGTGGTTTTAAATTGTTTGATCAAATATTGAACTATTTGAAAGTGAAATCAATAAGGCAATTGTCGTATACTCAATTTATTTATGTTTAGTATTCGGTGTTTGAATGAAATATAAAGGCGCAGTATAAATTTTGGGCCAAAGAATTTTTGAAGTTTTATTTGAAGACATAAAATTGATAAAGCCAAAGCGTGAAAAAATAGTTGCTTTGGCTTATTTTTATTAAAGTAAAATTTTTTCTGAATATTTAATCCTTTATTATTTTAATTGATTTTGACATTTCGTTTGCACTAATTTTTAAAAAGTATACACCAGCTGAACCTTTCACGGAAAATTCAACGATGCTTTGGTCATTAGCTTCAAGACTGTTTATTTCTTTCCCAAACATATCATATTGTACAATGTTAATTTTTGAAGTTACATTGCCTAAGTCAAATGTTACAATATCTCGTGTTGGATTAGGATATAGCACAATATTTGAACTATCTAAAACTTCATCGACGTTTAAAACGCCACCATTATAAACGCGAGCTACACCACTAAAAGCACCGTTTAAGCTAGATAAAGGTGTGCCAATTGCAATGGTCTCACCATTGGCCGATATAGCTGCCGAAAAGCCCATAAACTCTAAATCTACCACGCCGCTAATTGCATTGTCTACTTGTTGCCAAGTTTCGCCAACCAGTTTGAATACGCGCGACTGACCTCTAAATTGACCATCGCCTTGACTGTCTGGTGAGCCAATTAAAATTGTGCTACCATCTGCCGAAAGCTTTACAGATGTTCCCGAACTATCCCCATTGTTTTCCCCAAAAATAGATTCTCCTTTTTTAATCCAAGAAGTTCCATTCCAATCGTAAGCTCTAATTTCTCCAGTAAAATTCAATAAACTTATGGAGGAACCTATAACACGGTTTCCATCTGCAGAAAAATCTACATTTTTCCCAAAAAAATCTGTTTCAGCTAGACCGTTTATAGTTTCGCCCAATTGAGACCAAGTAGTGCCATTCCATTCAAAAACACGAATATTTCCCGCGTCTGGAAAAGCTTCGTCATTTTGGTGTGAACCCATTGCTATTCTATTGCCATCTCCAGAAAGTTTAATTGAAAAACCCATTAAATCCATGTTAGCTTGTCCGCTAATTTTTGTGCCAATTTGTTGCCAAGTGGAACCAGTTAATTCATAAATGCGTACTTCTCCTAATTGAGATCCGTTAGCACCTGCGTACGGCGCGCTTACAGCAACTCTATTTCCGTTTTCCGAAATTGAAACTGCCCAGCCAAAATTATCTCCATTAAAAAACCCGTTTATTTCATCGCCAACAGGTAGCCAACTACTGCCATTCCATTCTAAGACATTTGCTTTACCTGTAAAATTTCCGTTGGGAGTTGTAATAAATGTAGTACCAAAAATTACACGCGAACCACTATCGCTAAGTGCTACGCTATAACCAAGTTTTGCGTTTGGAATATCGCCATTAATGGGCTCTCCAATAACTGCCCAATCATCTCCGTCATATGAAAGAATACGTACTTGTCCGCTATTAACGCCGCCAAAATCTGCATTCGGCGAACCTACGGCCAAGATAGTTCCATCCGCATTCATTGAAATTGCGTGACCAACCCCATAATTCTCGCTTCCAAAAATATCTGTGCCAATTTGTTGCCATTGGCAGTACATTTGGTTTACAAACAAAAGTGTGAGTGACAGTAAAATTATTTTTAAATTAGAAGTATTTCTTTTCATCTTTTAGTTATTTAAATTTATAGTAAAATTGAAGATTTGAAAAAACAAAAACAATAAGGCATTTGTCCTATTTTGAACACATAAGAAGAGGTATAATGTTATTACTAAATTAATTGGGTCGTTATTTTTTCTTTTTTAGTTAGGCAAAAAAAACCGAGAGCTAAGCAAATGCTCAACTCTCGGCCCACGTAAAAACCTCAACACTTGAGATTTTTCTTAAATGTGTTACTGTCTTGTAATTGAAATATTAAATTCACCATCTGTTATTGAAACAGTATCACTTGCATTATTCAGGTTTACGCCAGTAAAGCTTAAAGTCCCACTAACTGTTGTTCCGTCATAACTAGACACATTAATTTGTCCACCGGCTCCAGTTACTGTTGTGTATATAACAACTGTGTTAGGGTCTGGATTGGCAGGATCTGGTAAATAGCTATAGGTACCAATGTTGAGAAGACCTAAATCATAAGTGCCAACACCATCAAAATCCTGTATAATAATCTGGAGATTTTCGGATGCTGAAGTGCCACCGCTCACGGCCAATGTTTTGATTGGGCCAGAATCTACCTCGCGCGCTACAACTGTTCCATCAAGCCCGGAAAAGTCATTGCCATTCACTTTAGCTGTAAAACTGCCAGAGCCACCAGTTGCTTCTGGACCAGCGTCATCATCACTTTTGCAAGATGTTATTGCCAAACTTACAAAAAGCGTCAGCATAATTGTTTTTAGAATTTTCATAATTGTATGTTTTAGTTATTTTGTTGAATACAAATTTGAAGCCTTTTGTAGTTTTTAACAATAGGGCAATTGTCGTATTCGCAATAGAAACTGAAATCAAAATCAAAAATGAATGGAGCGTCATCATTCCTACTGATAGGACTAATTGTACGGAATAAAATAAGTGTTAGTCGTAGTTTGGAGTGTTAAAACGCAATGTTTGGAAGCTGTAATTTTACCTTTTCAATTTTTTGTTGAAGATTTTTTTGAAATTGATTATGCGCTGCACTTTTCGGGTTAAAAGGCTTGTGCTTTAAACCATTTTGAATAGTTTCAATTTCGTTTTGAAGATTTTCAGTTTCATTTGCAATCCAAACTTCTTTAAAATGCTGCCAAATAATTTCAATTGCAGTTTTATTTGGATGAAGCATATCTTCCGCATAAAAACGGTAATCCCGAAGTTCGTCCATCATAATTTCAAAAGAAGGAAAATAGAAAGATTGAAGATTAACGATTGAAGAGCGCTGACTGTCGATTTTTAAATATTGATTTATGGCTGAAATTAAATGTGCCTTGCTCAAGGTATTTTCCTGAAAACCATCTTTTATATGCCGAACGGGCGAAACGGTAAGTACTAACGTTGCTTTCGAATTTATTTTTGAAATCTTATAGATTGTATTTTGAATACTTTCTGAAATTGTTTCAATAGAAAGTAATTCTTTATTGAAGTTTTTTTGAGGTACTTTATGGCAATTGGCTACAATTTGATTTTTCTGGTCACTGAGCGAAGCCGAAGTGTCTATATTACGGTAAACCCAAGAAGTGCCATACGTAATAATTATGTGTGTTGAAGAAAATAAAGCCTCGCGCAAATTTTGCAGAGCTGAATTTAAATTGGCTAAAATTTCAGTTCTATTTAAAGCCGAAAGTTCTGAATGTGCGTCAAAACATTTCCAGATTTCGTTCTGTAGAAAAATATCGTTTTCGGTAAATAAATTATTTGTAATTGCCCTAACAACTAATTTTTCAATTGAAACAGGATTAAAAATTACCCCAAATGGATTTTGAACATTTTGAAACTTATAAAACTCAAATTTTTCACCAATATTTTCACTAAAACAGCTACCTAATAATAAGACTTTAGAATTGTAGTCTATTTTTGGTAGCTGAGGTTTTAATGGTATTTTGGTTTGTAGTTTCATTTTTTGCGTAAATGCACAAAGTTTTAGTTCAGATATTCTTTTGCTTTTTCCAAAGCCTCATTAATACCATCAGGATTTTTACCGCCAGCTGTTGCAAAAAATGGTTGTCCGCCGCCGCCGCCTTGAATGTATTTTCCTAACTCTCTAACTATCTTGCCAGCATCAAACTTTTTATCTTCAACTAATTCTTTACTTATATAACAAGCTAACAAAGCTTTCCCTTCATTCTCGCTTCCAAATATTAAAAATAGATTTTCAACTTCACCTCCAATTTCAAAAGCAAGATCTTTCATTCCCCCAGCATCTAAATCTATTTTTTTAGCCAAAAAGTTTATACCATTTTTTGCTTCAATTTCAGTTTTAAAATCCCCTTTTAAATTTTTTGCTTTATCCTTTAAAAGCTGTTGAATTTGCTTTAGTAAATTATTGTTTTCTTCTTGCAAACCTTCAACGGCTTTTACGGGATCTGGATTGTTGTTTAAGGCAAGTTGAACTTCCTTAAAAGCATTACTTTTCTGAATAAAATATTCTTTTGCAGCATCGCCAGTAATTGCCTCGATTCTTCGTATTCCAGACGCTACAGCGATTTCGCTAGTTATAATAAAATGCCAGATATTTGCCGTATTTTGAACGTGGGTACCTCCACAAAGTTCCATAGACTTTCCAAACTTTATTGCTCTAACGCTATCGCCATATTTTTCTCCAAATAAAGCAATAGCACCTTCATCTAATGCTTGTTGATACGGAATACCGCGACGTTCTTCCAACGCTAAATCCTCTTGGATTCGTGCGTTTACAAAATCTTCAACTTCCCTTAATTGCTCGTCTGTAACTTTGCTGAAATGTGAAAAATCGAAACGTAAATTTCTGCTATGCACGCTACTTCCCTTTTGACCAACGTGCTCGCCTAGAATAGTGCGCAAACCTTGATGCAATAAATGGGTTGCGGTGTGGTTTGAAGCTGTTCTGCTTCGCTGTTTTTCATCTACAACGGCTTTAAAAGTTTCATCTAAATTGCGAGGTAAATTTTTTGCGAAGTGTATTATAAGATTATTCTCTTTTTTGGTGTCTATAATGTAAACAAGCCCACCATCAGGGCTTTTTAAATATCCTTTATCGCCAGTTTGGCCTCCACCTTCAGGATAAAATGGCGTAAGATTAAATACAAGTTGAAACAAAGTTCCATCCTTTTTACTTTCAATTTGGCGATAACGTGTTATTTTTACTTGAGTTTCCAGATAATCATAACCGACAAATTCTTCAATAGCATCATCACTTAAAATAATCCAATCTCCAGTTTCTACTTTGGTTGCCGAGCGGGAACGGTCTTTTTGTTTTTGAAGCTCTTTATCAAATTCTTTTTCATTTAAAGAATATCCTTTTTCGCTTAAAATTAATGAGGTTAAATCTATTGGAAAACCAAATGTATCATACAATTCAAAAGCCTTTTTTCCTGAAATTTCTTTGGAATTGGCTTCGTTAATAACATTATCCAATAATACCAAACCTTGGTCCAACGTTCGTAAAAAAGATAGTTCTTCTTCTCTAATAACATTTGTGATCAGATTTTTTTCTGAAACAAGTTCGGGGAATGCTTCGCCCATTTGTTTGCTAAGCGTTTCAACCAATTTATAAATAAAGGGTTCTTTCGTATTTAAAAATGTGAAACCGTATCGGATTGCTCTTCGTAAAATTCGTCTAATTACATAACCAGCACCTGTATTACTTGGCAATTGTCCATCTGCTATTGAAAAGGAAACCGCACGAATGTGGTCTGAAATTACCCGGATTGCAATATCAACTTCTTCATTCTCGCCGTATTTACTATTTGTAACTGCCTCAATTTCTCTGATAATTGGCACAAAAACATCGGTATCATAATTACTTTGAGTGTCTTGCAAAACCATACAAAGTCTTTCAAAACCCATTCCGGTATCTACGTGGCTTGCAGGTAATTTTTCTAAAGATTTGTCTGCTTTTCGGTTAAATTGCATGAAAACCAGGTTCCAAATTTCAACCACTTGTGGGTGGTCGTTGTTTACCAAATCTGCACCAGGGATTTTTGCTTTTTCTTCTTCCGAACGAATATCTACATGAATTTCACTACAAGGTCCACAAGGCCCTTGGTCGCCCATTTCCCAAAAGTTGTCTTTTTTATTTCCGTTTAAAATTCGGCTTTCGGGTACAAATTGTTTCCACAAATCATATGCTTCGGTATCTCTTTCGAGATTTTCAGAGGTGTCTCCTTCAAAAACTGTAACATATAAAATATCTTTATCAATTCCATAAACTTCGGTTAAAAGCTCCCAAGCCCATTCAATAGCTTCCTTTTTAAAATAGTCTCCAAAACTCCAATTGCCCAACATTTCGAACATTGTGTGGTGATAGGTATCTTTTCCAACCTCTTCAAGATCGTTGTGTTTACCACTTACACGTAGGCATTTTTGAGTATCTGCAATACGCGGATTTTTAGGTGTATTGTTGCCAAGAAAATACTCTTTAAACGGAGCCATCCCGCTATTGGTGAACATTAACGTAGGATCGTTTTTTAAAACCATTGGTGCAGAAGCAACAATTTCGTGCTGTTTACTGTGGAAAAATTCTAAAAATTTTGAACGTATTTCGCGAGACTTCATTTATCTAAATTTATGCTAAAGTTTGTAGTTATGGCGTGTGTAAAAACAATTTCTATATTTGTAATCCGTTATCTTTGGCTATTGCCAAATTATAACGGGCAAAAATAGCAATTTTTTAACGTATGAGTAAGGTTAAATATTACTATGATAGCGATACGCTGTCTTATCAAAAAATAGAAAAGAAGAAAGGGCGAAAATTAGGGATATTTTTCCTTAGTCTCGTAGGGATGATTTTGAGCGGATTTTTACTTTTATTGGTTTATATAAATCTACCTTTTGTTGAAACTCCTAAAGAAAAAGCACTGCGCCGAGAGTTGGATAATACCAAACTTCAATTTAGGTTGATAAACAAAAAGATAGACGAGGCGCAAGCCGTTCTTTCTGAAATTGAAGAACGCGACAACAATCTTTACCGAGTTTATTTTGAAGCTAATCCAATACCCGAAGAACAGCGTAAAGCTGGTTTTGGTGGTGTAAATAGATATAAAACTTTAGAAGGTTTTGATAATAGTGAGCTGATTATTGCAAGCAGCCAAAGAGTGGATATTCTTACTAAACAAATAGTTGTACAGAGTAAAAGTTTGGATGAAATTGCCAAGTTGGCATCGGATAAAGAGAAACTTTTAGAAGCTATACCGGCAATACAACCCGTAAAAAATGCGGATTTGACACGGATTGCGTCAGGTTACGGTTATAGAACAGATCCATTTACAAAAGCAACAAAATTCCATTATGGGATGGATTTTACAGCGCCACGTGGAACACCCATATACGCCTCTGGAAATGGGAGAGTTGCTAGGGCAGATGCAACGGCCACAGGTTATGGAAACCACGTAGTTATAGACCACGGCTACGGTTATCAAAGTTTATATGCACATTTGTATAAATACAATGTAAAGCCCGGGCAAAAGGTAAATAGAGGAGATGTTATTGGTTTTGTTGGTAGTACGGGAAGGTCTGAAGCGCCCCATTTGCACTATGAAATCTTTAAAGACGGAGACCGTATTAACCCGATAAATTTTTACTATGGAAACTTAACACCAGAGGAATTTGCAGAAATTTTAAGAAAATCTCAACAGGAAAACCAAAGTTTGGATTAAGGAGAAGTGAGATTTTAGATTTGAGACGAAATTTTTTTATTTCGTGTAACAAATTGTGGTATTATTGAACATATATCTGAATGCAAAATTGAAAAATCTTAATTCCGAGTTTATAATTAAAACAAATGCACATCAACCTTCCAGAAAAAAGATATTATGGTATTGGCGAAGTCGCTGAGGCTTTTAGCGTGAATACTTCGTTAATTCGCTTTTGGGAAAAAGAGTTTGATGTATTGCAGCCAAAAAAAAACGCAAAAGGAAACCGAAAATTTACACCTGCCGACATCAAGAATCTTGAGCTTATTTACCATTTGGTAAAAGAGCGGGGCTTTACATTGGAAGGTGCAAAAACGCATTTAAAAGAGAACAAACAAAAAACGCTGAATACATTTGAAATTATTCGAAAATTAGAAGGTGTTAAAACAGAATTAATCAAAATTAAAAATCAACTTTAAACAAATTATATTATGAAAAAAGGACTAGGGTGCGTAATTGCAATAGTTGTTGTAATTGCCATTGTTGCAATAGCTGCATTTACAATGGGACCAAAATTTTACAATACTGGTATTACACTTCAGGAAAATGCTGTAGCGCAATGGGGTAATGTTGAAAGTTCATACCAACGTAGGTCAGATTTAATACCAAATATTGTTAATACCGCAAAAGGCTATGCAGAGTTTGAGCAAACCACATTAACCCAAGTAATTGAAGCAAGAAGTAAAGCTACAGGAGTAACCATTGATCCAAGCAATGTAACTGCGGAACAAATGGCTCAGTTTCAACAAGCACAAAGTAACGTTTCTGGTGCTTTATCGAGATTATTAGTTACTGTGGAGAGATATCCAGACCTAAAAGCTAATGAGAACTTTAAAGAACTAATCAACGAGCTTGAACGTACCGAAAACCGCATAAATGTTGAAAGAAATAGGTACAATGAATCTATTAATCCATTTAATCAGCACATTAAAAAGTTCCCTAATAATTTGATCAATAATTTTGTGGGCAAATTTGAGCCTATGGAATATTATAAAGCAGATGAAGGAAGTGAAGATGCTCCAGAAGTTGATTTTGATTTTGGAAATGATAAATAAAGAAATATGTCTAAAGTAGAAAAATTTCTAAATTCTGAAGAAGAAAAAGAAATTATTGAAGCAATCCGAATAGCTGAAAAAAATACTTCAGGTGAAATTCGGATACATTTGGAAGAGAAATCTGTTTCAATAGATGAAAATGAAGAAGAAGTTGAAGTAGATTCCTTTGATCGTGCCGAAGAAGTTTTTGAAATGCTCCACATGGCAAATACAAAACACGCAAATGGTGTCCTCATTTATATTGCGGTTAAGGATAGAACGCTCGTAATTATGGGTGATAAAGGCATAAATGATGTGGTGCCTACGGATTTTTGGGAGAGTACAAAAGATACCATAATCTCGCATTTTAAAAATGGCGATATGAGAAAAGGCCTCGTTGAAGGAATTTTAAATGCTGGACAACAACTTAAAAAACATTTCCCATACCAAAAAGATGATAAAAATGAACTGCCTGATACAATTTCAGTTGGATAAACTTTTTACTTTCGTCATTAATTTCAGTTGAACAATTTCTCAAGCAATGAAAAATCGAGCAATTTAACTTTCTGATATTTTAAACCTTTAAATTAACGTACTCATCAACTTTTCAAAAAAATATAAATTTCTTTTTGTCATTTTCGTAATGACGTTATTCAGCGGAAATAGTTTCGCGCAATACGATATTCCCGAAAAGCCCGAATTGCAAACGTCTGTTTATGATTATGCAAATTTGCTTGACGATGGCCAAAAAAATGCACTCACCGATAAATTAATTAGGTATGCAGATTCTACTTCAACACAAATAGTTTGCATAATAATTCCTTCAACCAAAGGGGAAGATATAAGTTTTTTAGGTGCGAAATGGGGACAGAAATGGGGGATTGGCCAAGCAAATGAAGACAATGGGATCGTAATTACACTTGCAACAGAGGACAGAAAAGTTGATATAAATACAGGTTATGGAATAGAATATCGAATAACCGATATGATGGCTGAGAGAATTATAAACGGAGTCATGATTCCTGAATTTAAAACAGGAAACTATTACGGCGGACTAGATAAGGGTAGTGATGCAATCTTTGCAGCTTTAAATGGTGAGTTTAAAGAAGAGAGAACTTTTAAGAAAAAAGAGAGTTTACTTTCAAAATATGGTGCTCTCATTTTTATAGTATTTGTCTTTTTCATGATTATTATAAGTAGAAAAGGCGGTCGTGGGGGTAAAGGCGGCGGCGGCGGAAGTTTGTTAGACATTATTATACTTAGCAGTCTTGGCAGGACAGGCGGCTTTGGCGGCGGAAGCTCAGGAAGCGGTGGTTTCGGTGGCGGTGGCGGCTTCGGAGGTGGTTTTGGCGGCGGCGGTTTTGGCGGCGGTGGTGCTTCTGGTGGTTGGTAATGTTGTTCGCAGGTCACCGAGCGGAGCCAAATTGCAGTTTACCTTAATATGATAAATAATTCAAAAAATAAAAAGTCCCCAAAAAGGTTTTAAAACTTTTTTGGGGACTTTAGTTTGTATTATTAATTCAGAATTTACTTTTTCCTAAAATAAACAGTAACCGGAACACCGTGAAAATCGAACTTTTCACGCATTTTGTTTTCAATAAAACGTTTGTATGGGTCTTTTACGTATTGAGGCAAGTTGCAGAAAAATGCAAAAGCTGGATATGGCGTTGGCAATTGCGTACAGAATTTTACCTTCACGTATTTAGCTTTATGCGCTGGCGGTGGATACGCTTGTATTATTGGAAGCATAACATCGTTAAGCTCGCTTGTTTTTACCTTTTTGGTTTTGTTGTGGAAAACTTCAACTGCAGTTTCAATCGCTTTAAAAATTCGCTGTTTGTTTAATACCGAAATAAAGATAATAGGCACATCGGTAAATGGCGAAATCTGCTCGCGGATATGTTTTTCAAATTCTTTTGTTGAATGGGTGTCTTTTTCAACTAAATCCCACTTATTGGCGAGGATTACAATTCCTTTATTGTTACGCTGTGCAAGCCAAAAAATATTTTCAACCTGTCCATCAAATCCACGGGTTGCGTCAAAAATTAATATGATAACATCACAATGCTCAATGGCGCGAACGCTTCTCATTACGCTGTAAAACTCAAGATCTTCTTTTACCTTACTTTTTTTACGGATTCCAGCAGTGTCAACAAGATTAAATTCAAACCCAAAACGGTCATATTTTGTATCGATACTATCACGAGTTGTACCGGCAATATCCGTAACTATATATCTGTCTTTACCAATTAATGCATTTATAAAAGAAGACTTTCCAGCATTTGGACGCCCAACAACTGCAAAACGCGGTAGGGCACTATCATCTGGCTCTTCTCTATCAGGCAAAGCTTTTACAAGATCATCCAAAAGATCGCCCGTTCCGCTGCCGCTAATACTAGAAATGTTATAATACTGTTCAAAGCCAAGGTTATAAAATTCCATGGCATCGTTTACGCGGGACGCAGTATCAACTTTATTTACAGCCAGAAAAATTGGTTTTTTACTTTTACGCAAAAGTTTTGCAACTTCTTGATCCATACCTGTAATTCCGCTTTCAACATCTACCATAAATATAACAACATCAGCTTCTTCAATAGCTAATTCTACTTGCTTGTCAATTTCAGCTTCAAAAACATCATCGCTTCCTTTTACATATCCGCCTGTGTCAATTAGCGAAAAATCACGACCGTTCCAGTCACTTTTTCCATAATGACGATCACGCGTTACGCCACTAGTGGCGTCTACAATTGCTTCTCTACGCTGGATTAATCTATTAAAAAATGTAGATTTTCCAACATTTGGTCGTCCTACAACAGCTACTATACTCATTTATTTATATTTAAGGGTGCAAAAGTAATGCTAACTTGTTAGAAATGCAGTTTTAGTGAAGAAATACTTTGGTTATAGTTTCTAGTTACTTTCATTGACTAGTAATAGCATTGAGTAATAGTGTGTTCCATTTCTATAATTTATCTGGACGCTTGTAAAATTTATGTTCGGTTAATTTAGAAATATCCATTCATTTTTAATATGAAATTTGAGTTTGACTTCGAGTTATTATACGGCAGTTGCCCTATTTTTTTCGGTGGTAATTAATTACACCTTTACAAATCAATTTTAAAACGGGTAGTACGTTTTAATTGGAAAATTTTGAATTTAGTATTAGTTACTTTGAAGTTGATTTATTCTTTTTTAAATGAGTGTTTCTATTTACATATTTTTATTTTTAATAATTTCAATCAGCCTTTTACTGCTATATTTCAAGGTGCAGAAAGCTAAAATATCCGCGGATCATTTTAATAAAATAGATGGTATAGAATTGGAAATTGAAAGGAATAAACATCAAATTAAAGTTCGTGGTATAGGACTTAATAAATATAATTTTTTAAAATATAATTTGGATGAAGCTTTAATTGTGCAGCCTGAAATTTTAGTACATTAGTTCTTCAAAATTAGTACTATGCAAAAAGCTTTTCTATTTTTTACTTTAATTCTATTCCATAATCTTCTGTGTTCACAAAACAAGAAAGAAATAGATTCCATAAACAATCTTTACATCCAAGGTTTAAACATTCCGCAGGATTCAATTATTTCTTTATATGAAAGAAATATAAACAACGCCAAAAAAATAAAATATGCAGAAGGTGAGGCAGATGCTTTGTCAAAAATTTCATTGGCTTACGGCTATCAGGGAAAGTACGATGAAAGCGCAAAATATGGTTTGGATGCCGTAAAGCTGTATGAAAAATTGGGTTTAAGTGAAAAAGTGGCGTATAGATACGCAGAACTTGGATATAGCTTAAAATATAGAGATATTGAAAAAGCTAGCCTCTATATGCAGCGCGGAAAGACAATTGCAGAGTCAAAGAATAACGAAGTAGTCCTAAAGGATATTTATAATAATTATGGCGTTATCAAGGAAATTAAAAATCAATTGGACAGCGCGCTTTATTATTACAACAAAAGCTTAGATATAAAGCAAAAAATTAAAGATACAATCGGCATTCCCTATTCATACAGCAATATGGCTGGCGTTTATGGGATACAAAAGAATTTTGAAAAAGCAAAAGAGTACTTTAATTTGGCGCTAATCAAAAGGTTGCAATGGAAGGATTCTACAACCATTGCAGAAAATTACACACAAATTGGAGAAGTCTATTTAGCTGAAGAAAAATTTGATCAAGCTATTAATTGGATACATAAATCCTTGCCGCTTTCCAAAGCAAAACAGTATCAAAATTTAACACAGTATAATTATAAATTGTTGTCGGACATTTATAAAACCAAGAAAAATACAGATTCTGCATTACATTATTTTGAGCAGTTTTCGACAATCAAAGACAGTATTCACAGCTTAAAAGTGGAACAAAGTATTGCCGCGCTTACCATTGAATATGAAACAGAAAAAAAGGAAAATGAAATCCTTAAACAACGCACGCAGCTGGCCGAAAAGGAAATTGAGGTAAAACGCAAAAACACAATAATTTATGGCAGTTTGGCGCTTGCAGTTTTATTAGGATTAATAGGTTTTTTATTTTATAATCAGCAAAAATTAAAAAATCGTCAACTTAAAAAAGAAGGTGAACTTACAACAGCTTTGGCCAAAATTGAAACACAAAACCATTTGCAAGAACAACGTTTACGTATTTCTAGGGATTTGCACGACAATATTGGTGCGCAGCTAACATTTATTATTAGTAGTTTGGATAATATTAAATATGGTTTCACGGATATTGGTGAGAAACTAGAAAATAAACTTACCGGAATCAGCCAATTTACGCGACAAACTATTTTTGAACTGCGGGATACAATTTGGGCAATGAATAAAAATCAAATAACTTTTGAAGATTTACAAGCCAGGATTTCCAATTTTATTGAACAGGCAAAAGTAGCTTCCGAAACAACTTCATTCTCTTTTGAAATTGCCGCAGAAGTTGATAAAAATCATCTTTTTACATCGGTAGAAGGAATGAATATATATCGAATTATACAAGAAGCGGTAAATAATGCTTTGAAGTATGCTGACGCAAGCGAAATTAAAACTATTATTTCGAAAACTCCTTTTAAAAATGCCGAAGCACTTAAAAATGATGAGCAATTTGAAATTAAAGTTACAGACAATGGAAAAGGCTTTGATATAGCTGAAATTGAGATGGGCAACGGCTTAAATAATATGAAGAAACGCGCAAGGGAAATAAATGGACAATTATTTATTACATCGGACTTGGTAGAGGGAACAACAGTTTCTTTAAAAATTCCAACATAAGAATTAATCGTACAGGAATGTTGAAAAATACGGCAATTGCCTTATTTCAGATTATTTAATTAATCCTAATTTTAGCTATCTTTAAAAATCAGTTAATCAATCCATTATGAATTTAAAAATAGCCATTGTAGATGATAACTCGTTTTTAATTCACGCCATTAAAGAAAAACTTTCTTTTTTTGATGATTTAATTGTGAAACACACCTCTTTAAACGGTAGTGAGTTATTGACTAAATTGGAAGAAAACCATAATCTAGATGTTATCTTAATGGATATTGAAATGCCTGTCTTAAATGGTATAGAAACCACTCAAATTGTAAAACAAAAATACCCGCATATAAAAATTATAATGCTCACAGCTTTTGATAATGATGAGCACATCTTTAATGCCATTAAAGCAGGTGCAGACGGCTATTTGCTAAAAGAAACAAATCCAGAAGAATTGCATCAAGGTATTAAAGAAACCTTAAATGGCGGTGCTGCAATGAATCCTTCTATTGCATTAAAAACCTTGAAATTACTTAGAAATCCTATTGACATCAAAAACCGAGAGGATCAAGAAGAAATTTCACTTTCTGACAGGGAAGTTGAGGTTTTGGAGCAATTAAGTAAAGGTTTGAGTTACACGGCAATTGCTTCAAATTTGTTTCTTTCGCCAAGAACAGTTCGCAAGCACATTGAAAATATCTACAAAAAATTACAGGTACACAGTAAGATTGAAGCTGTTCAAAAGGCGAAAAATCATAATATTATTTAGAGTTTGAAGCCACTCTTCGTCTGTTGATAAATATTTATATTCATAAAGCTATTTACATTTTTAGAAATATTTTTACAAATTAGAAATAGAAATTGCGGAAGTTATCTGTTAAAATAGATTTAATTACAGCCTATTACGGGATTATAGCTAGTATCTTCCCCAAAAAGATTCTAATATGAAAACTATGCTTCCTATCCTTATTTTTACAATTGCCTTTTTTATTTCGTGCAATAACGATGATGATGACGATGTGATTGCTGTTCAAAATCCTACAGCGTTTGGACTGAGTTATGCGCAAAGTAATCAAGATTTTACATCAACCTTTACAACCTTGCAATCAGCAATTCAAGCAAATGCGAATATTTCAATTGTCGCTACTATAGACCATCAATCAAATGCTCAAAACGTGGGTTTAGAACTTCGACCAACTCGCGAAATTATTTTCGGTAATCCCACAATCGGTACGCCAATTATGCAAGCCAACCAACTTGCCGGATTAGATTTACCACAAAAAATGTTGGTATATCAAGATGCTGATAGTAATGTATTTGTAGGTTACAACAATGCTAATTATTTGGCAGCAAGGCATGCTGGCGTTAATAATGCTGAAACAATTGAACAACTATCAACTGCCTTATCAAATTTTTCCCAAGGAGCTACAAATGGTACGGTTTCAGAAAACGAAAGTACAAATGTTACTGATAAGCAAGGCATCGCAACCTATTTGAGCAATAATGATTTTGAAACAACCTACAGTAATCTTAGAAATGCAGTTTCGGGTAACGACAACTTAATTTTAGTTGCAGAAGTAGATCATCAAACAAATGCCGCATCTGTTGGTTTGACTTTACGACCAACTCGTTTGCTAATTTTTGGAAATCCTAATCTAGGAACGCCATTAATGCAGAATTCCCAAACAACGGGTATAGATTTACCACAAAAAATTCTTGTGTGGCAGGCAGAAGATGGTACAGTAAATGTTTCTTATAATGAGCCTTCCTATCTTGTATTAAGGCATTCAATTACTGGAAATACAGAAACTATAAATACTATTTCTAACGCTTTATTAATGTTGACAGAAGCTGCCACAAACTAAATTTTAATCAATTATAAAAATTTGAAAAAGACCTTAAAGATTACAAAATCTTTGAGGTTTTTAAATTATGTAAACGCAATTGAAGTGTTTCAATTTTGTCTCATAACTTCAACTTAGAAAATTCATAAATTTTCTGTAGTTTTATAAATTGTTCCAATAAATCTATTCAGAAAAAAACATGAAAAACCTTTACATTTTATCTTTCAGCATTTTATTATTTTCTTCATCTTCAATATTTGCACAAAAAAACGAAGTAATTGAAAACATTCAAAAAGAAGCTTACAACAACTCACAACTCGAAATTTTAGGTCATGAATTGCTAGATGACATAGGCCCGAGATTGGTCGGCACACCGCAAATGCAACAAGCGCACGATTGGGCGGTTGCGAAGTATAAAGGCTGGGGCATTAGCGCCGAAAACCAGAAATGGGGCGAATGGAAAAGCTGGGAACGCGGCATTACACACATAGATTTAATTTCGCCAAGAGTAATAACCTTAGACGGTACACAATTGGCTTGGAATCCAGGAACGACAACAAAAGGTGTAACGGCTGAAGTAGTTATTATTCCTGAAATAGAAGACTCCCTTTGGTTTAAAAATTGGCTACCGAATGTAAAAGGAAAATTTGTGATGATTGCCGTGAAGCAACCAACCGGAAGACCGGACGACAACTGGGAAGAATGGGCAACACCTGAATCTTTTGAAAAAATGAAAAAGGAAAGGAATGAAATGAACGATGTTTGGAATAATAACATTAAAAAAAGCGGTTATGACCGCAGGAGCATAATTACAGCTTTAGAAGAAGCCGGCGCCGCTGGTATTATTGATAGTTATTGGTCTCGCGGTTTTGGTGTAAATAAAATTTTTGGCGCACGTACAAAAAAAATCCCAACGGTTGATATTGAATTAGAAGATTACACAATGCTTTATAGAATGGTGGAACATGGTGATAAGCCTAAAATACGCGTAGTTGCAGAATCTAAAGATTTAGGAATGGCGCCAACTTTTAATACAATTGCGGAAATAAAAGGAACTGAGAAGCCTGAAGAATATGTTATACTTTCAGCACATTTTGATTCTTGGGACGCAGGAACAGGCGCAACTGACAATGGTACCGGAACGTTGGTGATGATGGAGGCAATGCGCATTCTCAAAAAAGTTTATCCAAACCCAAAACGCACAATTTTAGTAGGACATTGGGGTAGTGAGGAACAAGGTTTAAATGGTTCGTCATCCTTTGTGGCAGATCATCCCGAAATTGTAAGCAATGTTCAAGCAGTTTTCAATCAGGATAACGGTACGGGCCGTGTAACAAAAATTAATGGCGCAGGTTTTTTACAGTCTTACGATTATATTTCACGATGGCTAAAAGCTGTTCCAGATACTATTAGTAAGCATATTGAAACTACTTTTCCTGGAAATCCGGCTAGAGGTGGCTCTGACAATGCAAGTTTTGTTGCGGCAGGTGCACCGGCTTTTAGTTTAAGCTCTTTAAGTTGGGATTATTGGAATTATACTTGGCACACCAACCGTGATACGTACGATAAAATTGTTTTTGATGATGTGCAAAACAACGTAATCCTAACCGCAATTATGGCATATATGGCTTCGGAAGATGATACAAAAACTTCTCGTGAACAAGTTATCTTACCAATTGACGATAAAACAGGCGAGCCGCAAACGTGGCCAACACCAAGAGTTCCAGAAAGAAAAGGTGGACTGTAGACTTTAAAGTTTCATAAATAACAAATCCCAAATTTTAATTGCTGTCTTAGACATTTGCAATTAAAATTTGGGATTTTTCTTTAGTGTGTTACTTCAAAAAAAATCAATTTTTAAAAGCTTTTGGGATTTTTCTAATTTTGCTTAAATCTTCAAATGCTTTGCCGATTTCAAGTAATTTCAATTCAGAGAAAGGCTCGCTGATAATTGTCAATCCAATTGGCTCACCGCTTTTTTTGTAACCCATTGGCACCGTTAAACAAGGATGAAGCGCAACTGCAGCATAGGCTGAATGATAATTGTTAATACTTAAAATTGCATCCAGATTATTCTCTTTCATAGGTTTGTCAAAAAACTTTATTCCGTTTTCTTTTAGTATTTTTTTCACGGTTTGAAAAGATTCTTTAGAAGTGGAATCCTTCATAATACCATCAAAAATTCCTTGATTATATGGCATTCTTTTCAGACTATCTAATTTATTGAAAGCCATCACGTCTTCAAGATTTTTTATTGATATATTTTTTGAAGCAGATTTTTTCAAGTATAATGGCAAATCTTCTTTCATTTCAAGATTTAGGAGCGTAAGAAAACTGGGTAAATCAATTTCTTCGGGTGTATATTCAACCAAAATAGCGCCAGCATTTTTAAGGCTTTCCATCGTTTTGGAATAAATTGAATCTGAAAGCAAACTTTTCATAACGCCCAATCTTTTCCCTTTCAATGTTGCAGATTTTAAGTTTGAATAAAAATTAATTTCATTAGCAACTGAAGCATTGTCATATTCATCTTTTCCAGTCATTGCATCCAATAATATAGCATTGTCTACAATATTTTTAGTCATTGGTCCAGGAGTGTCCAAAGTATGAGAAATTGGAACAATCCCAGTCCTGCTTAAAACACCAACAGTAGGTTTTAAGCCAACAACCGAATTTTGACTGGATGGTGAAATAATTGAACCAGCTGTTTCCGTCCCTACTGCAGCAACTGCATAATTTGCAGCAATGGCCGTCCCGCTTCCTGCACTACTTCCGCCGGTTTCAAATTGCTTTCTGCCATATGGATTCAGTGTTTGTCCTCCAACAGCGCTATATCCAACCGGGCAACCTTGACAAAAATAATATGCCCATTCGCTCAAGTTTGCTTTCCCCAGAATTAAAGCACCATTTTTACGTAATTGTGAAACAATAAAAGCATCCGTTTTTGGACTATTTTCTATCAGAGAAAATGCGCCAGCCGTAGTTTTCATATCCTTTGTGTCTATGTTGTCTTTTAGTAAAATTGGCATTCCATAGATTAAACTTTTCTGATTTTTTTTGTTTTTGTCCATTGCTTTTGCCTCTTTTAGAACATTTGGGTTTAGTGCAATTATGGTGTGAAGCGAAGTTCCAGGATTTAATTCATATTTATAAATTCTTTTCAGAAAAAACAAGGTCAGTTCTTCATATGTAAAAAGATTTTTCTTGATGTGATTTTGTATGGTATGTATGTTCTGTTCTAAAACCAAGGGAAGAATTTCTAAATATCTCTTTTCTGAAAATGCTGAAACAGCATCACTTAGTTCGCCAAAAACTTCGTTTTTATCTAAATAGTTAGATTGGATTAATTTGTATTTCATTCTATTGATAGAATGATTTTGTTGATTGGCTATTTCTTGTGTTTCATCGTACGGTTGCCATAATTTTTCTTGGGAAAGGAGACTTCCGAAATATAAAAACGATATAAGTAAGATTACTGGGCTAAGGATTTTAAATCTATTTTTCATTGCTTGAAGTTTTTTATAAATGTAAAAAACCATCCTGAATTTTCAAGATGGTTTGCAATTTCATTTTACTCGGAACGATTTTTTATAAATCGAAAGCTTTTTTCACAGTATCAACATAATCTAATTTTTCCCAAGTAAAAAGTTCAACTTCTCTTTCTATCCTTCCGTTATACGGACTTTCAAAAGTTTTGATAACGGTTTTCGGTTCTCTTCCCATATGTCCGTAAGAAGCCGTTTCAGAATAAATTGGATTTCTCAGTTTCAATCTTTTTTCAATAGACGCTGGACGCATATTAAAGATTTCCGAAACCTTTTTGGCAACTTCGCCATCAGAAATTTTTACATTTGAAGAATTATAAGTGTTTACAAAAATTGAAGTTGGTTCTACAACGCCAATTGCGTAGCTAACTTGTACTAAAACTTCATCGGCAACTCCTGCAGCAACAAGGTTTTTAGCAATATGTCTTGCAGCATATGCCGCACTTCTATCAACTTTACTCGGATCTTTTCCACTGAAAGCGCCACCACCGTGAGCACCTTTTCCACCGTATGTATCAACAATAATTTTTCTTCCGGTTAAGCCTGTGTCTCCGTGTGGGCCACCAATCACGAATTTTCCAGTTGGATTAATGTGATAAGTAATATCGTCATTAAACAATTTCTGAACATATTCCGGAAGCAATTTCTTCACTCTCGGAATCAAAATTTCAACAATATCTTTTTTAATTTTTGAAAGCATTATTTCATCTTCATCAAAATCATCGTGCTGCGTAGAAACTACGATAGCAACAATTTTCTGCGGAACATTGTCATCGCTATATTCAATAGTTACTTGGCTTTTCGCATCTGGACGCAAATATTTTATTTCATCTTCTTCGCGACGAAGCGCAGCCAATTCAATTAAGATTTTATGGGAAATGTCCAACGCCAACGGCATATAATTTTCGGTTTCCTTGGTAGCGTAACCGAACATCATCCCTTGGTCACCAGCGCCCTGTTCTTCTTTATTTTCACGGTCAACTCCTTGGTTAATATCTTGTGATTGCTCGTGAATTAAGGAAATTACCCCGCAAGAATCGCCGCTAAATTTGTATTCGCCCTTAGTATAACCAATTTTGTTGATTACTTCGCGGGCTATATGCTGCACATCTAAGTAGGTATTGCTTTTCACTTCACCAGCCAAAACAACTTGTCCGGTGGTAACCAAAGTTTCACAAGCAACTTTACTTTCGGGATCAAAAGCTAAAAAATTATCTAAAAGCGCATCGCTAATTTGATCCGCAACTTTGTCTGGGTGTCCTTCAGAAACACTTTCCGAAGTAAATAAATAGGCCATAAAATGGATTTAAAAATTTATATTTTCAGAGGATTTGACGAATGCCGACGAGGAAGTTTTCACTGCCTTTAGCATTTTTTATTGAGGTTGCAATCAGTCAAATCTTTCCTCTTAATTTGTCTTGGGCAAAAGTAAAAAAATTAAATGAATAGCAATTTTATTTGAAGTTTTTTGGCGAAATAATTAGTAGTGGTGCAATACCAACAAGTATGCATCTATGTTATTACTAAAAACCTTATAATCGAATTACCTCCTATTTAGGTAAAAGCTGTTCAATCTTTGCTATCAAATCGGCCATATCAAAGGGTTTGGAGATAAAATCTGAAGCTCCTGCCTTCATGCAGTTTTCTCGTGCGTTGCTAAGTGCAGACATCATTAGTACAGGGGTTTTGGAGGTAGCGGCTGTTTTTCTGATTTTGGCACAAACGTCCGTGCCGTCCACCCCGTAGATAAGTTTGTCCAGCAACACAAGTTTTATGTCATGTTCAATTATATCTTCATTGGTGTGCAGGGGTTTTCTAGACAGCATAACATCGTAGCCGCTAAACCCAAGCATTTCTTCGATCATGATTCCCAAATTGTGATCATCTTCTACTATTAGTATCTTGTTCATTGGGTAGGTTGTTTAGTATTGTTTTATTTTTAGTCGGTTTGGTTGAAGACCTTTTCAATCTTGTTAAAAAAGTCATTCATATCAAACGGTTTTGTTATGAAATCATGGGCTCCAGCCTGTATGCATTCTGCTTTTGCCTCCTCCAGCGCAGACATCATAATAACGGGAACGTGTGCCGTGGAGCTGTTGGTTTTTATTTTGTTGCATATTAGCAAACCGTCCAAACCGCCCAGAAACTTATCCAAGAGCACCAAGTCTATCCTATTTTCCTGGATATTATTATCTATTTCGCCCGGGTGTTGTTGCACCCAAACTTTATATCCCTTAGAAGTAAACATATATTTTAACATTTCCCCAATTATGCGGTCATCTTCAACTATTAATATGTTCTTCATACATCCTTTATTTTATCGCTTCCAGAAATAATGGGAAGGGTAAAAATAAATTCAGATCCTTTTCCTTTTTTGCTCTTTAGGTCAACGCGCCCATTGTGACGCTCTATAATTTCTTTGGCCAAATAGAGGCCAATCCCAAACCCGGTAAAGTTGGTTTCGTCTTTTCCACTTACACGGTAAAACCTTTCAAAGAGGTGTTCGTGATCCTTTTTGTCGATCCCGATTCCTTTGTCTTTTACGCTTACGGCCCCATTTTCTTCATCTACTTTGTAAACACGAACCATAATATTTTTATCATCTGGGGAATACTTGATGGCATTAGTAATGAAGTTGATAAGGACTTGGTTGATCCTGTCCTTGTCGCCATATACACTGAATGTATCATCATGGGTTATCTTTATTTTGTAATCGGCGTTGGTATATTTTATGTCCTGAACATTGCTTTCCACGAATTGGTTTATGCCGAATGTTTCCTTTTGCAATTCCAGTTTGCTCTCCTCCACACGCGAAAGATCCAGCATTTCTGAAATTAGTCGGGTAAGTCGCGATACTTGGTTGTCTATGCGCTCCAGGCTAGGGATCATTGGAATGGCGCCCAAGGTTTCCTGCGTCCCACTTTCCAACATGCTCAACAACAATTGGGTATATCCTTTAATGGACGTAACCGGAGTCTTGAGCTCATGGCTTACCATTTTAAGGAAATCCTCCTTATTTTTTTCCTCATCCTTTAATTTCTGTATTTGGGTACTGGCACCTACCCACATATTTATTTTTCCGGTTTCATCCTTCACGGGAACGGCGCGGTTAATATGCCATTTAAAATCGCCATTTTTGTCAAGAATTCTAAATTCCATATCAAAATCGTTCCCAGTTTTCACTGCTCTCATCCAGTTTTCTTCAATTGTGGGCAACTCCTCTGGGTGCATTAATTTCCCCCAGCCTTCTTTTTTTATTTTTTTTAGATTCCATCCCGAAAAATCGGTCCAGACTTTGTTGAAAAAAAATACTTCCCCATCTGCAGTTGCATTGATTATCATGTCTGGCACCAAGTCGGTCATTTGGTGGTAACGGGCTTCACTTTCCCTTATTTCTTTATTCAATTCTGCCTCTGCCGTGACCACGTTGAGGATTATCGCCACACCCACAATATTTCCTTGAACATCCCTTTGGGGCTGATACACAAAATTATAATAGGAGAGTTCCTTTTTTCCGTGCCGCACTAAGGTTATGGGCACTTCATGTGCGCTATAGGGTTTCCCGGTTTTATAGACATCACGTAAAAGGTCGCCAAATCCTTGTTCTTCCAGTTCTGGTACAGAATCTAGGTATGGTTTACCGATAATCCCCTTCCCTTTTCCCAGTTGATTTAACAGGGCATCGTTTGCCACCGTAAGTATAAAATCTTCACCCTCGAGGATAGCAATAAGGGAGGGGGAAGAGTTGATCATTTCTTTGTACCTGTGCTCGCTTTCTTCTACTTTTTTACGGGCAATTACCTGGTCGGTTACTTCGTTGACGATCACCATGATCCCGGTAATAATGCTGTCTTGATCGTACATGAGTTGGCACATAAAATTATAATACCCCGGTTCGGACTTTTTGCCCCTGCCCATTTTCACTTCCATTTCGTTTGCGTAAAAAGGTTCCCCGCTTTTTAGTGCTTTGTACAGAAGTTTATTAATGCCTTGTTCTTTAAGTTCTGGCAACGATTCAAAAATGGGCTTACCCACAAAGTTTTTCCCTTTTTCAACCAACTGCAAGAAAAGATCGTTGGCCAGTTCTACTTTATAATTTTTACCTTTTAAAAACATGATGGCCACGGGGGCCTGCATTACCAAGTTTTTAAATTTCTCTAAAAGTTCTTGTTTTCTTTTCCAATGAAGCTTTTGTACCGTAATATCCTTAATTGCCAAGAGGATCAAATTCTTAGATCGGTCCTCGCGTTTAATCTCCGTGGCATTTAAACACATGCTGCGTTCCCCAATGTGTTCAAAAGTATGGACTACCTCAAAATCTTCAAAGCTATTTTTTTTGGGCAGAATGGTTTCAAGCTGCCTCCGTAATTCGGGGATGTCCCATTGCTTGTTGCCCAATTCATAAATCAACTTGCCTTCAGTTTCCTTCTCTTTAGTATGGAAGGTTTTATAATAAGAATTGTTAGCGGCGCTTACTTTGAGGTTCTTGTCTAAAACCAACAAGGGTTCATGGATGGTTTCCACAATGCTTTCGGCATAATTGCGCTCTTCGGTTACCAGCTCGTTTAAGTTGATGAGCTCGTGGTTTATTACTGTTATTTCTTCATTAGTGCTTTGCAGTTCCTCCTTACTGGTTTCCAGTTCCTCGTTCAGGCTTTGCAGTTCCTCGCCTCCGCTCAGCAGTTCTTCATTTGCACTTTGCAATTCTTCATTGGCGGCCTCTTGATCCTCGGTGATGCTGCGCATATCTTCAAGGGTCTGCTCAAGCTCATTTTCCAATTGCCTGATGCGCAGGTCCTTTTCATCTTTTTCGGAATCTTTTTTATTTAGGGTAAGATCTTCCTGGGCTGCTAACTGCCGGTGAAATAGTACCAAATAATGCGGTTCAACCACATTTGGAAGCGGCACGGCTTCCAAACAGATTAGCTGCCGGATGTCATTTTCAACAAAAGGGACATTTTCCTTTGTAACCGAAGTGCCCTCTGTCTTTACTTTATGGATGATGTTTCGCAGTTCAATCGCCAAACTCCCTTTAGCCATTTTGAACAGGTTATGGCTGGGCTTGCCACTTTGCTG
>JBBSOK010000002.1:0-60988 GCA_038259825.1 Flavobacteriales bacterium
AATGTTTTAGAGAAAGCAATTACAGAAAAAACGAAGGTTATTATGCCTGTTCATTTATACGGCCAAATTGCACCGATGGAATTCATTAATTCATTTGCTAATAAGCATAATTTGTTAGTTATTGAAGACGCGGCTCAAGCGCACGGCGCAAAAAATGTAAAAGGAAAAAGAGCTGGAAGTTTTGGTAATGCTGCTGGATTTAGTTTTTATCCTTCAAAAAATTTAGGTGCATTGGGTGATGGTGGCGCAATTACTACAAACGACGAAGAGTTAGCTATACTGCTAAGAAAACTTCGGAATTATGGTACTTCTGCAAAATATGTAAATGAATTTATTGGTTTGAACAGTAGATTGGATGAAATTCAAGCAGCTTTTTTAAATATTAAATTGACTTCATTAGATTACGATAATGAAATCCGCAGAAGTATTGCAAAAAGATATATATCAGAAATAAAAAATCCAAAAATCAAACTTCCAAAATATGATGGTTCTGAAAATCATGTTTTTCATTTATTCGTGATTCAAGTTGAAAATAGGGAGGAACTTTTATCATATTTAGATACCAATGAAATTGGTTATTTAATTCATTATCCAATTGCGCCGCACAAGCAGCAAGCGCTTTTAGAATTAAATACGCTTTCATTTCCTATTTCAGAAAAAATTCATAATCAAGTAGTTAGTTTACCGATGAGTCCTGTTCTTTCTCAAGCTGATGTCTCTAGGGTTATTTCGGTTTTAAATAAATATTCGCTTTAATTTCATATAGTTAATAAAAGTAAATAGTTGAAAATCCCAACATTCATCAAAAATAATCTCCTTTTAAAGATGACTTCTTTAAATGCTGGTGTTGTTGGCATTAGGCTTGCTTTTTCCTTTGTAATGCAACGGTTGTTGTTTGAATATGCTGGGGGCAACGCTGGTCTGGCAAAAATTGGGCAGTTGCGTAGTATATCGCAACTTTTAACATCTGTTACAACGTTAGGCTCATTCAATGCAATCGTTAAATATTTAGGAGAACACCGCGAAAACGAGCAACAACTTCAAAAATTATTTTCAACTGTATTTGTTTTTTCGGTTATCGGAACCATAACTAGCAGTTTGGGGCTTTTCTTTTTTTCAGAATTTATAAGTGACTATTTATTTGCCACAACAGATTTTTCTTACTTGATTAAATTATTAGCTGTAATTGTACCATTTGTGAGTCTTCAACGTATTTTTAATGGTGTAATAAACGGCCTTTCTGAATATAAAAAATATTCAACAATAGACCTTGTAAGTTATATAATAAGCGCTATTCTTCTCGTATTTTTTCTTTTGAACTACAACCTTGATGGCGCTTTAATTGCCATTGCTATTACACCCGTAATTCAATTAACAGTGCTGCTTTTTTACTTTACAAAAACGTTGAAGGAGTATATTAATTTTAGGCAGCTATCATTTAAAACCCCTTTAGCGAAAAGCCTTTTGGCATTTACGGTTATGTCTGCCGTTTCATCAATTTTACTACCATTAGTGGAAATTGATATACGTTCTATGTTGGAAGAAAAAATTAGTGATTATGACAGCGGCGTGTGGACAAATATGAATACACTTTCAAAAAATTATATGGTTTTTGCTGGGTCTATGTTTACACTTTATGTAATCCCGAAATTCGCGGGAATACACGTTGCAAGCAAGTTTAAAAAAGAAGTGATTACTATTTATAAAACACTTTTGCCCCTATTTGCAGTTGGGATGTTACTAATCTTTTTATTGAAGGGGCTGTTTGTAAAATACCTTTATCCAGGCACGGTTGAAATGTTACCATTATTTAAGTGGCAACTTATGGCAGACTTTATAAGATTGGCAGCTTTGGTTTTAGCACATCAATTTTTAGCGAAAAAGATGGTAATGAATTTTATATTTTCTGAAGTTTTTTCAATTGCTCTTTTCTATTTTCTAGCAAATTATTTAGTTGATATTTACGGGGTTGAAGGTGTTGTAATTGCAGACTTCATACGATATATTCTATATTTTATTTTGATAATATTTCTTCTATACCGCTATTTTAACAAGCAACGAAAGTCAAGCGATAATTAGTTGTTTTCCATTTATTATCTGTTAGATCAAAATCGAATATTTATTTAGTAACTTTATGGCTATTAATATTTTAAAAATATATTATGAAAAACATAATTAAATTAGTTACCGGAAATCTGTTCTGTTTTATAGTTTTAATGACCGCCTTCGGTATTAATGTCAATGCGCAGAATAAAAAGGATTTAACCGAATTCAATGTAACTTTTGAAAATACCGATGCCGGTTTAAATCTAAAATGTACAGAAGGTTGTGCTTGGACAACGCTATCCTTAAAAAGTGATGGTAACACAGCAGGCTATAAAGTTGATGGCTACGGTATTGTTGATGAAAATTCTAATGCTGCAAAATTACCAACATTTGGCTTTATGGTTAAAAAATCTGAAAATCAAGTAATGCTAATCGGAATGAACGGCACATCTTGGAAAGATTTGAAATTTAGCTTAATCCCAAATAAAAATGTTTCAATTGATGAAATGGGAATGGTAAAATAAATTTGGGCTTGTCTATTTTAATTTGATTCCCAAACTTCTAAATACCTAGCTGCAATTTTTAAATAATTATGCTCGTTTTCAATAAATTGGCGTGCATTTTTGCCGATCTCAACTATTCTCGCAGGATTTAAAATTAATTTTTCCAAATCTTTTGCGATTAATTTGGCATCTGGTAATGCGTTTATTACTACTGTTTTTTGAAGGTTATAATAATTTTCAAATTCCTCTTCAGCTCCCGTAAAAACTACTTTTCCCTTTGCCATTGCTTCCAATGCGTTGTAGCCTTGATCGTAGCATAAAACTTGGTCTAATAGGATATGGGCGCGATTGTAGCTTTTTATATATTCAGAATATGGAAGATTTTCAACAGTAAGAATTTCAACCTTTTCAGTATATTTTTCAATTATAATTTTTAAAGCTGCTTCAAAAATATCGTTACCTTTTTTGTAATAATTATTTCTATTTATTCCGTGGAAAATAATGATTTTATCTTCAATTTTATTGTCAATAAATTCAATTTCATCAATGTTTATTGGGTTGGGAATCATTCCCAAATATTTGGGATTTCCTTGCAATGGAATATGATAATCTAAATCTGAAGCAATTACTCCATTAACAATTTTAAATAAATAATCGTGCAATCTTTTATACGAGGGTTTTAGGTATTTGTTAATATGCCAAAACTCTTTTTCGGAAACTTTTCCATTAAAATATGGATCAAAAATAGAATATCTAAATTTTTTGTCGTAACCATACCGAACGCTTGTGTAATCTGTACCACAGCTAAGTAGAAATAGTTTTTTATTATTGTTTTTAAGAAATGAGGCAATTTTTTTCTCTACTCTTGGCGAAGCTGAAAATGAGCTTTCATTAATCAACTGAACAACATCAAAACCTTCAAATTTTTTGTTCTGAGTAAAAAAATTATTTTTTAGGCTTACTGAGGCAATATCAATTCCGGAAAATTTATAAATAGCAAGTTTTAAAAATTTTCCAAAACCACTTTTAAAACCTTTTTCTAGCTTAATATCTACAGGGAAATTCTTAAAATCATCGCCTCCGCCAACAAGTGTAATTTTGTGGCCAAGCTCTAGCAAACCTTCCTTTAAAGAATTGTGAAGCCTGCTATATTCTCCCACTAAAAGTATTTTCATAAAAGTTATATTTGCCTTGTGCAATCAAAAATACACAATAAATAGGGATGGGCGATACAATGAATTTTAAAGTGTGTTTAGTCTCCATGTCGCTTGCAAAAGGAGGCTTGGAGCGTTCTTGTGCAATGCTTTCCCAAATGTTGGAAATGCACGGGCACCAAGTTCATTTAGTAATTTTGAATGATGAAATTGACTATGAATATAAAGGCATATTGCTGAATTTAGGAAAGCTTAAAACGGAAAATGATACTTTAAGTAAAAGATTATTTCGTTTTAGAAAACTTAGAAAATATTTAAAAACTGAAGATTTTGATGTAATTATGGATCATAGACCAAAAAATAATTACAAACGAGAAATTTTTTATTCTAATTTTATTTATAAAAATTTAAAAACTATGTACGTAGTCCATAGTTCAAAAAAAACTGAATATCTAACTGAAAATCCTAAAGCTTTTGCAAAAATATATTCTAAAAATATACTGAATGTTGCCGTTTCAAAATATATTGAAACTGAAATTCTACAGAAAGAAGGAATCCAGAATAGTGTAACTATACATAATGCATTTGACCCACTTTGGATAGATAAATCATCCAATTTTCCTGAAATTCTTAAAAATAAAAAATATGTTCTGTCGTATGGCAGGCTAGACGATTCAATTAAGGATTTTTCATTTTTAATAAAGGCTTTCTCACAATCCAAAATTTGGGAAAAGAATATATATCTCGTTATTTTGGGCGATGGTAATGATAAAAACATGCTTCAGGATCTAGCAAATTGTCAAGAGAGTAGTTCCCATATTATATTTTTGCCGTTTACCAATTCTCCGTTTTCAATAATTAAAAATGCCCATTGCACAACACTTACCAGCAAATATGAAGGTTTCCCGATGGTATTGGTAGAATCACTTTCCTTAGGAACGCCCGTAATTGCTTTGGATATAATTTCTGGGCCGTCAGAAATTATTCAGCACAAAAAAAATGGTTTGTTGATTGCTGAAAGAAGTTTACCTTTATTCGCAGAAGCCTTGCAGGATTTGAGCTTCAATGAACAGCTTTATGCAACATTGAAAATAAATGCAAAACATTCCGTTGAAAGTTTTTCTATGCAGGTAATTTCTGAAAAATGGAACCAAATACTACAAGATGCCATTAGTTAATTTAGAAAAAATTACCCTTACCGAAATACCAAAAATAAGTGATCCAGACGGTCGCGGAAATTTATCGGTAATTGAAAAAAACATTTTACCGTTTGAGATAAAAAGGGTTTATTATTTGTATGATATTCCCAGTTCATCCACTCGTGGCGGCCACGCACATAAAGAGTTGCAGCAATTTTTAATTGCTTTAAGCGGTAGTTTTGATGTGGTTTTAGATAATGGAAATTCACGAAGAATCATCACATTAAATAAACCGAATATGGGTTTGCTAATTCCAAATGGCGTTTGGCGCGAATTGGAAAATTTCTCATCTGGCGCCGTTTGTTTGTCTTTAGTGAGCGCAGCTTATGATGAAGAGGATTATATTAGGGAATATGCTGATTTTAAATTATTTAAAGGTGCCTAGGCGTAATCCAATTTTTTCTAAATAGCTTTTTGTTTTCATCATATTTATTAATATGTTTTTGTTTTGGCCAAGGAGAAATTGTTGCCTTTTACTTAAATTTTTTAAGTCTATCTTTTCTATATTACGCTTGAAAGCTTTTGTATTTCCCTCAAGTTTTGCAATTATGCAGAGGGAATACCTGTTTATATCTAGAAACCTTTTCAAAGGTTTGTTGGATTTTTCAAGGTTTTCATAATCTTCAAAATTGGCTCTATCATTTATATTTTTGGTAGTTTGGAATAAACTATTTTCTCTTAAAATATAAATTGCGCAAACTTTTGGATTAAATACAACTTTATACTTTAAACCAATTCGAATATAAAGGTCAGTATCCTCTCCACTTTTAATAGTAGGATTATATAAGCCAACATCGCGAAAAACAGCCGAATTAATTACTGTTGAAGAGCTGTGTAACAAAGAAGTAATTAAACTTCCATCAAAATAATTGTAAGTGTCAATATTTAATTTAGTGGTCTTAATAGAATATTTATTCTCAAAAATCTTATTATTTTCTTGCAGACTTGTAGCAGTTGCAAAAATGGATTCTTCTGGAAATGTATATATTGCTTTATTTTGCTCTTCCAAATAAAATGGAAACCAATAATCATCGGCATCTAAAAGTGCAATATACTCTCCCTTTGCTTTCTCAATAACGTAATTTCTGGCTGCCGAAGCTCCCATATTTTCTTTAGAAAAATATTGGATTCTTGCATCTATAAATTTTAGGATTTCTGCTTCGCTATTGTCTGTTGAGCCGTCGTTTAGGATAATAATTTCAAAATCGGTGAATGTTTGTGCCAAAACACTTCGCAACGTATCGCCGATGTATTTTTCTTTATTATAAACAGATATGACTACTGAAAATTTTGGCATTATTTGAATTTCGAAATCTATTTTATTGAACAATAATAACCCAACCTATAAAGATCAAAAATTAAAAGAGATGGATTACTTGAAAGTAGGTTTTTTTTCATTTGTTTACTGAAAATTTTATAAAACCATTTTGCTAAAAATGATAATTTTAGGTGCTTTAGTTGTTCAGCTTTTTTTGAAAGTGAAGTTTCTTCAGCCTCAATTAACCCTTGTTCTATAAATAGTTTTAAAGCTTGTACAGACTCTTCAGATTTTCTAAGAAATATTGAACTATCTTCTAATCCTAAGTGAATTACAGGATTTTCGATATGCTGAATATTTATATTTTTCTTCTTAGAATCTAATGCAAAAAGTGTGTCTTCGTGCCTTAAATTGGGGATTTCCTCATTAAATGAAAGTTCAGTAAAAACAGATTTTTTAATTAAAAAATTCAATGTTAAAAAACGTAAATGTGGTTGTTTTATCCTTTCTGAAACTGGAAGCGCTTCTCGTTTATTTCCGTAAATCCACCGTAGTAATTCTGCTTTTTTTGGTGGATTGGTTTGGTATATTATTCCACCGTATATAATTTGCGTTTCACTAATAATAAACTGTAAATAATTGTCGATAAAGTCTTTTTTAACAATTTGTGTATCAGCGTCTAGAAACAGTAAATTTTCATATTTTGAATCGTTCGCTAATTTGTTTCTAATTGCACTTCTACCAATATTTGCCGAAAGTTTAGCATACTTTGAATATGAAAGGTCATTTATCGCTTCATTTTCAATTAAAGGATTTGGAGAGCAATCATCATAAACCAAAACTTCAAAATTTATCTTAAGGTTTTCTGCCTGTTTGTGCAATTCTGTTACTAAAGGAAGAACATTATAATTATATGTTGGTATAAGTATCGAAATCATTTTGAGGCAATTAAAACGGTTTCAGCTTTAAAACCCAATCTTTTATTTTCCGGAAAATTTTGAATTTCCACAGTATTGAATCCGTTTTGTAGTAATCTATCCTTTAGTCCTTCAACTGAATAAATGCGAACGTGATCTTCTTGCCCAAAAGCTTTTTGTTTTTCCTCTTTACTGGTTTTAGTAAAATCTTCGTAAATTTTTCCTTTCTTAAAAGGAGTTTGGATTAAACAAATACCGCCTTGTTTTAAAACACGGGATAATTGCGCCATTGCATTTTGATCTGCTTCAATATGTTCTAAAATATGAAAACAGATTATAACGTTGAAGGTGTCATTTTCTTTTGGAATATCAGTAATGTCATATTTATATTTTGCAATAAATTCATCTTCATAATCTGTGCTGTAATATTCAATACTTTTATTCTTTTCTAAATTTCTATAAATGCTTCTGGAAGGTGAAAAATGAAGGACTTTGCCATTCAATAAATTATTTTCAATTAAATAATTATAAAGCCTACGTGTTCTGGATCTACTTCCGCAGAAGGGGCAAAGCAAATCGCCATCCGGAATGGTTATAAATTGATTGTTGTTTTTATTACAAACGCTACATTCGTGATTGTTACCGCGATATTTAAAAGCAAAAATAGACCGAAAGAAAAGTTCATTCTTAAAGAGAAACTTTTTTGGAACTATCGTTAATGCTACATTTTTTAATTCGTGATACATTGCGCTAAAATACAGATATCTTTCGGGCTTCTAAAAAAAATATAAATTCCCATTTTTGTGATTTTTAAAAATTAGGTATCTTGAGGCATATTCCTTGAAAATGAAAAAAATACTATTCACAGTTATATTTTTATTTATTGCAAGTTCCAGTTTTTCTCAAAATGAAACATGGTTTTACATTCGGGTAAAAGATAGTATGCAAGAAATCCCTTTTCAGAATAAAAACGGAAAGCTTGATTATAATGGAAATGAAAATAAATTGGAACTTATTTTCAATAATTATGAGATTAAAATCTTTAAAAAGACACAACGAAAAGCAAAACCAAAATATCTTAAAAAAACTTTCTTTGTTATAGCTAATCATCCCGCATTGCTAACAGATTTACTTTTAAATGCTTCGAATATTTTTGTTTCTGGAGAAATAATTCCGCTTGAAGAGCGTAAAATCTATGAGCCAAACGACTATGGATTAACAAGTACAATTGGCGAAAATATTGGTTTGCCAATTAATTTTGATTATTTGGATGTACTTGGATGTCCTCAAGCTTGGTATTATACAACTGGCGAAAAAGATGTAATTGCCGCAGTTTCTGACGGAACTGTAAATATAGAATTGGATGAATTTAAAGGAAAATCAACAAGAATTCACAAATCAGATTATGCAAATGGGCATGGAGACAATATAGCTTTTAATGGTTTTGCACAGGGAGATAATGGGAAAATAGGCACTGGTGTTTGCTTTGATTGTCCAATTTTGGCAACAAAATATGGAGATTTTAGAAAACTATCCGAAGTTAAAGAAGCTGCTGCAAAAGGTGCCAAGGTAATAAGTTGTAGTTGGGTAGGAAGTACAAAATATGATTACGCAGAAAAGGTAGTAGATTCTTTATTCAACAAAAATATCGTTATCGTAGCTGCTGCTGGAAATAAGGGTTTTCATCTCAACAAAGGCGAAATGGTTTATTATCCCGCGGGTTATGATAATGTAATTTCTGTTTCTTCAGGAATGTATAGGCATGAAAAGGCTTTAGATAATATTCAATTACTGGGAGATACATTGTATTACACATCAAATTTGCGTGGTTCAGTTGGCAGGACAATGGGTTTTCCTGAAAATGATACATTGCGCGAGCCTTTTGTATATCCTGTTTCTACGGCAATTTTGCACGAAAGTGTAGATATTTTGGCTCCAACAGCCGAACTTTTTACGTATAATAATTATTTAAATAAAGGAGAAATAATCTATTATCCATTTTCTACAACTTCAGGTGCTACACCATTAGTTTCTGGAACTGTAGGCTTAATGTTTTCACTCTATCCTTGTTTGCCAGCTTATGAGGTGGTAAGTATCCTAAAAATGACTGCATTAAATATTGACAATGTTCCTGGCAACAAAATATTTTATGGTTTGTATGGTGCTGGATTATTGCAGACGGGAAAGGCGGTAAAATTGGTAAACGATCTCCACGACCCAAATGAAATTGCTTATATCGAAAATCAGGATTTTGTGCGGTGGAATTTTAAGATTAGTGGAATTTCGAAAGAAATTGTACTCAGAAATCAAAAATTCAGGGAAAAAGCTACACTCGATATTCTGGCTAAAAATAGAATTAGAATTGCGGGAAATACTGTTTTAAAACCAAATTCTGAAGGAAAAATTAGATTGCACATACAATCTAAACTTGAAAATGAATGTGATTTGAGACGAAGGGTTGATAAGTAATTTTTTAAAATGACTAAAATGTAAATTGATAACTGCTATTTATTTGAATGGCTGATATACATCAAAATAGTCAGTTTTTTCTATGAGTTGCCAGTTTTCAATTATTTCATCTTCCATAATATAGCCTTCTAATTCCGTTTCAGTAAATTCAGAATTTTCTAGAAAAACAGTTACATTTTTTTGAACTAATTGAGCTAAAAGCAATTTGCCTTTATCATTAATTTCCACATCCAAAGGCCAATCCGTTCCAATTGGATTAACGGTTTTACCTAAATAATGCGCTAAAGTTATTGATGGAATTACTGTAAAATTTGAATACTTCCCTGACAGGTTTTTAAATTCCTTATATTTTAAATAAGTGTCTTTGTCAGATTTTATAAAACTTAATTCTTTGTAAATGTCTCCCATATTATAGACAAGACTGCTTCTGTCTGCGTCGCGGTATAGTGTTTGGTAACCGTAAAAAAACGTTACAAGAAATATTGAAATAGTTGCCACAAATGTTAACGCTCTTAAGCGGGTTATTTCTATTTCCAGTGAAAAAACAAATAAGAAAAGACAAAATACAATTGGTAAACTAAAGTGGATTGGTGTTTGGTAACCATTACTTATTGAAGCGCTCCAGCTAAGGCAAAGTAGGAGAATTGGAAGTAAATATCGTTTGTCTCCAATGAGTTTTATAAAGCAGAATATGGACGAACCAATGAACAAAAGCTGCATTAAAAAAGGAATAACGTGCCAAGTTGATTTGAATTTATAAAAGAAAAATATAAAGATTGCAGCGATTAGAACATTAATTCCGAAGTAAGCAATATTTGGTTTTGCAAATTTCTTTAATAGAAAAATTAGTAAAGCTCCAACCAACGCGTACAAAATATTAAATTTTACGGCTAAGTAATAGGTTTTAATTCCAACCTGGATTAAATCGCCACTGCCAGTTCTTGCAAAAGTTTGCTCGAAAAATGGATAAAAAGTTCCTGTAAAGTATTTGATGCCCAAATAAACTAAAACCCAGAAAATACCGAATAAGCTGTAAAATTTTAAGATTCTAAATTGTTTTGTGATTGCTAAATAAACAAACAAGAAAACAGGGAAAAAGTAAAAGGATTGTTTGGAAAATACACCCATTACTAAAAAAAGCACACCTAGAAATATCCGCCATTTTGTAGCGTCTAGCTTTAGTAAAAAATATAAGCCCAAAATGCAGAAAAATACGCCATCAATGGTGTTCCAACCCATTGGCGGATAGTTGTGGATTGAAATTAAGGCTGCTAAAATTGCAATTGTGTAAAGCGCACTTTTGCTTACTATAGAAAAGTGCTTAAAGAGAATTTTTGTTCCTAATAAAGAATATGTAAAAACCTGAACATAGAAAAAAGCTCTATCAAGCAAATAACCGTAGGTTTCTGAAACAAAGAGAAAAATTGTGTGAAAATATGCTGGAACCGTAGGCCTTGTATATATAAAATCGCGATGAGGAAGTTCACCATTATAAATATTCCAAGAAGTACCGAAAATGTAACCTGTGTCCGTTCCTTCAAAACCATACGGACCATAAAATAGAATATAGAAAACGCAAAGAGCAAAAAATAAAACTTGAAAAATCGTGTCGTAAATTTGGATTTTTCGCTGCATTAATTATTGTTTACTAATTTGAAAATATCTGCTTCTGTAGAATTTTATTTAAACTGTTTTTTGCACAACTTCAAAAATCTGGTTTTCATCACATTTCAACGTTTTACTTGGATACTTTAACAGTAAAGCATAATCATGTGTCGCCATTAAAATAGTATTGCCGTTAGCATTTATTTCCTGTAAAACCTCCATTACTTCAACACTTGTCTGCGGGTCTAAGTTTCCTGTTGGCTCATCTGCCAAAATTAATTCTGGATCGTTAAGTAATGCTCTAGCAATTGCAACACGTTGTTGCTCTCCGCCCGAAAGTTGATACGGATATTTAAAAGCCTTTGTTTTCATTCCAACTTTGTCCAAAACAACATCAATTCTTGCAAGCATTTTATCCTTTTCGGTCCATCCAGTTGCTTTTAAAACAAAGCTAAGATTATCGCTAACAGTTCGGTCATTTAATAATTTAAAATCTTGAAAAACAACGCCCAATTTTCTTCGTAAAAACGGAATGTCTTTTTCCTTTAATGTTGGTAAATCATATCCTACAATACTGCCATCGCCTTCACGTAAAGGTAAATCGCCATAAAGGGTTTTCATAAAACTACTTTTTCCGGTACCGGTTTTACCAATTAAGTAAACAAATTCACCTTTTTCAACACTAACTGAAACATCAGAAAGTACTAAATTATCACCTTGATAAATAGCGGCATTTTTAAGATGTAATACGTGTTCTGGCATTTTTTTGGATTGAATTATGAGTGTTGAAATATTCTTTATTGAGGAAGATTGTTGATATTACCTCTCATCTATATTGTCTTAGATGTTATCGTCAAAAGTAAATGCATTTATTCATTTTACAAAGAATTTCTATTTTCATTTTTGCTAAAGTGAATTAACGTTTAATCTATTATTTTATATTTTGCAATTTGAATCTGTTTTAGCTCGTCAATTTCTTTCTGTTGTTGTAAAATGTAAATTGTGAGCTCTTCAATTTTTTGGAGCAGGATTAAGTTCATTTCTTTTAAGGGAATACCTTCTTCTTTCATAGTTTCGGCAGATGGCACGTTTGGCAAATGTTTATTTTTTTGAATAAAAGTTTCTAGTTCTATTAGAGAAATCAATTCGTATTCAGGTTTCAATTCTGAAAAATTATCAAAATATTTTTGAAAAACATAATCTGGTGCAACGGCACCGTCTAAATCTACCAAAACTTCTTGCGTATGGATTTTTCCTTTTACCGTTAACATTTCATCCGGATTGGTGGTGCCAATGCCAATTTTATTGTCTTTTTCAGAAAGATTCTTAAAAGGATTTTTCTGTGCGCTTACTATTATTGATGAGAATAAAAGTATTAAAAAAATAAACTTTTTCATAATTTCAAATTTTTGATTGACTTTAAAAGTACATTAATTTTTAGGAAATATTTTCTATCTGTATTAATCAATATGGTATTACTATTTTATGCGAAGAGGTTATTTAACTTTGCGCAGATAATTTTAAAGCAGTGCATACTTTCCCAAAATTTCAACCGTTATAACACCAACAAATACGTTAATAAACCCGTTAATAACTCTTTTAAATAGGCAACTGTATAGCGAAAACTACTTTTTAGATTAAATATCTTTACGCAAAAATACTACAACCTATGGGCAAGAAATTTGGTTTGTTATCACTCTTCGTAATTCTTTCATTTTCAATATTTGCGCAGCAATCTGCGGTTTTTACAAACAGTCTTGTAGACTATAATCAGGCGGTTGAGCTTTATAACAATCAGCAGTTTTTGGCGGCTCAAAATCTTTTTTCAAAAGTTAAGAGCACAACCGATAATGAAACTATTGAAAGTGATGCTGCTTACTACATTGCAAATTGTGCTGTACGCTTAAATCAACAAGATGCCGACCAATTAATGGAAAGTTTTGTTGAAGATTATCCAACAAGCATCAAAAAACAAAGTGCATATTTAGATGTGGCAGATTATTATTTTGCCAATGGAAAATATAGCTATGCCCAAAAATGGTACGATAAGGTAGATGAAAGCAACTTGTCCCGCGCCGAAGCTGATAAATTTAACTTTAATCAAGGTTATGTACTTTTTAATGCGAAGCGATATGATGACGCAAAACCTTATTTTAATAAAGTTTCCACTTCACAACAATATGGTTCTCAAGCCAAATACTATTTAGGTTTTATAGCTTATGAAGGTGATGATTATAAGGAAGCAAACGAAAAGTTTGAGGAAGTAAAAGGCGAAGAGCGATACAGTGAAGGTTTAAGTTATTATCAAGCAGATATGAATTTTAAGCTCGGTAATTTTGAAAAGGCAATCGCGATGGGCAAGGAAAAGTATGAAAGTAGCAATCCTCAGGAAAAAAGTGAGCTTTCAAAAATTATAGGCGAAAGCTATTTCAATCTTCAAAAATATGATGAAGCCGTGCCGTATCTTAAAAATTATAAGGGAAAAGGTGGAAAATGGAACAATACAGATTATTATCAATTAGGATACGCTTACTATAAACAAGGGGATTACAACAATGCTGTTGGCGAATTTAACAAGATTATAGGCGGTAAAAATTCCGTTTCCCAAAATGCGTATTATCATTTGGCTGAGAGTTATTTGAAGTTGAATAAAAAACAGGAAGCGTTAAATGCTTTTAAAAATGCTTCAGAAATGGATTTTGATGCTACAATTGCGGAAGATGCTTATCTCAATTACGCAAAACTGAGCTACGAAATTGGAAATAGTTATAAAAGTACGCCGCAAGTTTTATTGGCATTTATTGAAAAATATCCAAAAAATGAAAATGTTCCAGCTTTAAAAGAGCTGCTGATTGACAGTTACATTACTTCAAAAAATTATAAGGAAGCAATGAATTTGCTAGAGAACAACCTAAATTTCAAAGATAAAGCTGCCTATCAAAAAGTTGCTTTTTTCTACGGAATTGAACTTTACAACGAAAGCAATTATTCGGAAGCTATCAACTATTTCAACAAAAGCTTAAAAGAACCAAGCGATTCTAAATTTACTGCAAGAGCAACATATTGGAAGGCTGAAAGTAATTTTCAATTAAATAATTTTGACGTTTCTTTGGCAGGATATCAATCGTATCTTCAAAATTCTTCAGCAAAATCAACACCGGAATATGCCAATAGCAAGTATAATTTAGGATACAATTATTTCAAACTGAAAAATTACACTCAAGCTATTGAAAATTTTACTGCTTTTACTGCTTCATCAACAGCAGATGCAGTTCGAAAAAAAGACGCTTTTCTACGTTTGGGCGATAGTTATTTTGTAACAAGCAAGTATTGGCCTGCCATGGAAAATTATAATAAAGCAATAGAATTAGGTTCCGGTAAAGACGATTATGCAAGTTTTCAAAAGGCAATAAGCTACGGTTTTGTAGATAGAACCGATACAAAAATTACTGAGTTAACTTCATTTATTGCGTCATATCCAAAATCAGTTTATAAAGATGATGCGCTTTACGAACTTGGAAATACATACGTAGCCCAAGAAAAGAATGCTGAAGGGATTAAGGCCTATGATAGACTGATTGCTGAAAACCCAACCAGCAGTTTTATTTCAAAAGCGCTTTTAAAGAAAGCTTTAATTTACGATAACACAGGAAAAAGCGAAGATGCTTTAAACATTTTTAAAAGAGTTGCAAAGGATTTTCCTTCAACTCCGGAAGCATTGCAAGCTGTTGCTGCTGCCAAAAATATTTACATAGATAAAGGTAGAGTAGATGAGTACGCAACTTGGGCAAAAACCTTGAGCTACGTACAAATTGAAGATGCCGAATTGGACGATGCCAGTTATAAAGCCGCTGAGCAGCCTTATTTAGACAATAAAAGTAGCCAAGCAATTTCTCGTTTTGAAGATTATTTAACGCAATTTCCAACAGGTAAAAATGCTATGAAAGCACATTTTTATTTAGGTCAGCTTTACTTTGCTGATGGGAAGAATGATAAAGCAATCCCAAATTTTAAAGTAGTTGCCGATAAAGAAAGAAACGAGTTTACAGAACAAGCTTTGGCAAGAGTTTCAGAATTATACTTGGCTAAAAAAGATTATGAAAATGCTTTAACTTATTTAAAGCGTTTAGAAACAACTGCAGATTTCCCACAGAATATAATATTTGCACAAACAAATATGATGAAGGCAAGCTACGAGCTAAAACAATATGCTGATGCCGTTGGGTATGCCGAAAAAGTTTTGCAAAACGGAAAAATTGACAATTCAATAAAAAGTGATGCGCAAATAATTATTGCCAAAGCTGCAATGAAAACCAATAATGAAGCAAAAGCGAAAACAGCTTATGCCGAAGTTGCTAAAATAGCAACGGGAAGTCTTGCTGCGGAAGCTTTGTATTACGATGCTTATTTCAAAAATAAAGAAGCAAAATACGAAGCATCAAACGCTACAGTACAAAAATTAGCGAAGGATTATAGTGGTTACAAAATTTGGGGCGCAAAAGGTTTGGTTTTAATGGCGAAGAACTTTTACGCGTTAAAAGATGCCTACCAAGCCACTTATATTTTAGAAAGCGTTACCAAAAACTTCACCGATTTTCCTGAAGTTGTTGATGAAGCAAAAGCCGAATTGGCAATTATAAAAGCGAACGAAGCTAAAACAAATTCATCCGTTGAAACAGGGAATTAAAATCTAGAAAAACAACAACAACCTTAATTGACCAAGCTGTAACTATATGTCAAATAATAAATTTTCAATTTTATTTTTATTTTCAATTTTATTTTCATCAACCGTAATTCTCGCGCAGGAAAAGGATGATTTAGATACTGAAACGGTAACAATAATTAAACCGTATTCACCAACCATTTCGGATGCTTTTAAGGTTAAGGAAACGCCAAGTTTGAATGATTCGGTTACGCTATCCAAAAAAGATATTGATTATAAGATCTTTTCCATTCCAGTAGCTTCAACATTTACACCTTCAAAAGGAAAAGCTACAACTGTTGAAAAGGCTAAACCAATCAAATTATATGATAATTACGCAACTTTCGGACTCGGGAATTATACTTCAATTTTAGGCGAATTGTTTAGTAATTTTCAGTTAAGCAGGACGGATAATGCAGGCTTCTTTTTTAAACATAATTCTTCACAAGGGGATATTAAAGATGTGTTTTTAGACAATAAATATTACAACACAAGTTTAGATGCTAATTATACAAGCAGACAAAAGGATGCTTCTTATCGCTTGGATTTTGGTGCAAAACATCAGCTTTTTAATTGGTATGGTTTACCATCCAACTTTACTGATAGTAATTTGCTCTTTATTTCAGGTATAGATCCTGCGCAAAATTATTTCAGCGGCAATTTGGGTGGAAGTATAAGTGTTGAAGATTCATATTTTGAAAAAGTATCTGCCAATGTCCGCTATTTGGGCGATTCGTATTCATCTTCAGAATTTAATATAACCGCCCAGCCAGAATTTTCATTTCCAATTACAGACCTCAATTTTAAATTAAAAGCCGAAGTTGATTACTTAAATGGAAAATTTACAACCAACTATTTTAACACTGAAGCTATTAATTATTCATTTTTAAACGTTGGTTTGGCACCAAGTTTTTTATATGTTGACAATGATTTTACGGCGGCTTTGGGCGTAAAAGGTTTTGTGAGTTTAGATTCAGAAAATAGTGAAACCAAACTTTATATTTATCCAAACGTACAAGTTTCCTATCGATTATTGGAAGAAATGGTAATTGCCTACGGCGGTCTTGAAGGAGATTTGGAGCAGAATTCTTATTACGGTTTTAAGGAAGAAAATCTATTTGTATCGCCAACTCTAAACATAACGCCAACCAGTAAATTATTTGATGGATATGCAGGTTTAAAAGGAAAATTATCCAATAACTTTGGTTATAATGTTCGTGCTTCGCTAGCAAAAGAGAATGATAAAGCCTTATTTCAATCCAATACTTATAAAGGAATGAGTGTAGATTTTAAAGGTTATGAATTTGGAAATTCTTTTAATGTAGTCTATGACGATTTAATAACATTAGATGTTTTTGCAGAAGTTAAAGTTGAAGTATCTAATAATTTTACACTTGGAATTAATGCCGATTTTTATGCCTATGAAACCGACAACCAAGATGAAGCTTGGAATTTACCAACACTTAGAGCATCTTTATTTTCAAATTTCAATATAACGGAAAAGCTGTACGGCGGCGTTTCGTTATTTTATGTAGGTGAAAGAAAAGATATATTGACCAATTCATTAACCCCACTTCAAAATCCAACAATAGTTACATTAGATTCTTATTTAGACGCAAACATTAATTTGGGATATCGCATAACCGATAGATTAGCAGTTTTTGTAAAAGGCAGTAATTTGTTGAGTGATAATTATCAAAAATGGGTAAACTATCCTGTACAAGGCATTCAAGGTCTGGGCGGCGTTACGTATAAGTTTGATTGGTAGTTGTTTAAAACATCACTTTTATTAAAATTAAAAAGGCGAAATTTTCAGTAGAGAATTTCGCCTTTTTCTATTTCTTATAAGTTGAGTATGTGTTTCTGCCATTCAATTTCTTTCCCTATTTTTACAGAATAAACCAACTCAGTCAAATGAAAAATATACTTTTTGTAATCTTCGCATTATTAATCTTTTCGTGTGCGCCAGATAAAATTCCGGCAGATTTATTAATAAAAAACGCAACAATTTATACAGTTGACGATGCTTTTGGGAAAGCCTATGCGTTGGTTGTTAAAGATGGTAAAATACTGGAAACTGGCTTAAAACCAGAACTTGAACTAAAATATGAAATTAAAGAAACATATGATGCGCAAGGTCAATTTGTATATCCAGGTTTTATAGATGCGCATGCTCATTTGTATGGTTTGGGCACAACACTACAACAAGTAAATTTAATAGGCACAGAAAGTTTTAATGAGGTTATTGAAAGGGTTACCGCATTTCAAATTGAAAAAAATGTTGAATATATTATAGGCCGAGGTTGGGATCAAAATGATTGGGATGTGAAAGAATTTCCGAATAAAAAAATTCTCGATTCGCTATTTCCAGATACCCCAGTTGCCCTAACACGAATAGACGGACACGCAATGTTAGTAAACAATGCCGCATTAAAGTTGGCAAATATTACACCTACAACAAAAGTTCCCGGCGGCGAAGTTGTTGTTGAAGACAATAAGCTAACCGGAATTTTGGTTGATGCTCCTATGAGTTTGATAAAGCAAACCTTTCCAAAACCGACTACTGCAAATATTGAAACAGCTTTATTAGATGCTGAAAAATTAGCATTTCAAAATGGATTGACAACAATTGATGATGCCGGGTTAGACAAGAATGTAATAGCCGTAATTGAAGCACTTCAAAAATCTGAAAGAATGAAACTACGGGTTTATGCAATGATTGCAAACAAAAAGGAGAATCTTGATTATTACTTAAGTAATGGTAAAATTGAAACCGATAAGTTAACCGTAAGAAGTGTAAAAGTTTATGCCGACGGCGCATTGGGCTCGCGCGGGGCAACTATGAGGCAATCTTATTCGGACAAGGAAAACCATTTTGGCGCAATGATTACACCTGCCGATAGCTTAACATACTTGGCTGAAAAAATTTCGGCAGCAGGTTTTCAAATGAATACACATGCAATCGGGGATTCGGCAAACATTGCAGTTTTAAGAGTTTATAAAAATGCTTTAAAGGATAAAACAGATGCTAGATGGCGCATTGAACATGCGCAAATAATCTCGCCTGAAGGATTTGATTATTTCTCAAAAAATATTTTACCAAGCGTACAACCAACCCACGCAACTAGCGATATGTACTGGGCAGAAGATAGAGTGGGGGCTGAAAGAATGAAAGGTGCATATGCGTATCAGATATTATTAAAAAAAGCAGGAATAATAGCATTGGGTACTGATTTTCCAGTTGAAGATGTAAATCCATTATACACTTTTTACGCTGCTGTAGCACGCAAGGATTTGATGAACTTTCCAGTAGAAGGATTTCAAAAGAGTGAAGCTTTAACAAGGGAAGAAGCGCTAAAAGGAATGACAATTTGGGCTGCTTATTCTAATTTTGAAGAAAACAAAAAGGGAAGTATCGAAAAAGGAAAATTTGCCGATTTCACCATTCTAGATAGAGATATAATGACGATAGACGAAGATAGTATTCCAAAAGTAAAAGTGATGGCTACTTTTGTTGGTGGGGAGAAGGTGTTTAGTTTTCAATAGTAATTCGAAGTCTCAAATTTGTTTGAAACAAACTTGTTCACTACAACTGAAAACTGCCAACTTATCTTCCACCTTTTGCTTGTAAATCCGCAGTACACAAATCATCAAAAACAGGAACACTGCCAGTACGTTGTAAATCTGAAAAACGGTCTAAAATTAAAAATGGGTTTCTACTTTCAAAATACATTAGGCATTCTTCTACTATGCAATGTTTACTGTTAGAAGTGTCCTCGTGATCGGCGGAATGAATGTCATCATTCTGGATATTGACAAGGCCAAGTATATGCCCAAACTCATGTTTAATGGTGTTGGATTCTAAAAATAAAAGTGCTTCAGTTGGGTTTGCAGTTCTATTTGCCAAATCTATCAACGTTTTTTCATAAACAATCATTGACGTATTTCGATAGGCAGATCCTAAGGTGACCGAGGTATTTGTGTCATTTTCCGAGCTTCCATTTGCAAAGAAAATATAAAGTGCAATGTTGCTTCCCTCGTTATATTTTGTGCGGTTTGCATCTTCTATCTCCCTAATTTCTTGAGTATTAAAAGGAGCGTTTTCGGGTGCATCTATTACAGTCTCGGTAAAAATTATACCTTCTGGTTTATTAATTCTATTTTCAATAAATGTTTTAAAACCAAAAATGGTTTCTTCTTGCGGTCTAAAACCTGCAGCGTAAACAAATTCCACCGTTAATCTATCATAAATATCAGCAGATAAAATATTCTCTGCCGAAACCCCGAGAGCCTTTCTATTTTCAGCTTTTGGGTCGGCTGGATTATCGCCGTCATCTTTTTTACACGAAACGACTGTTACGGTTATCGTTATAATAAATAGGACTTTATAAAAAAGGAATTTCATTTTTCAGCAATTATATTGTAGGCGGCAATATATTCAATAAAAGCCATTTGAAGCTTTACCTTGAGCATAAAATTTCTGTAATTAAATCATAATATTACATACTTTAAGTAGATTAAGATATGCATTTTATTAAAGTTTTAATTCAAATTTCTAGTTGCGGAGCGCGGTCTAAGTAAACATTTCATTCCTATCTTTGCACTATGCAAGAAATAATTAACGGACTACCGCAAAAGGCCAAAGAAGTAGAGCCAGAAAATAAAAAGTTTTTTGCCAAACTCAAAAAAAAGCCGCCAAAGCATTTGGATAGCTTAATGCAGGATTTACACGAAGCCGAGTTTAAAAGAACAGATTGCCTAAAATGTGCAAATTGTTGCAAAACAACAGGCCCACTTTTTACCGATAAAGATATTGAGAGAATTTCTAAACATTTTAGGCAAAAACCGCAGCAATTTATTTCAAACTATTTGAGGCTTGATGAAGAAAACGATTACGTGTTACAAAACGTTCCCTGCACTTTTTTGGGAGCAGATAATTATTGCAGTATTTATGATGTCCGTCCAAAAGCCTGCCGCGAATTTCCACACACGGATAGAAAAAAGTTTCAGCAGATTTCTAATTTAACTTTGAAAAATGTTGCCATTTGCCCAGCGGCTTTCAATATTGTTGAAGATATGAAAAAACTGATTAAGTAAGTTTCATCAGTATTAAAAAGAATTAGAAATTATTCATAAATTAAATATTTTTCACGAATCTTCCCAAAATCCGAAAGCCCTTTTTCCCACGAATCCCTAATTTCTGAACCAGATAAACCTTGTTCAATTTGCTGCTGAAGTTTTTTTGTTCCCGCTAAATTGGTGAAGAAACTATTAAAAAAATCTTTCCTATTTCCATTCGCATTATAAGCATCTATCAACCATTCAAGATTAATTTGATTCATTTTCGGTACTTTCCGAAGATCTTTTCCGTTACACTTTTCACCTTTAAACTTTGGGCTTTTAGCACCTTCGTTTGATTGAGGTATAAAGCTAAAACTATATTTTTCAGTTGGAAGAGACGGCGCGCCAAATATCTGAAATTGTTTATCCGTTCCGCGGCCCGCACTTATAAATGTACCTTCAAAAAAACAAAGACTTGGATATAAATTAATAGCTTGATCATTCGGTAAATTTGGTGACGGTTTTATGGGTAAAGAATACGGTTTTTTATGATCGTAATTTTCAACCGAAATAATTGTTATCTCACATTTTACTTTGTTGGTAAGCCAACCTTCGCCATTTATCATTTGTGCATATTCACCTATCGTCATTCCATGAACTACTGGAATGGGGTGCATTCCAACAAAACTTTGGTGTGTTGTTTCTAAAATTGGACCGTCAATATAATGTCCATTTGGGTTTGGACGGTCCAATATTATAAGTGGAATATTTGCTTCAGCACAGGCTTCCATTACATAATGTAAAGTAGAAATATAAGTGTAAAACCGCGCGCCAACATCTTGAATGTCAAAAATCATAACATCAATACCCGCCATTTGTTCCTTTGTTGGTTTTTTGTTATTGCCATAAAGCGAAACTATTGGAACGCCTGTTTTGCTGTCAATTCCATCTTTTACGGTTTCGCCTGCATCTGCTTCACCTCTAAAACCGTGTTCGGGTGCAAAAACCTTTGTTATGTTAATAGAATTATCTCTTAAAAAATCTACTAAATGGATGGTTATCTGTTTTGTTTTGTCGTCTGCAGTTGTAACTTGGTCCAATATTACCGAAGTTTGGTTGGCAACTACTCCAACTCTTTTTCCAGCAATAAAAGGAATGTATTTTTGAGGTTGTTCGGCTCCCGTCATAATTTTTGAAGCTGAAGAACTTTCGGTTCCTTTCTTTTCCTTTTTTTTCTCTCTTTCAACATCTCTATCGGCATCTTCTTTTACATCTTCGCCAATTTCAATATATTCATTTAAAGAGCTATTTTCTTCTAAGTTAGAATTTGCAATATTACTTCCACAGGAAAAAGTAGTAAATACAATAAGTAATACAGTATTTTTGAAAAAATTTAAGATCATAATTTAAGCGTGAATTTCGAGTTTTTTATCGCTAAGCGAATCATTGCGTCCAAAGACCATAAAAGTAGTATTTCGGCGCCGATAATAAAAATTGCAATTACCGCAATTGCGCTCGGTATTATCGTAATGTTGGTAAGCATTGCTACAACGGCAGGTCTACAAAAGAAAATTCGCGAAAAAGTTTCTGCTTTTAATGGCGATATTATAATTACTAATTTCGATACAAACTTTAGTAACGATTCACAAAATCCAATTTCCAAAAAGCAAGATTTTTATCCTGAATTTAAGAATGTTGAAGGCATAAAACACGTTCAAGTTGCAGCAAGCAAAGGCGGAGTAATAATAACTGATACCGATTTTGAAGGTGTTGTGGTAAAAGGTGTTGGTGCCGATTATGATTGGACATATTTTGAAGATTTTCTGGTTGAAGGTAAGCTTCCCGATTATAAAGGAAATTTAAATGATCAAATTTTACTTTCAACCTATCTCGGCAAACGCCTTAATTTAAAAGTCGGCGATAAAGTAATTACCTATTTTCTTGATGAAGAAAGCGCCCGAAAACGCAGAAGTCGCGGTTTTACAATAATTGGTTTATACAACAGCGGCTTTCAACAATTCGACGAGCAATTTATGCTTGCCGACATTCGGCATATTCAAAAATTGAATAGATGGACGGACGACCAAATTGGCGGTTTTGAAGTATTTGTGACCGATTTTGATAATATCCAACAAGTTGGAAATGAAGTTTATAAACAAACCGAAAGCACTTTGGACACGCAAACAATCCGTGATAAATTCGGTTCTATTTTTGAATGGCTCGATCTTTTTGACTTTAATATTGCTTTGATTATTGGTATTATGGTTTTGGTTGCGGGCATAAATATGATTACCGCTTTGTTGGTACTAATTTTAGAACGCACCCAAATGATTGGTATTTTAAAAGCCTTGGGAAGCAGCGATTGGAGCGTGCGAAAAGTATTTTTATACAACGCAATGTATTTAATCGGCGTCGGTCTTTTTTGGGGAAATGTAATAGGAATTGGTATGTTGCTAATTCAAAAATATTTTAAAGTCTTTAAATTAAATCCAGACACGTATTACGTAAACGAAGCCCAAGTTTATCTGAGTTGGGACTATATTTTAGTGCTGAATGCTGGCACATTTCTACTTTGCTTATTAATGCTTTTGGTGCCGAGTTATATAATTGCGAAGATATCTCCTGTGAAGGCTATTCGGTTTGAGTAGAAGTATATTTGACTTTCTTTATGAGTGTAAATTTGATTTTTATAAACAAATTAAACCACCCTACTTTTCTGACTTTGAATTGTTTTACAAATAATAATCGTGTTTTATTGCTATTTATCGTTTAAAAACGTTGTTTTTTATTAAAACTTTCGTTTCTTGCGAATAAATTAATAAATATTTAACGCTAAATTTTGAAAAATGAATTTAAAACAAAACAAAACAAAACAAAACAAAACAAAACAAAACAAACAGACTTAAACTTATATTTCTTTTTTTGACTTCTCTATTTCTTTTCATTGGTTGTTCAAAAAACGAAGAGTCTACAATTTTAGAAGATAATGTGGATATTGGAAATACTTTTCATAAGCGTACCATTAATTATTCAGAGTTCGAAAAAGCAATTCAAAAAAATAAGATCATAGATTTATTAGGATTAAATTTTGGGAACGACCCTGCCAAAGGTGGTGATGACTTTATAACTGAAATTAAAACTGATAACATCGTAGAATACAGCAACGATAATTTATCTACCTATACATTTTATGTAAAGACGCAGGGTGATAGTATATCTAACTACTCAAAGCTTGTTATTAAGGAGCAGGCAGGAGAAACTACATCGTATCTTTTAAAATATGAGCCATCTGATAGCTATCTTTCCCAATTGCAAAATACAGACGAATTTGTACCTTTCGATGGTAAGATTACATATTTGCAAACTGATGGAACGGTATTGGCCGAAAACGATGTTGTAAATGGAGATGCAGAAGCTAGAGCTGCAACAACTTGCACATTTTCTGTATCAATAATTTGGAACTGCGCCGCTAATCAAGGTCATGGACCAGGTGGTAATTGTGCCGTTGGTGGTTATTATGTTTCAGGAATGAATGTTAACTTTAGCTGTACTACAACAGGTAGCGGTAGTACTAGTACTGGTACTGGTACTGGAACTACTGGTGGTTCAGGTGGAACTGGAACTAATAATGGCGATCCATGCTATGATTGTCTGCCAACAGACCCACTTCCCGGGGAAGATTGTACTACGTATCTTTGTGCTCTTTATGACATCCTCAAAAGAAATGATGAACTAGATTTGGATCCGCAAGATGAAATATGGCTTGGATATCAATTGGCACAGGGGAATTCAGATAAATATAATACGTTCGTTAATTCCTGTTTAGTTTTTTTAGCACAGAACGAAATCTCACATGAGGCCCAAAAATTTGTTAACGTAGCAATTAAAACTATACGTGAAGATGGAGAGGTAAATTTTAATGAGAAAATTTTTATCGATAAGTCTTTTAAAGACAATGCTAAAATGTACAAAGTTTATGAAAAACTAATGCAAACAGGTGGTATTAGAGATATATTATCCGGCTTTTATCAAGAAGATAATAACATCCCACTTACATTTAAAGTTGGTAATATTACAGATTGTATAAGTAATGATCCTAATGGTTGCACAAAAGCAACTTACAATCCACAATACGACTTACAAAAAGTTGATATAACAATAGATTCAGATTATATTTATGAAATGTCCTTGAACGACCCACTTATCAAAAAGAATACGCCATTACTGTTTTTAGGAAGAACGTTAATCCATGAATGTATTCATGCAAGTCTGTTCAAAGCAATTGTAAACTGCACTTTACCTTACGACTCTGATTTTGAAATATTGTATGATGCCTACATTTTACAGGAAAATGAACAGCACGAAATAATGGCTCAGCGTTATTTGAATGTTATAGCAAGTAACCTGCAACCATTTCATTGGCTGCTTAACGACCAAACTTTTTTAGATTATTACAGTGATGTTGAAGATTGGGATTGGGCAGAATTTTATACATATATTTCTTGGATGGGTTTGAAGACTACGTCATATGGTGATATTTATTTTCAAAATCCTCAATATGAAGATTCTTATGGTTTTTATACTAACGCCGCTTGGACAAACTCTATAAAAAATGTACAAAATTAAAAATAAGGTATACTTACCGATAATAATTTTTATGTTTAATGTTAATTTATTGCTGTCTCAAAATATAGTTCGTGACACTACATATATAAAATGGAATGATTCTTATTCTGAGATGAGTTCTTCAAAAGGATTCAACTTTAAAATTGACAATAAAACAAAAGATAATCTTTCACATTTTTATCGTTTTAAGAAGATTAATTTTAAATACCATAGTATAAATTTTCGACATATTATTATGGCTACTGACTCAATCTCTTTAAAAATGGCAGGAGAAGAAATTATAAATCCAATTAAAAAAACTGTAGATTCTACTTTTCTCAAAAATAAAAATGTATTAGATATAAACTATTTTCAAAACCATACATATTCTGAAATCTATAATAAGTTTAAATGTTGTGATATAGTTTTCATTTTTAATGAGTGTAAAAGCAATAGAAACAATATTGAGCTAGTACAGGTTTGGTTGGAAAGAGAAATTAATGAATAATTCATTTTCATTTTCTATGAAATAATCATTTCTAGACTCCAAAGGTTTTTAAAACCTTTGGAGTCTTTTTAATTCAAATTGCCAACCGAAACTTAAATTTGTACCTTTGTCCGCGAACAATAAAAGCTTAAAATTAGCTTGTTCAATTCTAAAGAAAACTATGGATTACGCAGAAAATATATTAGGTACAATTGGTAATACGCCAATGGTAAAAATTAACAAACTTATTGGAGATATACCAGCATTGGTATTGGCAAAATACGAAACATTTAACCCTGGCAATTCAACAAAGGATAGAATGGCTTTAATGATGATTGAAGATGCAGAAGCCGATGGCCGCCTAAAACCTGGAGGAACAATTATTGAAGGAACTTCAGGAAATACAGGGATGGGTTTAGCGCTTGCAGCAATTGTAAAAGGCTACAAAATGGTATGCGTTATAAGCGATAAGCAGAGCAAAGAAAAAGTTGATATTTTAAAAGCAGTTGGTAGTAAAGTAATTGTTTGCCCAACGAACGTAGCACCAGATGATCCTAGAAGTTATTACAGCACTTCAAAACGCTTGGCTGAAGAAACACCAAATAGTTGGTATGTAAACCAATACGATAATCCAAGCAACGCAAAAGCGCATTACCAAAGTACAGGACCTGAAATTTGGAAACAAACGGATGGAAAAGTTACCCACTTTATTGTTGGTGTTGGTACTGGCGGTACAATTAGTGGCGTTGGAAAATATTTAAAGGAACAAAATCCAAACGTAAAAATTTGGGGAATTGATACCTATGGAAGTGTTTTCAAAAAATATCATGAAACGGGTGTTTTTGATGAAAATGAAATCTACCCTTATATAACCGAAGGTATTGGCGAAGATATTTTGCCGAAAAATGTTGACTTTTCAGTAATCGACGGTTTTACGAAAGTTACAGATAAAGATGCTGCTATCTACACCCAAAAACTTGCAAAGGTTGAAGGCTTTTTCCTAGGAAACAGTGCAGGAGCAGCAATGAAAGGCTTGCTTCAATTAAAGGATCATTTTACAAAAGATGATGTTGTAGTTGTTCTCTTTCACGATCACGGAAGTCGTTATGTTGGCAAAATGTACAATGACGAATGGATGCGCGAACGTGGTTTTGTTGAGGAAGAAGCGAAAAACGCAACCGACTTAATTAAAGAACACAGTGACAAACCATTAATTACTGTAAGAACAGAAGAATTGGTAAGCCACGCAATCGAAAGAATGAAAAAGTACAAAATCTCCCAAATTCCCGTTGAAGATACTTCAGGATTTGTAGGCGCTTTAGATGAAACCGATTTGTTACGGAAATATTTAGAAAATAAAAATGTAGCAGATCTACCTATTAAAGAAGTAATGCACAAACCTTTTCCAATAGTAAAGAAAACGGCTTCAATTGAAGAAATTTCGAAATTGATTCACAAAGAAAATAATGCGGTTTTGGTTGATTTGGGTGAAGGTCATTATAATATTATTACAAAGCATGATATTATAAGCAGTCTTTAATAAATGACTTAGAACTCTTTGACGTAAGGCCAAAAAAAATTTGAATAATTAATAGAAATTTGATTTTTGTTTACCGCCCAAAAAAAATCTATTTTTTTATATATCTTTAATTGTAAGTCGTATTTTAAAAAGTTCTACATTTATTTCTAAAGTCTCACGTATAAAACCTAACATCTATTTTGAATCGCGCACAAAAACTTTTCAAATTTTTACGAACTAAGCCAGTCCCCATTAATACTAATGAAATATTGGCTTTGGAGCGCACGCGCTTGGCTAATGAGCGGACATTACTTTCGTATATCCGTTCATCACTTTATTTGTTAATTGGTGGAATCGGGATTCTTCAACTTAAAGACTTTAGTAACATAAGATGGTTGGGCTATTTGGCGTTGGTGGTGTGTGTGGTTTTTTTAATTATAGGCATTTTTAGATACATTTTATTGGGTAGAAGATTACATAAATGGAACCGAATTCTTTTTGCAGATACCATCACAGAGCAAATAAGTAAACCCGAGGAAGAAAAGACGAAAATGGAGGATACAGAACAAAATTCTTAATTATCTTCGTTAGGCATTTAAACTGAAAAGCCTTGAAAGAAGACTTCCTACATTACCTTTGGAAATTTCAAAAATTTGATTCTTCAGCAATTCAAACTTCTTTGGGTGAAGATGTTATCGTTTTATCTCCTGGAATTCATAATCATAATTCGGGTCCGGATTTTTTTAATGGAAAAGTTTCGATAGCCGGTCAACTTTGGGCTGGAAATATTGAAATTCATATAAATGCTTCAGATTGGTATGCACATTCACACGAAACGGATTTGGCATATGAAAATGTAATTCTTCATGTGGTTTGGAATAATGATACCGAAATTTTCAGAAAGGATAATAAGCCAATTCCTACTATTGAATTAAAAAAATATGTCTCGGAAAAACTTTTAAATTCTTACCAAAAACTATTTTCAGCAAGACAGAATTGGATTTATTGTGAGGATTCTTTCGCTGAGGTTGATGAGTTTACAATTGAAAATTGGCTTGAAAAATTATTTATTGAAAGACTTGAGCAAAAAAGTGAAATGATATTACAAGAATTAGAAAAATCCAATAATCATTGGGAAGCTGTGCTTTTCAAATTATTGTCAAAAAACTTCGGTCTTAAAGTAAACGGAGAGTCGTTTTACAGCATTGCAAATTCAGTAGATTACAATATAATTAATAAGACTTCGAGCAATCAAATTTACTTAGAAGCTTTGTTATTTGGACAAGCAGGATTACTAGACGAAAAGCTGCAAGATGGGTTTGCAAAAACACTAATAAAAGAATATAATTTCTTAAAAGCAAAATTTTCATTGGATAATTCAGCAGTTATTCAGCCAAAATATTTTAGACTTCGGCCGCCAAATTTTCCTACAATCAGACTTTCGCAGCTATCTGTTCTGCTTTCAGAGAAAGGAAATTTGTTCAACTTATTAATTTCGGCAAAAAGTGTTTCAGAATTATATTCAATCTTTAATATTTCGGCAAGTGAGTATTGGAACAAACATTATAATTTCGGCACTATTTCAAAAGGTTCAAAAAAGAAATTAACCAAATCTTTTATAGATTTATTGATAATCAATACTATAATTCCTTTAAAATTTTGCTATTCAAAGCATATTGGTAATGATGAAATTGAGAATATTATTTCACTCGTTTCTGAAATTTCTTCCGAAGACAATTCTATTATAAAAAAATTCAATTCGCTGAAGCCTATTTCTAAAAATGCGTTGCATTCCCAAGGATTACTTCAATTAAAAAACGAATACTGTAACAAATCAAAGTGTATGCAGTGCGCTATTGGCAATGAAATCTTAAAAGTTTAGCTATTTTTGAAAGTGTATTTAAAATAAACAATAATCAATGTCTTCTACAGTTTCCAATATTCGGCATTATTTTGAAAGACGTGGTTTTTACGTGTCTTCCCGCTTGGCAGACCGCTTGGGAATGCGGGCAAAAAGTGTGCGTTTGTTTTTTATATACGTATCCTTTGCAACATTTGGCGCTTGGTTTGCTATATATTTGACACTAGCATTTTTACTGCGGTTAAAGGATTTGGTATTTACAAAACGCAGTTCGGTTTTCGATTTATGAATAAAATTTTCAATTCAAAAATATCTGTTGCTCTAATTCTTCTCTTGCTGGTTTTTTTAGCTGGCGGTTTAGGCTTTAAATTATTTTTTGATTACACGTGGATTGATGCTTTCTATATGACCGTTATAACGGTAACAACAGTTGGTTTTGGTGAGCTGCACCCTTTAAGTCCTATCGAAAAAATTTTTACTTCAATTTTAATTCTTTCAAGTATATTTATTGTTGGTTATGCAATTAGTGTAATTTCAGAGTATATAATTAGCAAAAATAATGATGATAATTTAAGACAAAAACGAGCAAGGAAAATGGTAAAATCTATGAGTAAACATGTTGTGGTCTGCGGTTTTGGTCGAAATGGAAGACAAGCATCTGCAAAACTACTAGCCTATAAGCAGGCATATATTATTATTGAGAAAGATGAAGAAATTATTGAACGTTATACGGATGATAAAACCATATTCATTCATGGAAATGCCAGTGAAGATGAAATATTAATTGAAGCAGGAATAGAAAAGGCTTCAACCTTAATTTGCGCGTTGCCGAGTGATGCAGACAATTTGTTTATTGTACTTTCTGCAAGACAGATTAATAAGAATTTAAAAATTATTAGTCGCGCAACAGAAGAAACCAGTTATAAAAAATTAAAACTTGCGGGCGCAGATAATGTTATAATGCCAGATAAAATTGGGGGCGACCATATGGCTAACCTTGTAGTAACACCAGATTTGGTTGAGTTTTTAGATAACTTATCTGTTTCTGGAGAACAAGATAGTATAAATGTGGAGCAAATACCATTTGATAAAGTATCTCCAGATGGAAAAGAATATGCTATTATGGATTTGGATATCCGTAATAAAACAGGATGTTCTATAATTGGTTATAAAGCTTCAAATGGAGAATATATTGTTAATCCTGAACCATCTTTAATCTTAGAAAGAGGGTCCAAATTAATTTTGATTGGCCGCCCCAACCAGATTAAAAACTTAAAGGAATACTATAACGTTTAAGACAATGTTAACAATTTAACGGACAAAAATTTGAATTCGCTAAATTTTTTAGCATCTTGCTGCCTCAATTAACAATTTCAACAAATTCGATTTTTAATATGAAGAAAATACTTCTCTCGCTATTTGCACTTTTAATGCCCTTTATAATTTTTGCACAAGATGCAGAACCAGTAGAAATGGGCATAGATGAACAAATTAATCAAGCTTTTGCACCTGTTTCTAATTTTTTCTCTAGTGTTATTTTCTTCGAAATAGCAGGCATACCATTTGTACTTATTTTATTGGTTTGTAGTGCGGCATTTTTTACTCTTTATTTCGGTTTTCCTAACATTAAATACTTCTGGAGAGCTATTCAAACTGTGAGGGGTAAATATGAAGATATTGAAAAGCACGGAGCAAAAATTTTATATGGTGAAGATGGTATTGCTCAGGGCACAGACATGAACAAGGTAGATGATATAGAACATCATATCGGCACTTTGGATAATGAACTTGCAATAGATGGCGATATTGCAGATACCATTCGTGATGAGGCATCTGCTGGTGAAGTTACACACTTTCAAGCATTAGCAACGGCGGTTTCTGGTACTGTTGGTAATGGTAATATTGCAGGTGTGGCATTGGCAATTGCTTTAGGCGGGCCAGGAGCAACTTTTTGGATGATTATATGCGGTTTGCTAGGTATGTCTACAAAATTTGTAGAGTGTACTTTAGGTGTTCAATATCGTGACGTTGGACCAGATGGAACTGTATATGGTGGCCCTATGTATTATCTGTCTAAAGGTTTAAAAGAAAAAGGTTTTGCAAACTTGGGTAAAATTACGGCAGCAGTTTTTGCAATATTTTGTATTGGAGGTTCATTTGGTGGCGGTAATGCTGCGCAGTCTAACCAAGCAACTGTTGTATTAAAAGATTTATTTCAATTAACTGCGCCTTCCGCAGGATTTTGGATTGGTGTTGGTTTAGCCATTTTAGTTGGTGTAATAATAATTGGCGGTATAAAAAGAATTGCTCAAGTAACAGAAAAAGTAGTTCCGTTTATGGCAGTTCTGTATGTTATTGCTTGTTTATATATAATTTTAAGCAATTTTACTTTAATTGATGATGCTATAAGTCTTATCGTTTCAGAAGCTTTTGATCCACAAGCAATCGGCGTTGGTTCAATAATTGGTGTTTTATTGGTAGGTTTTAAAAGGGCAGCTTTCTCAAACGAAGCTGGTGCTGGTTCTGCCTCTATTGCTCATAGCGCTGTTCGTACAAAATATTCAGCCAGTGAAGGTCTCGTGGCATTATTAGAGCCATTTATTGATACAGTAGTTATTTGTACTATGACGGCATTGGTTATTATTATATTCAACTTTGGTGGTTTCTTCGAATATGGAGATGCTACAGGAGCTGGTGTAGCTATAATAGACGGCGTAGCCTACGAAGGTTCTGGTATTACTGCCCAAGCATTTCACGAATTTATCCCGTATTCTAATATATTCTTGACGGTTGCAGTATTCCTTTTCGCAGTTTCTACAATGATTTCTTGGTCTTACTACGGTCTACAATCTTGGAAATATTTATTTGGAAGAGGTAAAACAATGGATATGGTTTATAAAATATTATTCTGTATTTTCATAATCATAGGTGCAGCTGCTAATATGAAATCTATTTGGGACTTCTCCGATGCAATGATTTTTGCAATGATTTTTCCAAACATGATTGGTCTTTTCTTCTTGTTTCCAGTTGTAAAAAAGCAGTTAAAAAGATATCTTGATGCTATAAAGCTTAAAAGAGACGCAATTTCATAGCCGATTTAGCTTACATAAAATGACAAATTTAAAATCCCATCTCAGGTTTACGAACCAACAAAGAGGTGGGATTTTACTATTATTGGTTACAATTCTAATACTGCTTTGTGTCTTGTTTTTTGTTGACTTTTCTTCGGAAGAAAAGCTAGATTTAAATTCGCCAGAAGTTTTGGCACTACAAAGTAAACTAGATAGCATTAAAGCAATTACTGTCGAAAGTAAAAAACCAAAAATTTATCCATTCAACCCTAATTTAATAACTGATTACAAAGGTTATACTTTAGGTCTTACGGCTGAAGAAATTGATAGGCTTTTTAAGTTTAGGGCAGAAGGAAAATGGGTAAATTCAATTTCAGATTTTCAGAACGTGACTAAAGTCTCAGATTCCGTTTTGGCGAAAATCAGTCCGTATTTTAAATTTCCAGATTGGGTAAATAATCCAAAATCTGCAAAAAATGACTTTAAAGATTTTAAAGCCCAAAAATTTACGGGGCCAAGAACAGACTTGAACACCGCAACAAAAGAACAACTAATTGAAATAAGCGGAATTGGAGAAGCACTAAGCAATCGCATTATAGAGTATAGAAATAAATTGGGCGGCTTTTCGGATGACAGTCAACTTTACAGTGTATATGGTTTAGATGCAACTGTCGTTCAAAAGGCTTTGGAGCGCTTTACGGTAAAAACGCCAAAACCAATTCAAAAGATAAATATCAATAAAGCTTCAGCCTCAGATATTGCTACAATTACAGGTTTAAATTTTGAGCTTGCCAAGAAAATCTGGGAGTTTCGTAAACTTCGAGATAAAATTTCAAGTTTAGATGAACTAGAAAACGTTGATGGGTTAACAGCCAAAAAATTAGCCGAAATTAAGCTATATTTGTCAACCGAATAATTTTGCACTATGCATATGTGCTAAAAATTTAGTTCGCGCTTGCTATTATCAAAAGAAAAAGAAAAAAATTACATTAAAAAAATACTATGAGTAATTCCTATTTTACAGAAGAACACAATTTTTTTAGAAAAAGCTTTCAGGATTTCCTTCAAAAGGAAGTCGTTCCACATATTGAAAAGTGGGAAAAAACAGGACAGATAGAACGTTTTATCTGGGAAAAATTTGGCGAAATGGGTTATTTCGGTATCTACCAACCTGAAGAATTTGGTGGGTTGGATCTGGATTTGTTCTACACCGTAATTTTCTTGGAAGAACTTCAAAAAGTAAACAGTGGAGGCTTTGCAGCAGCAATGTGGGCACACGCATACTTGGCGCAAACACACTTAAAAAAAGAAGGTAATAAAGCTCAGAAAGAAAAATATTTAGTACCGAGTATAACCGGCGAAAAAATTGGTTGTCTTTGCGTTACCGAACCTTTTGGAGGGAGCGACGTTTCTGGAATGCGCACAACAGCAATAAAAAAAGGAGATAAATATGTAATAAATGGTTCAAAAACATTTATCACAAATGGCGTTTATAGCGATTATCTTATTGTTGCAGCAAAAACAGCACCCGAATTGGGTAATAAAGGCATCAGTATTTTTGTGATGGACCGCGAGACAAAAGGTATTAACGCTACGAAACTCGATAAATTAGGCTGGAGAGCAAGTGATACTGCCGAGTTGGCTTTCGATAACGTTGAAATACCGTTGGAAAATTTGATGGGCGAAGAAAATGCCGGCTTCCCATATATAATGCAGCATTTTGCATTAGAAAGATTAATAATGGGTATAAATGCCCACGCTCGTAGTGAGTTTGCAATAGATTATACAATTGAGTATATGAAAGAACGTACTGCATTTGGCAAAAGCATTTCAAAATTTCAGGCACTTAGACATAGAATGGCTCAATTGGTTACAGAAGTTGAAGTAGCAAAAACATTTAATTATGTAACTACAAAACGACTTAACGATGGTGAATATGTTGTAAAAGAAGCAACAATGAGTAAACTTATATCGACAAAAGTATCTGATGAAGTAATGACGGAATGTTTACAGTTTTTAGGTGGATACGGTTATATGGAAGAATATCCATTAGCACGTTTAATGCGAGATAGTAGGCTTGGGCCAATTGGTGGAGGAACATCTGAAATACTTCGTGAAATTATTGCAAAAATGGTAATTGAAGGTAAAGAATACAAACCTGCAACCTAATTAATACGTTTAATTTCAAAACAATTTTTATACTAAAAGAAGCCAACTTTTTCAAAATTAGTTGGCTTACTTTTTGAAATATAATTCAAAAATAATAACCCGTTTATGAAGAATCGTAGTTTTAAATTTTTTGTTTTTTCGTTGATTTTATTTAGTTCAATTTCAACTTTCGCTCAAAAAGATGTAAAAGGAAAAGTTACAGATTTTTTAACATACGCATCAATTGAAAGCGCTAGTGTATATATTCAGAACACAACTATTGGAACAGTAACAAACAGCGACGGGAAATTTTCACTGTATGTCCCCAAAGAAAATTTAAATGATACGCTTGTTGTTTCTTCAATTGGTTATAAAAGTTTTAAAACGCCCATTTCAGAATACACAAGCCCCACGGACATTTTTTTAGAAGAGGAATTGGCAGCGTTAGATGAAGTTGTTATAAAAACCGATACTAGACCAAAAACAGGAAACGATATTGTTTCAAGAGCATTATCTAGACTTTCAAAAACATTACCAGACCAGCCTTATTTAGAAAAGGGATTTTTACGCCATAAAGAGCGAAATAAGAAAGAATACAAATGGCTTATTGAAAGCGCGATTACTTTTTATGATGAAGGCTACGATACCCTCGGCAAAAAAAAGCTAAAAATAAATGTAGATGAAAATCGTAAAAGCTATGACTTGCGGAATGTTGATAGTCTTTTCGCGTATACTTCTTATCTTAAATATAAAACGAATGCTAATTTAAAATCTAAAAGTATACGTAGGGATACAATAAAAACTTCAAATTTAGTAAAAGCCATAAAGTGGAATGACCAACGTGTTAATGGTTTGGATAATCTGTTTGATGGAAAATTAAATTTGGTGCGAAATGCCAATCTGAAAAAAGCCTTATTCGGCGACAAAATGTTGGAAGACCATCAATTTACGCTAGATACAATCCTAGTTGACAACGGTAGAAAATTATATAAAATAAAAATCGAAAAAGGAAATGATTTTGTTGGCCTAAATACACCAAACGTATTTAATGAAGGTTTTGAGCCGAAAGGTTTTATTTATGTTTATTACGATAACTACGCAATTAAAAAGGTAGAATACGAATTACTTGCAGCAAGCGACACGCAGAAAAAGCGTAGTAAAAGCCTATTTGACACCTACCTAAATCACAAGTTAATTTTAAGCTATAAAGATTACGAAGGTAAAATGTATTTGAATTATATGTATTATGAAACCCCAAAACTTGTAAATGCGGGCGATAGGAGTACAGATAAAACAAAAGATGAAGTTCAATTGGAAAAGATGAAGAACGAGCAATTTTATTATACAACACAAGAAATTTTATTTTCAGACATAATTATTGACCAAGAAGAAATTGCATTAGAAAAACCTTCAAATTGGAACAGTGATATTTTTGAACAGCGTCCATACAATTCAGAATTCTGGAAAAACTACAACGTTCTTCTAGAAAGTGAAGAAGAACAAAAATTAATACAAGACCTTACAAAGCGCGCAACACTGTTCAAGCAATAATTTTTGAAAAAAAAGTGCTTCCGGAATATTCTAAACTGAATACTTTTTTTATATTTGCCGTCCAAAAGAGAGGAGGTTAAGATACTATGTTAATAATACCAGTAAAAGACGGAGAAAATATAGACAGAGCGCTAAAGCGTTTCAAGCGTAAGTTTGATCGCACTGGAACTATGCGTCAACTACGTTCAAGACAAGCATTCAGCAAGCCTTCAGTAGTTAGAAGAGCACAGATTCAAAAAGCTCAATACATCCAAAATCTTAGAGATCAGGAAGAAATCTAGAAGTATCCGCAAAAGCTGATATTTTTTATAATCATAAAATCCGTTGGAATTTTTTCAACGGATTTTTTTATTCATAAAAATTAAGAAACCATCTTTTAATTCTTCTCATATCATTTGTTTGTTATTTTTACTGCTAAGCTGATTAATTATTCAGTTTTATAATTCAAAATTTAAAAAATGTACTTTCAGCCTTTTACAGAGTATCTTCAACTGGAAAAGAAGTATTCGCCACACACGGTTTTGGCATATTTGAAGGATTTGGAAAGCTTTCTGCAATTTGCTTCAATCAACTACGGTTATATCGGAATTCTGGACGTTAATTATTCAATTATAAGAAGCTGGATAGTGTCTTTAGTAGATTCAGGAATAACCAACAGGACAATAAACCGCAAAATTTCTTCGCTAAAATCTTATTATAAATTTCTGTTGAAAACAAAACAGATTGAAGTAAATCCGTTGGCAAAACATAAAGCGCTGAAAACGTCAACAAAAATCCAAGTTCCATTTTCTCAAAAAGAAGTTGAAAATGTTTTAAATATATTGGAGGATGAAAATACATTTGAAGGCATCAGAAATAAGCTGATTGTTGAATTATTTTATTCGACAGGAATACGTAGGGCAGAGCTGGTTAATTTATTTTTGGCCAATGTTTCGCTTCCACAAAAAACGATTAAAGTTTTAGGAAAACGAAATAAAGAAAGAATAATCCCATTACTGCCTATTGTTGTAAAAACGTTCAAGGAATATTTAGAAATAAGAGAAACCCTCCAATCTGTTTCTAGCCAGCAATTTGTTTTTCTTACTGCAAAAGGAGACAAAATTTATGAAACACTTGTTTATCGAATCATAAACAGCTACTTTAGTAAAGCGTCTGAAAAGGTAAAGAAAAGCCCGCATATTTTGCGGCATTCATTCGCAACACATTTATTAAACGAAGGTGCAGATTTGAATGCGGTAAAGGAATTATTGGGTCACTCAAGCTTGGCGTCAACTCAAGTTTATACCCACAACAGTATTGCCACCTTAAAATCGGTTTATGGCAAATCCCACCCGCGAAATAAAAAATGAAATTAACAGGAACCATTTAAATTTAGTTTCCATTTTGTAAAAAGGAAGATTAAAACAAAATTGCAGGTTCCCAAATACATTTATTATATGAAGATAAATATTGAAACCCCGAATTTTGGAGCTAAGGATGAGCTTCTTTTATTTGTAGAAAATAAGTTGAACAAGCTTGAACATTTCTATGATAAGATAATTTTTGCAGATGTTTTTTTGAAAGTCCAAAAGACTAGTGAAAAGGAAAATAAAATTGTTGAAATATTGCTAAGTATTCCTGGCGGCGATTTAATGGTGACTAAAGAAGCAAGAACTTTTGAAGAAGCAACAGATTTGGTTGTTCGTACTTTGGAGCGCCAACTAAAAAAGAAAAAGCAGAAACAAAAAGAATATATTTAGTAATATTTTTTAAAAAATGTTTTGTGGAAATAATATTTTTTCTACATTTGCAGTCCGTTAGAAATAGCGGACTTTTTTATGGCCTTGTTTTAGGCCTTTAAAAAGATAAAAAGCCGATGTAGCTCAGCTGGCTAGAGCAGCTGATTTGTAATCAGCAGGTCGTGGGTTCGAGTCCCTCTATCGGCTCTTTTATTTTTGAAAAATTGAATTAATTCTGAGTTTGGTTAAATAAATTCAGAATTATCTTGGGGAGATACTCAAGCGGCCAACGAGGGCAGACTGTAAATCTGCTGACTACGTCTTCGCAGGTTCGAATCCTGCTCTCCCCACTTTTCTAATTTATAATTAGAAATAATGTTCTTGAAATTACTGAATACCCTGAATTCGAAATCACGAATTCTTAATTAAAAATGCGAAAGTAGCTCAGTTGGTAGAGCGTCAGCCTTCCAAGCTGAATGTCGCCGGTTCGAACCCGGTCTTTCGCTCAACTGAGTTTCAGATGCCTTGTTTTGTGTTAGCTAACTTCAAAATTTAAGCCAGAAACTACAAGCCGGTGTGGCTCAGGGGTAGAGCGTTTCATTGGTAATGAAGAGGTCATGGGTTCAATTCCCATCATTGGCTCAAAAATTTAGAATACAATAGATTACTAATATATAACTAAGATTAAAATTAATACAAAATGGCAAAAGAAACATTCGATCGGTCAAAACCACACTTAAATGTTGGTACAATAGGTCACGTAGATCACGGTAAAACGACTTTAACCGCAGCTATTACCAAAGTAATGGCCGACGCGGGTTATTCGGAAGCCAGATCTTTTGATCAAATTGATAACGCTCCAGAAGAAAAAGAAAGAGGTATAACAATTAACTCTTCACACGTTGAATATCAAACAGCAAACCGTCACTACGCGCACGTTGACTGTCCAGGTCACGCGGATTACGTAAAGAACATGGTTACTGGTGCTGCCCAAATGGACGGTGCTATCCTTGTGGTTGCTGCAACAGACGGACCTATGCCACAAACTCGTGAGCACATCCTTTTGGGTCGTCAAGTAGGTATTCCTCGTATGGTTGTATTCATGAATAAAGTGGATATGGTTGATGATGAAGAATTATTAGAATTAGTTGAGATGGAAATTCGTGACCTTCTTAGCTTCTACGAATATGATGGTGATAATGGACCAGTAATTCCTGGTTCTGCACTTGGAGCACTTAATGGTGAGCAAAAGTGGGTTGATTCAGTTTTAACACTTATGGAAGCGGTAGATACTTGGATTGAACTTCCAGTTCGTGATATTGATAAGCCTTTCCTTATGCCTATAGAAGATGTATTCTCTATTACAGGTCGTGGTACTGTTGCAACTGGTCGTATAGAGACTGGTATCGCTAATACAGGAGACCCTGTTGAGATTATCGGTATGGGTGCAGCAAAATTAACTTCTACAATTACAGGTATTGAAATGTTCCGTCAAATCCTTAACAGAGGTGAGGCTGGAGATAATGCTGGTATCCTTTTAAGAGGTATTGAAAAGTCTCAAATCTCAAGAGGTATGGTAATTGTAAAGCCAGGATCAGTAACTCCACACGCTAAGTTCAAAGCTGAGGTTTACGTTCTTAAGAAAGAAGAAGGTGGTCGTCACACACCATTCCATAACAACTATCGTCCACAGTTTTACGTTCGTACAACTGATGTAACTGGAACAATTATGCTTCCTGATGGTGTTGAAATGGTTATGCCAGGTGATAACTTGACAATTACAGTAGAGTTATTACAATCTATTGCAATGAATGTTGGTTTACGTTTCGCTATCCGTGAAGGTGGTAGAACTGTAGGTGCAGGTCAAGTGACTGAAATATTAGACTAAATATAATATAATAAAGTCTTTGGGTATCCCGAATTTATTCGGGATGCCTTTGACTTTTATATCGGGTTTCGGTTCGCTAAACGTTTTTGAAACCTTTAATTCAGAATCCTGAATTAAAAAAACGGGTTTAGCTCAGTTGGTAGAGCACTGGTCTCCAAAACCAGGTGTCGTGAGTTCGAGTCTCCCAACCCGTGCAATCTTCCTGCAAAGACAGGAATCTCTATTCTTAACCAGAATAATTTTAATAAGAGATATTATGATAAATTATATAACAGAATCTTACAACGAGCTTAAAAACCACGTTACTTGGACTCCTTGGCCGGAAGCACAACGCCTTACGGTAATTGTTGCTCTTTTTTCAGTTATTCTTGCACTTGCTGTGTGGGGTATCGATACGGTATTTAGTGAGATTATAGGTTTATATTTTAAATGGATCAAGTCGTAAGAAATGACCGAAACAAAAAGTGCACATAATTGGTATGTAGTTCGCTCTGTAAGCGGACAGGAAAACAAGATAAAATCGTATATCGAGTCTGAAATTAAAAGACTTGAATTAGAAGACTTTATTGAGCAAGTTCTTGTTCCTACGGAAAAGGTAATACAAATTCGTAATGGTAAAAAAGTTCATAAAGAACGCGTTTACTTTCCGGGTTATATTATGATACAAGCCAATATTGGTGGTGAAATTCCACATATTATTAAATCAATTAATGGAGTAATTGGTTTTTTAGGAGAAACCAAAGGTGGTGATCCTGTGCCATTACGTCAGAGTGAAGTTAATCGGATGTTAGGAAAAGTTGATGAGCTTTCGGTTAAAGATGATAACGTAAATATTCCATTTATTTCTGGTGAAACTGTGAAAGTTATAGATGGGCCTTTCAACGGCTTTAACGGTACGGTTGAAAAAATAAATGAAGAAAAGCGTAAACTTGAAGTGATGGTAAAAATCTTTGGAAGAAAAACACCATTGGAGTTAAGTTATATGCAAGTAGAAAAAGTTTAATTGTTACGCCCTTAATAGGTTTTTAGAGGCTTCCACTTCAAAAAAACCAAAACAAATTTTTTAAAATGGCAAAAGAAATAAGTAAAGTAGTTAAGTTGCAAGTTCGCGGAGGTGCGGCAAACCCGTCTCCACCAGTTGGGCCTGCTTTAGGTGCTGCCGGTGTAAATATCATGGAATTTTGTAAGCAGTTTAATGCTCGTACCCAAGATAAAGCTGGAAAAGTATTACCAGTTGCTATAACAGTTTTTAAAGATAAAAGTTTCGACTTTGTAATTAAAACTCCACCAGCAGCTGTACAGATATTAGAAGCAGCAAAAGCAAAAAAAGGAAGTGGCGAACCACACGCAAAGAAAATTGCAACTATTTCATGGGATCAAATCAAAATGATCGCTGAAGATAAAATGCCCGATTTAAATGCATTTACTATAGAGTCTGCTATGAAAATGGTAGCTGGTACCGCAAGGTCTATGGGAGTGAAAGTAAAAGGTGATGCACCTTTTTAATCAGAAAAAAAGAATCTTAAAATGGCACAAGTAACAAAAAACCAAAAAGAAGCACGTGCAAAGGTGGACTCTAGCAAGATGTACACAGTAGCAGAAGCTTCCGCATTGGTAAAAGAAATAAGTAATGTAAAGTTTGACCCATCGGTTGATATTGCAGTGCGCTTAAATGTAGATCCACGTAAAGCCAACCAAATGGTAAGAGGTGTTGTAACACTCCCTCACGGTACTGGTAAAGATGTAAAGGTATTAGCATTAGTAACTCCGGATAAGGAAGCTGAAGCTAAGGAAGCTGGAGCAGATTATGTAGGTCTTGATGAGTACCTTGAAAAAATAAAAGGTGGTTGGACAGACGTAGACGTTATTGTAACAATGCCTAGTGTTATGGGTAAACTAGGTCCTTTAGGACGTGTATTAGGCCCGCGTGGTCTTATGCCAAATCCTAAGACTGGTACCGTAACAATGGATGTTGCAAAAGCAGTTGCGGACGTTAAAGCTGGTAAAATCGACTTTAAAGTTGATAAAACTGGTATTATCCACGCATCTATAGGTAAGGCTTCTTTTGAAGCAGACAAGATTGCAGGAAACGCAAGAGAATTATTAACAACTTTAGTTAAACTTAAGCCTCAGGCGGCAAAAGGTGTGTATATTAAGAGCATCTCTATGTCTAGCACAATGAGTCCAGGAATAACTATCGATACCAAAAGGTATACTGAGCAGTAAAACTTGAAATTATGACAAGAGAAGAAAAATCACAAGTAATTGAAAACTTAACTGCACAGTTGGCTGATAATGAAATAATCTATTTAGCAGATATTTCAGGTCTTAATGCAGGAGCTACTACCAACTTACGCCGTGCTTGTTACAAAGCGGGTATAAAGCTATCGGTTGTTAAAAACACCTTGCTTAAAAAAGCAATGGAAAGTTCAGATAAAGATTTCGGTCAATTAACCGAAGTTTTAAAAGGAAATACATCTTTAATGTTTTCTGAAACAGGAAATGCTCCTGCTAAGGTTATTAAAGAATTCCGTAAAAAATCCAAAATTCCTTTACTAAAAGGAGCCTTTATTCAAGAAGGAATATATGTAGGTGATGAGCAACTTGATAAATTAGTTGATCTTAAATCTAAAGACGAGCTTCTTGGAGAAATTATTGGATTATTACAATCTCCTGCCAAAAATGTTATTTCTGCTCTTAAATCGAGCGGTGGTAAACTTGCAGGTATTGTTAAAACCTTGTCTGAAAGAGAAGGTTAAAAATCCTCCAACTGGTTTTCATATTGATGATCTATCGGAGCAACTATTGCACTAATTAAATACAAATAAACACAAATTACTAAAAACGATTAAAATGGCAGATTTAAAAGATTTCGCAGAAAAATTAGTTAACTTAACTGTAAAAGAAGTTAACGAATTAGCAACTATATTAAAAGATGAGTACGGTATCGAGCCAGCAGCTGCAGCAGCAGTTATGGTAGCTGGTGGTGGCGCAGGAGCAGATGATGCTGTTGAAGAAAAATCAGAATTCGATGTAATCCTTAAAGCAGCTGGTGCTTCTAAATTAGCAGTAGTTAAATTGGTTAAGGAATTAACAGGTGCTGGTCTTAAAGAAGCAAAAGAGATGGTAGATAACGCACCATCTGCAATTAAAGAAGGTATTGCAAAAGACGAAGCTGAGGCTTTAAAAGCACAGTTAGAAGAAGCTGGAGCTGAGGTTGAGCTTAAGTAAGCTACCCACATACTCCAAACCTTTAAGGTTTAGGTCTTCCGGATTTTTGTCCGGAAAGGCCTAGACCATTTTGCGTATAAAACGCTTAATAACTTTTTGTACGTTTTTACACCCATTTATTTTAATTAAAATTCCGTCCATAGATGTCAGCAACGCAAACTGAAAGATTGAATTTTTCCTCTGTAAAGAACAAACCAGCATATCCAGACTTTTTGGATATTCAGATTAAATCCTTTCAGGATTTTTTCCAGTTGGAAACCAAGTCAGAAGAAAGAGGCCAAGAAGGCTTGTACAAGACCTTCTTAGAAAATTTCCCAATTACTGATACACGTAATCAATTCGTATTAGAATTTTTAGATTATTTCGTGGATCCACCAAGATATTCTATCCAAGAATGTATTGAGCGCGGTCTTACGTATAGTGTGCCTTTAAAAGCACGTCTAAAATTGTATTGTACGGATGCAGAGCACGAAGATTTTGAAACCATCGTGCAAGATGTGTATTTGGGTACAATACCTTATATGACGCCAAGCGGTACTTTCTGTATTAACGGTGCCGAAAGGGTAGTAGTATCACAGTTACACCGTTCTCCAGGCGTATTCTTTGGACAGTCGTTCCACGCCAATGGAACAAAATTATACTCAGCCAGAGTAATTCCTTTTAAAGGTTCTTGGATTGAGTTTGCTACCGATATTAACAGCGTTATGTACGCATATATTGATAGAAAGAAAAAATTACCGGTTACTACACTTTTCCGTGCAATTGGTTTTGAAAGAGATAAGGATATCCTTGAAATTTTCGACCTTGCTGAAGAAGTTAAAGCATCTAAATCCGGTCTAAAAAAATTCATCGGTCGTAAATTGGCTGCACGTGTTCTTAAAACATGGCATGAGGATTTCGTAGATGAAGATACTGGCGAAGTTGTGTCAATTGAACGTAACGAGATTGTTTTAGATCGTGATACTGTACTTGAAAAAGAGCACATCGATGAAATAATTGAATCTGGTTCAAAAACTGTATTACTTCATAAAGAAGATAATCAGTTGGCAGATTATGCTATTATCCACAACACATTACAAAAAGATCCTACCAACTCAGAGAAAGAAGCGGTAGAACATATTTATAGACAATTACGTAACGCTGAACCGCCAGATGAGGAAACTGCTCGTGGCATCATCAATAAGTTGTTCTTTTCAGACCAACGTTATAATCTTGGTGAAGTAGGTCGTTACAGAATGAACAAAAAGTTGGGTCTTGATATCGCGATGGATAAGCAAGTGCTTACCAAAGAAGATATTATTACCATTGTAAAATACTTAATCGAGCTTATCAACTCTAAAGCCGAGATTGATGATATTGATCACTTATCTAACCGTCGTGTACGTACAGTTGGTGAGCAATTATCACAACAATTTGGCGTTGGTCTTGCCCGTATGGCACGTACTATCCGTGAGAGAATGAACGTTCGTGATAACGAAGTATTTACACCGATAGATTTGATTAACGCTAAGACTCTGTCTTCGGTAATTAATTCATTCTTCGGAACAAACCAGTTATCTCAATTTATGGATCAAACCAATCCACTTGCAGAGATTACGCACAAGCGTCGTCTTTCAGCACTTGGACCAGGAGGTTTATCTCGTGAAAGAGCAGGTTTTGAGGTTCGTGACGTCCACTATACACATTATGGTCGTCTTTGCCCAATTGAAACTCCAGAAGGACCAAACATTGGTTTGATATCTTCATTGGCAGTTTACGCAAAGGTGAATAATTTGGGATTTATTGAAACTCCGTATCGTAAGGTTACAGATGGTAAAATAGATCTTAAACATGATCCAATTTATCTTTCAGCTGAGGAAGAAGAAGCAATGCACATTGCACAAGCTAACATTCCACTTTCTGATAAAGGTGAAATTGAAACTGATAAAGTTATTGCAAGAATGGAAGGAGATTTTCCATTGGTAGACCCGAATATTCTGAATTATGCAGATGTTGCGCCAAACCAAATTGCTTCAATTTCAGCATCGTTAATTCCTTTCTTGGAGCATGATGATGCAAACCGTGCGTTGATGGGGTCTAACATGATGCGTCAGGCTGTACCTTTATTAATTGCAGATTCACCAATTGTTGGTACTGGTCTTGAAAGACAAGTTGCCAGCGATAGCCGTGTATTGATAAATGCTGAAGGAGCGGGAGTTGTTGAGTATGTTGATGCTAACGAGATTACTATTAAGTATGACCGTACAGATGAGCAGCGTATGGTAAGTTTCGAGCCTGATGAAAAAAATTATAAGCTCGTTAAATTTAGAAAAACAAACCAAAGTACTTCAATTAACCTAAAACCGATTGTTCGCAAAGGTGATAGAGTTGAAAAAGGGCAAGTTCTTTGCCAAGGTTATGCAACTGAAAAAGGTGAATTAGCGTTGGGTAGAAATATGAAAGTAGCCTTCATGCCTTGGAAAGGGTATAACTTTGAGGATGCAATCGTAATTTCTGAAAGAGTAGTTCGTGAAGATATCTTTACCTCTATTCACGTTGATGAATATACACTTGAAGTTAGAGATACTAAATTAGGAAATGAAGAATTAACAAACGATATTCCGAACGTTTCAGAAGAGGCTACAAAAGATCTTGATGAAGCGGGAATGATTCGTATTGGTGCCGAAGTTAAACCTGGCGATATTCTTATTGGTAAGATTACACCAAAAGGTGAAAGCGATCCAACCCCTGAAGAAAAACTTCTACGTGCTATTTTCGGTGACAAAGCTGGTGATGTAAAAGATGCTTCTTTAAAAGCTTCTCCATCATTACACGGTGTTGTAATTGATAAAAAACTTTTTGCCCGTGCAGTAAAAGATAAGCGTAAGCGTGCTAAGGATAAAGAAGATATAGCAGAATTAGAAGCAAAATACGAAGCTAAATTTGTTGAACTTCAAGACGTACTTGTTGAAAAACTATTTACAATTGTAGGCGGAAAAACTGCTCAAGGAATCAACAACGATCTTGGTGAAGTTGTTTTCCCAAAAGGAAAGAAATTTACTTTGAAAATGTTGAACTCTGTTGATGATTACACTCACTTAACTGGAGGTGTATGGACAACGGATGATGAGACAAACGTCTTGGTTGCAGATTTAATGCACAACTATAAAATTAAGGAAAACGATCTTCAAGGTAACTTGCGTCGTGAGAAGTTTACAATCTCTGTTGGAGATGAGCTTCCTTCTGGTATTTTAAAATTAGCTAAAGTTTACATCGCTAAAAAGCGTAAACTAAAAGTTGGTGATAAAATGGCGGGACGTCACGGTAACAAAGGTATTGTTGCACGTATAGTACGTGATGAAGATATGCCTTTCTTAGAAGACGGAACACCAGTAGACATCGTGCTTAACCCACTTGGGGTACCATCACGTATGAACATCGGGCAGATATATGAAACAGTTCTTGGTTGGGCAGGACAAAAATTAGGGCGCAAATTCGCAACTCCAATTTTTGATGGTGCAACTTTAGATCAGATAAATGAATATACAGACGAAGCAGGTATTCCACGTTTCGGCCATACCTATCTTTATGATGGTGGTACAGGCCAACGTTTTGATCAACCAGCAACGGTGGGTATAATTTATATGTTGAAATTAGGCCATATGGTAGATGATAAGATGCACGCGCGTTCTATCGGACCATACTCACTTATTACACAACAACCTCTTGGTGGTAAAGCACAATTTGGTGGTCAGCGTTTTGGTGAAATGGAAGTTTGGGCTCTTGAGGCATACGGTGCTTCAGCAACCCTTAGAGAAATTTTAACAGTAAAATCTGATGATGTAGTTGGTAGAGCAAAAACCTACGAGGCAATCGTAAAAGGTGAAACTATGCCAGAACCAGGTTTACCAGAATCTTTCAACGTATTAATGCACGAATTGAAAGGTCTTGGATTAGACATTAGGTTAGAAGAATAAGAAAATCCCCGCGCTTTTACTGAGCGAAGCCGAAGTGAAAGCGGGGAACTTTCAAATTCATTCAGGAACTACAATTGTTAGTTTCATTCAACAAACAAAGTTTATTACACAATATTATGATGAACAGAAATAAAGAAAACACAGTACAGAAGTTTGACAAGATTTCTATTGGTTTAGCTTCTCCAGAATCTATCCTAAAAGAGTCGCGTGGTGAGGTGTTAAAGCCGGAAACCATTAACTATCGCACTCACAAACCAGAGCGTGACGGTCTTTTCTGTGAGCGTATCTTCGGTCCAGTTAAGGATTACGAATGCGCCTGTGGTAAATATAAAAGAATACGTTACAAGGGTATTGTTTGCGACCGTTGTGGTGTAGAAGTTACAGAGAAAAAAGTACGTCGCGACCGTGTTGGCCATATTAATTTGGTGGTTCCAGTTGCGCATATTTGGTATTTCCGTAGTCTTCCAAATAAGATTGGTTATTTATTGGGCTTACCTTCTAAAAAGCTGGATATGATTATTTACTACGAACGTTACGTAGTAATTCAGCCAGGTATTGCGAAAATGGAAGGTGGCGAAGATGTTAAGAAACTCGACTTTTTAACTGAAGAAGAATATCTTGCAATTTTAGATACTATTCCTCAGGAAAATCAGTACTTAGATGATACTGATCCAAATAAATTCATCGCTAAAATGGGTGCTGAATGTTTGATAGATCTATTACAAAGAATCGATCTTGACAAGCTTTCTTACAATTTACGTCACAAAGCAAATAACGAAACATCAAAACAACGTAAAACTGAAGCTTTAAAAAGACTTCAAGTTGTTGAAGCTTTGCGTGACTCAAACAAAAACCGTGAGAATAAGGCAGAATGGATGATTATGAAGGTGGTACCAGTTATTCCACCAGAATTACGTCCGTTGGTGCCGCTTGATGGTGGTCGTTTTGCAACATCAGATTTAAATGATCTTTACCGTCGTGTAATTATACGTAACAACCGTTTGAAACGATTGATGGAGATTAAAGCTCCAGAAGTTATTCTTCGTAACGAAAAACGTATGCTTCAAGAATCGGTAGATTCATTATTTGATAATACTAGGAAATCTTCAGCAGTAAAAACCGATAGTAACCGTCCATTAAAATCTCTTTCAGATTCATTGAAAGGTAAGCAAGGTCGTTTCCGTCAAAACTTACTTGGTAAGCGTGTTGATTATTCAGCCCGTTCGGTAATTGTTGTTGGACCAGAATTAAAATTATTTGAATGCGGTATCCCAAAAGATATGGCAGCAGAACTTTATAAGCCGTTTGTAATTAGAAAATTAATTGAACGCGGAATTGTAAAAACAGTAAAATCTGCAAAGAAAATTATAGATAAAAAAGAACCAGTAGTTTGGGATATCTTGGAAAACGTTCTTAAAGGACATCCGGTTATGCTAAACCGTGCGCCTACACTGCACCGTTTAGGTATCCAAGCGTTTCAACCAAAACTTATTGAAGGTAAAGCAATACAATTGCACCCTTTAGTTTGTACGGCATTTAACGCGGATTTTGATGGTGATCAAATGGCAGTTCACTTACCATTGGGCCCAGAAGCTATTTTGGAATGTCAATTGTTGATGCTTGCATCGCACAACATTCTTAACCCAGCTAACGGTAGCCCAGTTGCTGTACCTTCCCAAGATATGGTTTTGGGTCTTTATTACATGACCAAATTGCGCAAAACAATGGGCGATGTGGTTGTAAAAGGTGAAGGCTTAACATTCTATTCAGATGAAGAAGCTGTAATTGCTTACAATGAAAAGAGAGTTGATTTGAATGCTGAAATTAGAATCAGAACAATTGATTTTAATGAAGAGCGCCAATTAGTTCCTCAAATTATAACAACCACTTTAGGACGTGTTCTTTTTAACCAAAGAGTACCAAAAGAAGCAGGTTACATAAATGAAGTACTTACCAAAAAATCACTTCGTGATATTATTGGTAGAATTTTAAAAGTAACAGATGTTCCTACAACTTCTAATTTCTTGGATGAGATTAAAGGTTTAGGTTACAAATTCGCTTTTGAAGGTGGACTGTCATTTAGCTTGGGTGATATTATTATCCCAGCAGAAAAACAAAGTATGATTGATAATGCCAATACGCAAGTAGATGGTATCATCAACAGTTATAACATGGGTCTTATTACCAATAACGAACGTTACAACCAAGTTATTGATATTTGGACTGCAACAAACGCTGAACTTACCGAACTTTCTATGAAACGTATTCGTGAAGATCAGCAAGGTTTCAACTCGGTTTATATGATGCTTGATTCTGGTGCGAGGGGTTCTAAGGAGCAAATCCGTCAGTTAACAGGTATGCGTGGATTAATGGCGAAACCAAAGAAATCGAATAGTGGTGGAGGAGAAATTATTGAAAACCCAATTCTTTCTAACTTTAAGGAAGGTCTTTCAATTCTTGAATACTTTATCTCAACTCACGGTGCACGTAAAGGTCTTGCCGATACGGCACTTAAAACTGCCGATGCAGGTTACTTAACACGTCGTTTGGTAGATGTTTCGCAAGACGTAATTATCAATATTACAGATTGTGGTACATTAAGAGGTATTGAGGTTTCAGCGTTAAAGAAAAATGAAGAAGTTGTTGAGACATTAGCAGATCGTATTGTTGGTAGAACATCAGTAAATGATGTTGTAAACCCACTTACAAAAGATTTGTTAGTAGCTTCAGGAGATCATATTGATGAAGATATTGCAGCAGCAATCCAAGCTTCTCCAATTGAAACAGTTGAAGTACGCTCAGCATTAACTTGTGAGGCAAAACAAGGTATTTGTTCAACTTGCTACGGTCGTAACCTTGCAACCAATAAAATGGTTCAAAGAGGTGAGGCAGTTGGTGTAGTTGCGGCACAATCTATTGGAGAGCCAGGAACACAGTTAACACTTCGTACATTCCACGTTGGTGGTATTGCAGGAAACATTTCAGAAGAAAATAAACTTACTGTTCGTTTTGATGGTAAGGCAGAAATTGAAGATCTTAAAACTGTAAAAGGTGAGGATAATCAAGGTAAATCTGTAGATGTTGTTATTTCACGTACTTCAGAAATTAAATTAATCGATAAGAAAACAGGTATTACATTAAGTACCAACAATATTCCTTACGGTTCATTTATTTATGTAAAAGATGGCGATAGTCTTTCAAAAGGAGATGTAGTTTGTTCTTGGGATCCATATAACGGTGTAATTATTTCAGAATTTGCTGGAAAAATTAAGTATGAGAACATTCAACAAGGTATGACTTTCCAAGTTGAAATAGATGAGCAAACTGGTTTCCAAGAAAAAGTAATTTCAGAATCAAGAGATAAACGTAAAATCCCAACCCTGCAGATTTTAGGGAAAGGTGATGAAGTTATCCGTTCATACAACTTACCAGTTGGTGCCCACTTAATGGTAGATGATGGTGATAAAATTAAAATCGGTAAGATTTTAGTTAAAATACCTCGTAAATCTGCAAAAGCGGGTGATATTACAGGAGGTTTACCACGTGTAACAGAATTGTTCGAAGCACGTAATCCTTCAAATCCAGCTGTTGTTAGTGAAATTGACGGTGTTGTAAGCTTTGGCAAAATAAAGAGAGGTAACCGAGAAATTATCGTTGAGTCTAAATTGGGCGAATTGAAAAAGTATTTGGTAAAATTAAGTAACCAAATCTTAGTTCAAGAAAATGATTACGTTCGTGCAGGTATGCCACTTTCTGATGGTAGTATTACACCAGAAGATATCTTGAGAATTAAAGGACCATCAGCTGTACAACAGTATTTGGTTAATGAAGTTCAAGAAGTTTATCGATTACAAGGTGTGAAAATTAACGATAAGCACTTTGAAGTTGTTGTAAGACAAATGATGCGTAAAGTACAAATTGAAGATCCAGGAGATACAACTTTCCTTGAAAATCAATTAGCCCATAAAGATGATTTTATTGAAGAAAACGATAAGATATTCGGAATGAAGGTTGTTGAAAATGCAGGAGATTCTGAAAATCTAGTTGAAGGTCAAATACTTTCTTCAAGAGAATTGAGGGACGAAAACTCTATATTGAGAAGAGCGGATAAAGCTTTAGTAGAAGCGCGTGATGCGGTAAATGCTACAGCAACTCCAATCCTGCAAGGAATTACAAGAGCTTCGTTGCAGACTAAGTCATTTATTTCTGCGGCATCTTTCCAAGAAACAACTAAAGTATTAAACGAAGCTGCTGTAGCAGGTAAAGTTGATACATTGGAAGGCTTGAAGGAAAATGTAATTGTAGGTCATAAAATACCAGCAGGTACAGGTATGCGTCGTTACGATACAATAATTGTAGGTAGCAAGCAAGAACTTGAAGAAATGACCCGCGTAAAGCAGGAAGTTAATTATAATTAAACACTAGTATTTGTTTGAATAAACGAAATATTTAGTTGTTTTTCTAACACAAAGAATCCCACTATATTTGTGGGATTCTTTTTTTTTAAATAGTACTCCATAAATAACAATTCCCTCTAATTATAAATACCATATAAAATGGCCGAAGATAAAAAACAACCACAGCAACCCAACCAAATAAATATTGAGTTAGATGAAGCTGTAGCTCAAGGCATATACAGCAACTTAGCTATAATAAACCACTCTGTTTCGGAGTTTGTGGTAGATTTTGTTAGTGTTATGCCAGGTGCTCCAAAAAGTAAAGTTAAGAGTCGTATAATCTTAACACCTCAACATGCAAAGCGTTTAGTTAAAGCACTTAACGAAAACGTAAAGCGTTTTGAAAATGCACACGGAGAAATAAAAGATTATGACCAACCAGCCATTCCATTAAATTTTGGTCCGACTGGCGAAGCATAATTTAGATTAGTTTTTTCCAACAAATATTGTTAGTTAAAATCTTTTGTCATTTTAATCTGAAGGAACAAATGCAGACTAGATTTTGATCTAATTTTAATATTCAAGTAAGCTTTAAAGTAAAACTTCCCAACGGAAGATCATAAACTTAATTATACATTTAGTACAGATGAAAACTAAAAAAGATTCTAATTCGGAAATTGCTTTAACAAATGCAAAGATTGCAATTATAGGACTTGGCTATGTAGGATTACCTTTAGCTAGGCTTTTTGCTACAAAGTATCCAGTAGTGGGCTTTGACATAAACAAGAGTAGAGTTGAGGAGCTGCAAAATGGCCACGACAGTACAAAAGAAGTGGAAGATGATGTGTTAAAGAAAGTATTGCTTCAAGAAAATCCTGTTCGTGTTGTTGGCACGTCAACAAATGGAGGAGACTCTGATGCTTCCGGAGAGAAGACACAAAATGGTCTTTTTTGTACAACGGATTTAATGGACGTACAAACATCCAATTACTATATTGTTACTGTTCCGACACCAGTTGACAAAAATAATAGACCTGTTTTAACACCATTGTATGCCGCTAGCCAAACTGTTGGAAAGGTGCTTAAAAAAGGAGATACTGTTATTTATGAATCAACAGTATATCCAGGTGTAACAGAAGATGAGTGCGTTCCAGTTTTAGAAAAGGAAAGTGGACTTAAGATAAATGAGGACTTCTTTGTTGGTTATTCCCCAGAGCGAATAAATCCAGGAGATAAAGAACATACAGTAGATAAAATTTTAAAAATTACTGCTGGTTCTACCCCAGATTCTGCAAAAAACATTAACCAATTATATGCTTCCGTTATTACGGGTGGTACTTATTTGGCTCCAAGTATTAAAGTGGCAGAAGCAGCAAAGGTTATAGAAAACTCACAACGAGATATTAATATTGCTTTTGTAAATGAACTTGCAAAAATCTTTAATCTTTTAGAGATAGATACCCATGAAGTATTGAAAGCTGCAGGAACCAAATGGAACTTTTTACCTTTTAAACCTGGTTTGGTTGGTGGACACTGTATTGGTGTAGATCCATATTATCTTGCACAAAAAGCACAAGAAAAAGGCTATCATCCTGAAATTATTTTAGCAGGTAGAAGGTTAAATGATTCTATGGGAGAATATGTGGCAAGCCAAGTAGTAAAATGTCTTATTAAAAAAGGTGTTGCAATTGGCGGGTCAGAAGTATTGATGTTGGGAATTACCTTTAAAGAAAATTGTCCGGATGTAAGAAATACTAAGATTGTAGATGTAATAAAAGCCTTGGCCGATTACGGAATAAAAGTTACAACTTATGATCCTTGGGCGAATCCAACGGAAGTAATGCACGAATACAATATTACTACAACAGATTCCCTTATGGAGAAAAAGTTTGATGGTATAATCTTAGGTGTTGCGCATAAGGAATTCTTAGAATTGGACCTTGAACCGTATAAAAAAGAAGTTTCAGTAGTTTATGATGTTAAGGGTGTATTGGAAAACGCCACTGGCAAACTTTAATATTATAAAGTCTTGACTTATGACTATTCATTTTGATGAATGAAAGAATCAGTCACAATAGTTATGCAATTTCAATTGTACTTAATGTAATTTGAAACAAACCTTTAAAAAGTTTAGATGAATTTAGAAGATTTTAAAGTTCTAGCAAATAAAAATATATTGGTAACAGGAGGAGCTGGCTTTATTGGCTCTAATCTTTGTGAAACCTTATTAAATTTAAATGCAAAAGTTACTTGTTTGGATAACTTTGCGACAGGACATAAGCACAATATTGCTCCTTTTTTGGGGAACGAAAATTTTAAGCTTATAGATGGAGATATAAGGGATTTAAAAACGTGTAATGTTGCTTGTATAAATCAAGATTTTGTACTGCATCAAGCGGCTTTGGGCTCTGTACCACGTTCTATTAATGATCCTATTACTTCCAATGATGTAAATGTTGGTGGTTTTTTGAATATGCTTGTGGCAGCACGGGATGCTGGAGTTAAGCGTTTTATTTATGCTGCAAGTAGCTCTACATACGGGGATAGTGAAGCATTACCAAAGATTGAAGAAAATATTGGGAAACCTTTATCTCCTTATGCTATTACAAAATATGTAAATGAGCTTTATGCGGATAACTTCTATAAATCCTACGGACTAAATACAATTGGACTCAGATACTTTAATGTATTTGGAAGAAGACAAGATCCTAATGGTGCGTATGCTGCGGTAATTCCTCTTTTTGTAAAACAATTTATGGCACACGAGAGCCCCGTTATTAATGGGGACGGAAGTTACTCCCGCGATTTTACATATATTGACAATGTAGTTCAAATGAATTTGCTGGCTATTACTACTCATAATGAAGCAGCCTTAAACCAAGTTTATAATACAGCAGTAGGGGACAGAACTAATCTTGTACAACTTACGGGTTTATTGAAGAAGCATTTGAGCAGTTTTGATGAAAAAATTTCTGAAGTAGATATTAAACACGGGCCAAACCGAAAGGGTGATATTCCTCATTCTTTGGCATCTGTTGAAAAAGCAGAAAAATATCTAAACTACAAACCAACCCATCATATTGAGGCCGGAATACAAGAAGCGGTAGGATGGTATTGGGAGAATTTAGGAAAGGATTAAACCATTCATATAATTCAATATAATGGCTAGGAATCCTTATTGGCTATTTTAATTCAATTGCCTCTTACCTCACGTTTTTTTATCATTCATAATAGGCGCTACTTTCTAATTGTTATAGTCCTTCAGGAAGAGACTTGTCAGGTAAAAGACTAATAGTCTTTTCAGACTCTTAATTCTAAGTTGAAAATTTATTGTTGTAAACATCTATTCCTTCTATTGTCTAAAGATTGATATTGATCCAATATATTGATAATCAAATTCTTTTTCTTAGTTTATGTTTATATCCATATTTTTGTTTTTTCAGAAAAAAGGTATGATAGCTTTTTAGGAATACTATCTTTGCAGGCTAAAATTTAGATACTTGTACCTTTGTAACAATTGTTTAAAAAGATGAATGGTAGAAAATAGCTCAATTAGGAGTTCAATATCTAGGTAGATAATTAAATATTTAAAGCTATTCAAAATTATAAAGTATGGAAAAGAATAGAATCTTAATAACGGGAGGAGCCGGTTTTATAGGTAGCCACGTAATTCGTGAATTTGTAAACAAATATCCAGATTATAAAATCTATAATTTAGATGCATTAACATATGCGGGTAATCTTGAAAATCTTCGTGATATTGAGGATAAGCCGAATTACACTTTTGTGAAAGGCGATATTACCGATGATGCTTTTATAAACAACCTTTTCGAAAAAGAAAGATTTACAGATGTAATCCATTTAGCTGCAGAAAGCCATGTGGACCGTTCTATTACGGATCCATTAGCATTTGCAAAAACAAATATATTGGGTACAATGATTTTGCTTCAGGCATTTAAAAAGCTTTGGCAGAATGACTGGGAAGGCAAGCGTTTTTACCATGTAAGTACCGACGAGGTATATGGAAGCTTGGGAGAAACAGGCTTATTTACCGAGACTACATCATACGATCCAAATTCACCTTATTCAGCATCAAAAGCTAGTAGTGATCATTTTGTTCGTGCATATGGCGAAACGTATGGTTTGCCTTATGTGATAAGTAATTGTAGTAACAATTATGGGCCAAACCACTTTCCTGAGAAATTAATTCCATTGTTTATTAATAATATTATTGAAAAGAAACCATTGCCGGTTTATGGAGATGGCAATTATACACGGGATTGGTTGTTTGTTATCGATCACGCAAAAGCAATAGATCTTGTTTTTCACCAAGGAAAAAACCACGAAACCTATAATATTGGCGGTTTTAATGAGTGGAAGAATATAGATTTGGTTAAGTTGCTTTGTAGCCAAATGGATGAAAAGCTAAAGAGGGAAAAGGGTGAAAGCGAAAAACTGATAACGTACGTTAAAGACCGACCGGGACATGATTTGAGATATGCTATTGATGCTTCAAAAATAAATAAGGAATTAGGATGGAAGCCAAGCGTTACTTTTGAAGAAGGACTTTCAAAAACTATAGATTGGTATTTGGATAATGAAGAATGGATGCAGCAAGTAACCAGTGGCGATTATCAAAAATATTATAAAGAGCAATATTCGTAAATAGTATGAAGGTAGAAAAGACCAAAATAAAGGATTGTTTTATAATTGAACCCGCTGTATTTTCAGATTCTAGAGGTTATTTTATGGAAACATTTAATGAAAAATCCTTTGAGGAGAAAACAGGCTTAAAAGTAAATTTTGTTCAGGATAATGAATCGCAATCTACATTTGGAGTTATAAGGGGATTGCATGCGCAAGAAGGAGAAATGGCACAGGCAAAATTGGTAAGGGTTATAAATGGAAAAGTTTTGGATGTGGTGGTAGATTTTAGACCCGATTCTGAAACCTACTTACAACATTTTGATATTGAATTAAGCGCAGAAAATAAAAAGCAGCTTTTTGTACCTCGTGGCTGTTTGCATGGTTTTTCTGTTTTAAGTGAAAAGGCTACGTTTTTTTATAAGTGTGATAATTTTTATAGTAAGCAATCGGAAATCGGACTGCGTTATGACGATCCTGAATTTAATATAGATTGGCAAATTAGTAAGGCGGAAGCAGTAGTTTCAGAAAAGGACATGCAAATGCCGTTCTTCAAAGATTTAAAAAATATATAGTATGCCCTCAATCTTGGTAACAGGCTCAAATGGGCAATTAGGATCTGAACTTCAGAAAATTTCTAAGAACTATCCCCAATTTGACTTTGTTTTTGCGGATAGAGTAATGATGCCATTAGAGGATGAAGCAGCTATCAATTCATTCTTAGATAAAACTGTACCAGATATAATAATTAGCGCAGGTGCATATACGGCTGTAGATAAGGCAGAAAGTGAAAAGGAGCTAGCAAATAAAGTAAATAATCTGGCTTTAGACACTATTTCAACTTGGTGTGCTAAGAACAATTCAAAATTAATCCATATTTCTACAGATTACGTTTTTGATGGAAGTAGCAATACTCCAATAGAAGAAAGCGCAGCTACAGCGCCTATTAATTGGTATGGGGAAACAAAGTTGAAAGGGGAGAAGGCAATACAACAAAACTTACCCGAAGCAATAATTATACGAACAGCTTGGGTATATTCAGAATATGGGAATAATTTTGTGAAAACAATGATTAGACTAATGACTGAAAGAGATAGTCTAAATGTTGTTAATGATCAAATAGGCTCACCAACATACGCATTAGATTTGGCGAAGGCAATTATGAACATTGCAATTACTGAAAAGTGGCAGGGAGGAATATATCATTATTCAAATGAAGGGGAAATATCTTGGTTTGAATTTGCAACTGCCATACGCGACCTTTCAAATCTTGAATGTAATGTGGAAGCCGTATCGTCATCACAATTTCCTACAGTTGCAAAGAGACCGTCCTATTCATTATTAAACACATCAAAAATTATTAAAACCTATAATCTCAATATTCCATTTTGGAAGAAAAGCCTAGAAGAATGTTTGAGGATATTGAAAGGGGATTAGGGAATTGGGATTAGGGATTTGTGAATTTTAATTTACTAACAACTAACAACTTACAATTAACAACCAACAATTAACAACACCAATCAACAATCACCATTCAACAATCAACCATTAACCTTAACAACCAAAAAACAACAACTAACAACTAACAACTAACAAAAAACAACAAAAGTATGAAAGGAATTATATTAGCTGGAGGCTCAGGAACACGTTTACATCCTTTAACCTTGGCTGTAAGTAAGCAGTTGTTGCCTATTTATGACAAGCCAATGATTTATTATCCGCTTTCCGTTTTATTGTTGGCGGGTATAAGGGATATATTAATTATTTCAACCCCTCACGATTTACCGAATTTTGAGCGTTTGTTAGGTGATGGAAGCCAATTTGGAATTCAATTAACCTATAAAGAACAACCCAGTCCAGATGGATTGGCGCAAGCGTTTATAATAGGTGAAGAATTTATTGGTGGTGATGATGTTTGTTTGGTATTGGGAGACAATATTTTTTATGGCGCAGGACTTAATAAAATACTGAAAGAGGCTGTAGAAACTGTTGAGACAGAAAAAAAGGCAGTGGTTTTTGGTAATTATGTTAACGATCCAGAAAGATATGGCGTTGCAGAATTTGATGCTGAAATGAATGTTGTAAGTATCGAGGAAAAACCGAGCAAGCCTAAATCCAATTTTGCTGTTGTTGGACTCTATTTTTATCCAAATTCAGTAATAGATGTTGCCAAAAACGTAAAGCCTTCTCATAGGGGAGAGTTGGAAATTACAACGGTGAACCAAACCTATTTGGAAAGGGATTCTTTGAAAATGCAATTATTAAGTCGTGGATTTGCTTGGTTAGATACTGGAACCCACGAAGCGCTAACGGAGGCAACAGAATTTGTAAAGGCTGTGGAAAAACGTACAGGATTAAAGATTGGTTGTATTGAAGAAATAGCCTATAATAAAGGTTGGATGAGTAAAGACCAATTACAGCAAAAAGCCGAAGCATTTAAAAAAGCTGAGTACGGACAGTATTTGGGACGCTTGGATAAGGATTAGGAATTAGCCAGAGCGAGAAATCAAATTTATAAAGATTAAAAAATAGATTAAACATTATTATAACAACTAACCTTAAAAAACAATCCCCACAGTGAATTTATTATCTTATTGTAAGTACGTAACTATTATATTATTGGTATTTAATGGATTTTTGGGCTCCGCCCAAGAGTCTAAATTTAACAAGTTTTCCTTAGAAATTAGCGCAGGAGCACAACTTCCGCTGACGCCTGAAATGGGTATTTCTCAATCAGAATATGTTTCTTTCCAGCAGTTTGGTCTTTCGGGTAGGTATATGTTTACCGAAAAGCTTGGATTAAAGGGACATTACTCTTATAATCGTTTTGAAAATCCAGATGCAAAGGATATGGGCATTAGTATGAACCGGCTGGCATTAGAAGGAGTTGCAAATGTGGGAAGAATATTAAATGTTGATAACCGCAAGCGCCTAGGATTTGCCGTTCTTGTTCATACAGGAATAGGAATTAGCTTTGCCAATCCGTCTTCATCTCAAGGAACAGATCATATTGGCAATTTTTTGGTAGGGTTTACAGCACAGGCAAAATTAAGCGAAAGATTTAGTCTATTTGGAGATGTTACATACATTAGAAACTTCAAACAACATTTTGATTATAACGGCATACTTATCAATAATAACTATGATGCAGTATCAGGTAGTTATGTGAGTTTGAGTATTGGGCTTATATATTCCTTAGGGAGTGAGCAATATCATGCAGATTGGTATTAATTAAACAAAAATAACTTCGGTATTCTTTTGCTTAGTTGGTTTCGAAAATTCAGCATTAAAAAAGCTTAGTACTGGCAATAGTTGGACGAGTTTTTCTAATTTTGAAGTAGGAATGAGTTCTTTATTGTTTACGTGCTGTTGCTATTTCTGTCTTGTAACATAAAATAGACCGACATCTAATTAACGTTCTATAACTGCGATTCGTTCCTTTTAGAGTTATAGTGATAATTAAATATCGGTCTTGTTAACTTGACAGTTTAACTTAAGGCATCTATAATACTCAACGTATTAAAGGCACCTTCTGCCAAGGGATACTGCACTGCATTTATTTCTTGGAAAAATTGGATTCCAATTAAATAAATGGCTGTTCCTGTTCCTGTAGGAACATCTTCAGGAGTCAATGAAACTTGAGTTTGCGTCAAGTTAATTGGCAGATTTGTTACCGGACTTTCAGTAACATCAAAATCGCCTGTTGCGAAATCTATTATCATAAATCCGCACATAAGGCTTACGTGAGTAGCTGCAGGGGGAAATATAAGATTTTTGGCAGGGATTAATTCCTGAATATCAACCTGACCGGTTGCAGTTTCCAACGTGTAGGGTGCTTTAAGAACTGTGTAAAGCGGAGCTTCTACATTAAAGTCGAAGCTTTTTAGCAATGCTAACCCTTGTGGGGTTCGAATGCCGATCTCTACACGGCGCATCCCACGTGCGGAAGTGCCGTCAAAGTTCTTAATACTTGTCATAACCTTGGTTAAACGTGCAACCGAGGTACTGTCTTTAGCTGACAGCGTTAATCCTGCTGCCGCTTTACGTAAATACTTACCGGAAGTGGCGCTTTCGCCAAATTCCGACATGTTTTCACGGGTTCGTGCGAATCTTGCTTCGCTTAGAATACGGTCTTTATCCACACCGCCCTTCATGCGGACACCGTATCCCTCTTTCAGTTTGTAAAAATTGATGTCGTCTAGCGTACCAACAATTTTTAAGGGGCCTCTTTGTTTAGGCATAGGACAATAGTACGACAGCTTTTGAACCCTTGCAAATAGGCGCTTTTCGAAACAAACCAATTCTTTTTTATTATATAATTTTATATAATTTAATACTAAACAGGGCTTTATTTTTAATTGAGGGTTACTTAATTTTTAGAGGTTATATAATTGATTTGCTGTTAAAATTTTTTAGTTCTATTTTTTTATATCGTAGCCTCTTTTTTTTCTTTAAATCGTTTGTTTTTTTTGATTTATACTTTTTGTTTTATGTATGGTAGATATCGAGCTAGTGCAGTTTAGTGCAAGTATGGTGGGAGTATCATGGGAGTGTCGTGGGCACTTCGGCTTCGCTCAGTGTGACAATTTGTGCTTCGGCTGCACTTCGGCAGGCTCAGCAACCACGCTCAGTGTGTCATTTGGTGCTTTGGCTTCGCTCAGCAATCACGCTCAGTGTGACACTTGGTGCTTCGGCTTCGCTCAGCAACCGGGGGCGGTTTTATGTTTGGTGCTTCGGCTTCGCTCAGCAACCGGGGGCGGTTTTATGTTTGGTGCTTCGGCTGCACTTCGGCAGGCTCAGCAACCACGCTCAGTGTGACAATTGGTGCTTCGGCTTCGCTCAGCAACCGGGGGCGGTTTTATGTTTGGTGCTTCGGCTGCGCTTCGCCAGGCTCAGCAACCAGGCTCAGTGTGCCAATTTGTGCTTCGGCTTCGCTCAGCAACCGGGGGCGGTTTTATGTATGGCACTTCGGCTGTACTTCGGCTTCGCTCAGCAATC
>JBBSOK010000003.1:0-59919 GCA_038259825.1 Flavobacteriales bacterium
ACCAATTTCAGTATCAATTTTAAAATTATTATTTTGAGCAACTATTTGGCTATCTGCAAGTAGCGATATAATTAAAATAAATATGATACGATTTATTTTCATTTACTAATTCAGTTTTTTGCCGAAACAGTTTTCTTTTCATTTTCATCAGTAAAGAACTTACTATTTTGAGTATCTAAACTTTCAAACTCTGAATTTTTACTTATAAATTCTGGTACAAGAGACTTTAATTTGGCAACAACATCCTTTTCTTTTAAGCGAAGAGCAGCTTTTATTATTTTATTTATTTGCTTTTCAACAAAATCATAATCTTCAATAATGTCTTTGCTCACCATAATTTTTTTATGATGTGTAGGAAGCGTTTTACTAGAATCACTCAGTAATTCCTCATAAAGCTTTTCTCCTGGTCTTAACCCAGTAATTTTTATATCAATATCCTTAAAAGGAACAAAACCTGCGAGCTTAATCATTTTTATAGCCAAATTCATAATTTTTACGGGTTCGCCCATATCAAATATGAAGATTTCACCACCTTTTCCCATTGCGCCTGCTTCCAGAACTAACTGACATGCCTCCGATATTGTCATAAAATATCTTATAATATCCGGATGGGTAATTGTTATTGGCCCACCTTTTTCAATCTGCGCTTTAAATAATGGAACAACACTACCGTTACTACCAAGTACGTTTCCAAAGCGTGTGGTAATAAATTTTGTTGTGCTTCTACTATTCGTTTTTGCTGCCTGGAAATTGAGGGATTGGACATACATTTCCGCAGCTCTTTTGGATGCTCCCATCACATTACTTGGGTTTACGGCTTTATCCGTAGAAACCATTACAAAGTGGGAAACATTGTAGAAAACTGCTAAATCGGCTAAGTTTTTAGTTCCATATATGTTGGTAATTATCGCTTCCGGAGAATTATCTTCCATTAACGGTACGTGCTTATACGCAGCAGCGTGGTATATGGCGTCTATTTTATATCTTTCAAAAAATATAGACAATCTATTTCTGTTTGCAACATCACATATTAAAAATTTAATATTCAATGATGAATACTCTTCCTCCAATTCAAGTTGTAAATTGTGTAAAGGAGTTTCAGCTTGGTCCAAAACCAAAATCAGTTTTGGATTATACTTTATAATTTGTCTTACAATTTCACTACCAATTGAGCCAGCACCACCAGTAACCATAACCGTTTTATCTGTTAATTGCTGTCGTTTTTCCTCATTGTGAAGCACAATTGGTTCTCTTTCTAAAATATCATCAATCTCTAAACTTTTTACTTGGTTGGTGACTGAAGTTGTATCACTCCAATCTATTACCAATGGTGAATTGTAAACTTTTATGTCATTCTCTAAACAGTCTTCTACAAGTTTAAATTTTTCTTTTGTAGATAATTTATCTTCAGCTATTATAACTGCTGAAATATCAGACTCTTTTAATCTTAAAATTATATTTTCATCAAACTTATATACAGGTTTGCCAACAATCCTCAATCGTTTATTTATTTTATCATTCACAATAAAACCCTTAATTTTAAAACGTTGTGGATGCTCAATATCTAAAGCGGCAGCTACGGAAATTGCATTTTCACCAGAACCCAAAATTATTGCGTTATCAAATGTTTCGCTTCTTCGTATTATTTTCACATATTCATAAGCCTGCTTTACCGCTAATCTGAAAATGAATAAAAACGTAAATGAGAAAAATAGATAAAGTATTAATGACGCGTTTAAAAAAAAGCGCTCTCCTAGGACCCATCGAGCAATAAAATCGATAATTTTTAAAACTAAATAAGTACTGACGGAAGATAAAATAATTTTTAAAGCATCCATATAGGATGAATGCCTTATTAGACCAGCATAAGTCTTAAATACCAACATGAATAGAAGGTTAACTCCCAAAACTATAGCTACTTGAAATACAATCCCTACTTTAGCAACATAATTAATATGCAGGTCACTTAAAATGTAAATAGTAAGCGCTAGTGATAAACAAAGAAGAAATATATCTATACATAAAACAATCCAACGCGGGACGTATTTTACATTTCTAATATCTAATTTATTGTCTTCAGAAGACATAATTATATTAATAGCATCTCTTAACTTTCGTTTCATTTTCCTACATTCATATTGATAAAATATTACTTAAAGTAATTAATTATAACTTGCTCAATTTTATCAAGTTCTGCTGTTGTTAAATTAGATCCTGAAGGTAAGCAAAGTCCAGTATCAAATAATCGGGATGATATATTACTTCCAAAATAAATATTGTCTTCAAAGACAGGTTGAAGATGCATAGGCTTCCATAAAGGCCTAGCCTCTATGTTAAAGCCATGCAAATATAAACGTAAATTTTCTGAATTGTGATTTTCGTAAATTTTTTCGAAAGTTATAGAAGAGAGCCAATGATTACTGACAAAGTTTTCCGAAGGTTCCTGAAATAATTTAACATCATCAATTTTTTCAAAAATACGTTTATAAAATTGGTTATTTTTTTGTCTTAATTCCACGTGTTTATCCAATATTTCCATCTGTCCTCTTCCAATACCGGCAACTATATTGCTCATTCTATAATTATAACCAATTTCAGAATGTTGATAATGTGGAGCATCATCTCTTGCTTGGGTTGCTAAATATATAGCTTTTTCCTTATGCTCAGCACTCCTACAAACCAAAGCGCCACCACTTGAGGTAGTAATTATTTTATTACCGTTAAAAGATAAAATTGAAATATCCCCGAAAGTTCCACACTTTTCGCCTTTGTAAGAGGATCCTAACGCCTCTGCAGCATCTTCAATTAAAAATACATCGTATTTTTTACAAATTGCTTCAAGTTTTTTAATCTTTGCTGGCATCCCATAAAGGTGCACTATTATAGCTGCTTTTGGCTTTTTACCTCTAGCTATTCCATCTTTAATTGCTTCTTCAAGATATTCTGGGGATATATTCCAAGTTTCATTTTCACTGTCTACAAAAACCGGAATTGCTCCACAATATTTTATAGGATTTGCAGATCCGCAAAATGTGAAGGATTGACAAATTACTTCATCATCCCTTTGTACTCCTGCAATTATTAGTGCTAAATGAATTGCACTTGTTCCGCTACTTACACATGCAACGTGACTATTTTTTCCTAAATAATTTTCAAGATCCTTTTCAAAGCCATTTACATTAGCTCCTAAAGGAGCTATCCAATTAGTATCAAAAGCTTCTTGAATATATTTTTGCTCTCCGCCTCCCATATGTGGTGAAGAAAGCCATATTTTATCTTCCATCTAAATTTTTATATTTTTTAATAATTGCAGGATTACCGTAAAATACTACATTATCCTTAACATCTTTCGTTACAATTGTTCCTGCACCTATAGTTACATTTTTTCCAATTTTTACATTTGGAAGTATTATACTGCCTGCTCCAATTAGGGAATATTTACCTATTTCTACACCGCCTGCAATTGAAACGTTAATGGCTATATGAGAATAATCTCCAACAACAGCGTTGTGGGAAACTACGGCACCATTGTTAATTATACAAAACTTGCCGATTGTAACAGCGGCATCTATTGTAGAATTAGGCAGCACTAATGTTCCATCTCCGATTATAGCCGATTGATAAATAGCTGCACTTTCATGACAAAACTTTGGAAAATTTGAAACTAAGCTACCAGCAATTTTTTTTCTATTGTGATTGTCACCAATACTTATGCATACATTATCATATGTAGTATTATTTGAATTAGATTTAACAACAGGTACTCCAAGAATTTTCTCTACGGTTGGATTATCATCTATAATCGCTGTAACTACATATTGTTTTAAACTGCTAATCAATTCTAAAGCTGCGTAACAATGGCCTCCAGCTCCATAAAGCACTATTTCTTTCATAAATTACCTTGGTTATTGTTTTTGAGAGCCTTTAAATTTTTCTGTGGTTGCTTCATCTTTAGAATTAATCCCTTCCCTGATAAAAACTTTTTTGATTGTTTTAATTAGTATTGAAAAATCTAATGAAAATGATTGGTTTTCAACGTACCAAACATCAAGCGAAAGTTTTTTATCCCAACTAATTGCATTTCTGCCATTTACCTGAGCCCAACCAGTAATACCTGGTTTTACAAGATGCCTTTTCTTCTGTACTTCATTATATAATAGTAAATATTCAGGAAGTAAAGGTCTAGGGCCAATAATGCTCATATTTCCTATAAGTACATTTATTAACTGTGGGATTTCATCCAAAGACGTAGCTCTCACAAATTTTCCAAATGGTGTTAACCTAACAGCGTCTGGCAACAATTCTCCATCACTCCCAACCGCATCTGTCATCGTTTTAAACTTAATAATTTTGAATATTTTTTCATCTTTTCCAGGACGTAATTGGAAGAAAAAAACACTCCCTTTATTCGCTATATAAAGTCCAAATAATGTTATTAAAAATATTGGGCTAACGGCCAACAAAAAAAAGAAAGCAAAAATTCTGTCGATTAAAGGCTTGATAATCTTAGCGTACATCTATATTTTTAATCTTTTATTTGAAGTGGCAAAACTAAGCAAAACTTTCAAAATAGGATGCGCTTTTAATTATTAATGAATGCTTTAAATTAAAGGCTTTGTGCAATGATTTCAAATAGTTATCTATTTAATTCTTGCCATAATTGCATTATATGAAACATCAATTGTATATCTACTTGATAACAGTGAAGCTGAATTCTTTTTCATTTTTAATAACTTTTCTGGATCCAAATTCAGTAATTTTTTGATGTTATTTATTTGGGCTTCTATATCGCCAGATTTTGCCCAATAGCCGCACTCAGTTTCTTCTATAATTGTACCCATATCGGTACTTATGTCCGTAGCAGCGATAATTGGCATTGCCATTTCTAAATAAGATAGCAATCTAGATGGAAAATTAGGGATTGTAAAATTAGGATGAAGAAAGATCATTCCAAAATTACAAGCTTGCAATAAAATATCATAATCCTCTTTGGGAATAGTTGAAAGCAATTTAGCATTTTTAGGTTTGTTTTTTGCAAACCAATTTGAAATAGCCGCAAATTTTGTTCCTGAGCCAACTATCAAGAAATAAGCATTCAAATTTTCCGAAGCTTGAATTGTTTGCAACAAAAAATCTACACCTTGAGGTGCACCTAGATTGCCCCCGTAAACAAATATTTTTGTATCTAATGGAAGTTCATATTTTTTCCTAATAGATTTCTTTTCATCCTCACTTATGTAATTATTGTTTGGAAAAATGGTATTTGGGTTTTCTTCAACTTTTTGTATTGGTAAGTAAGTATTATTTTTAAGAAGAAAAGCTAAGTTTGCAGGAGACATACAGCCAATTGTATCTGAAATTTCATACAATATCCGTTCCTTTTTCGCGAAAAATTTATGCAAAAATCCGTTTTTCTTCATCATCTTAAGATCTACGGCATTTTGAGGAAAAATGTCTTTCAATAATAAGTAGCTATAGGCTCCATCTCTTTTTTTAATAAACTTTATTGCCTTCGAAAATGTTATTGGTGGTGTAGAATATAATATCAAATCAAATTTTATATCCGAACAATATTTTTTAATGGCTCGAAGGAAAAGATTTTCAATTAACAGCTGCCCAAAACCTTTTTCGACGATATTCGTTTTTTCAACATTTAATGTTTTTACGGTAATGAATGTTATTCCATCTTGTTTTTTTAAAGATGTATTTTCTTTATTTCGCCTTTGCGTAGGAGAAATTATAACAATTTCGTGACCTTCAGCTTTAAATTTATTTAAAAGGTCACAATAGATTCCCCTTGTTTCCAAAGAATCTATTTTTACCATTGTTAAAAAAAGTAACCTCATTTATTTTAATTAAGAAATATTTTTACTCCACACTACCCTATTCACATAATCCACATAAGATAGGATAATGCGCACTACTTTTTCAGAAACATTTGGCATACTGTAATCTGCCACTTTTCTGAAATTACGTTCTGGAGTTCGTTTTTGCGCTGAAAGAGCTGCAAGTGCCTGCATTATACGTTCTGGATTTAATCCCGTCATCATTACACTTGCTTCCTCCATTGCTTCAGGACGTTCGTGGGCGTCGCGGATATTAATGGCATGAAAATTTAAAATTGATGATTCTTCAGAAATTGTTCCACTATCCGAAAGTACCGCAAAACTATGCATTTGCAAAGCGTTATAATCAGAAAAACCAAGAGGCTTTAAAAATTGAATGTTTTCATGAATTTTTAAATTATTAGCATCCAACATATTCCTTGTTCGTGGATGGGTTGATACTATGATTGGAAAATCATACTTTTCAGCAATTTGATTTAGTGAACTAATTAAACCTTCAAAATTTTTCGAGTTATTTATATTTTCTTCTCTGTGCGAGGAAACTACAAAGAATTTGTGTTTCTCAAGATTCAATTTTGAAAGCACATCGCTTGCTTCAATTTTATGCTTGAATTTAGTAAGCACCTCGTACATTGGGCTTCCTGTTTTTATAATTCTATCTGCCGGAAGACCTTCACGCAATAAATATTCCCTTGCAATACTGCTATACGTAAGGTTTACGTCACTAATATGGTCAACAATTTTACGGTTGGTTTCCTCTGGCACTCGTTGATCAAAACAACGATTTCCGGCTTCCATATGAAAAATTGGGATTTTTCGTTTTTTTGCTGGAATGGCGCATAAACAGGAATTTGTATCTCCTAAAACCAAAAAAGCATCCGGATTTTCTTTCTCAAGAATTGGATCAATTTTTATTATAATGTTTCCAATAGTTTCGGTTGCATTTTGGCCTGCAGCTTCCAAAAAATAATCTGGTCTTCGGATTTCTAAGTCTTCAAAAAATATTTCATTCAACTCATAATCATAGTTTTGACCCGAATGTACAAGAATATGTTCAATTGCTTCGTTTGCATCTAAAGCTTGCATAACGCACGCCAAACGGATAATTTCTGGTCGTGTGCCTACTACAGTAACAACTTTTAATTTTTTCATTTAAATATAATTTCTTTAAACCTCTGCAAACTTAGACCTTTAAAAATAATATTTCAATTATACTGTTTCAAAATATGTATCGGGATCTGTGGCATCGTATGGTTCATTTATCCAAAACAGGGTAATTAACTCTTCATGACCAATGTTGGTAATGTTGTGGGTGTACCAAATGGGCATATCTACATAACTTGGGGTTTCGCCATCCAAAAAATACTCAAAAACATCATCCGTATTTATTTTTCGTAATTTTATTGAAGCCTTTCCGCTTATAACTGCAAAACGTTCCACTTTACGGGTGTGATAATGGTTTCCGCGGGTTATTCCTGGAACAGTTGTGGAAAACGAAGATTGTCCTGGCGTATTGGCGCGCATTATTTCTACAAAAGCGCCCCGATTGTCTACGTGCTTTGTAAAATTTCGGGGAAAATAATTCTTCGGAATATAAGACGTAAAGGTATTGAAGAGTGCTTTTTCAAATGGAACCGAAAGGTCTGGAACAATTCCATTTTCAAAATAACTTTCTTTATACCCTTGTAGCAATTTTAGAATTGCTGAAACATTTTTTGTTGAAGTGTGATTGATTTTATCAACTAGTATTCCTTCATCATCTGAAATTATATGATTGTACAATATTTCTGAAAGCTCATTAATATATATCAGATTTACTTTGCTATCATTTATAATAATTGGCGTTTCATTATGTGTTAATTTGTGGCAAAAAGTTGATACAACTGAGTTATAATTAGGTTTTCCAAAAGGCCCAAATACATTGGGAATAATGCAGGAGACCACTGATGCTTGATTTATTTTTGCCCAGTCTTCAAAAGCTTTTCTTCCTTCTTTTTTTGAATTACCATACAAATTGTCTTTTTCTTCTTGTGTGGACGATGAAAATATAATTTTTGGCGTCGCATTTTTAGCTTTGCAAGCACCAATCAGATTTTTTACGAGTTGAATGTTTGTGTCGTAGATAAAACTTGCATCTTCATGCCTGTTCATAGCCGCAAGGTGTACTACAACATCACATTCAGATACAAATTTTTGTAGTAATTCGGGGTTTTCAAAATAATTTTTATTGAATGGAATACGCTTAATTTCTTCAGGTTTTGTACCTAAAAAATTATACAAGTGCATTCCCATAAAGCCGTTTTGGCCTGTAATTCCTACATTAATTAATTCTCCCACTTTTTAAAATTTTTGGGTTCAAATTTATAATTGTCCTCCACTGTATGTAATTCATAATCTGAAAAAATCATCATTTGAGAATTTTCTATATTAGCTTTAAATCCATTTGCATATCCCGGTGGAATATGTAAAACGCTAGGTTTATCAGCTGAAATTTCAAATTCTAGAATGTCATTTGCTGGTATTTGGTTCTCCCAATCTAAAACTTCCACCAACTTAACCGTAAATGCACCTTGACAACAAACAAACCAACGTGATTCAATTTTATGTCCTTGCCAAGCTCTTATTATGGAGGTGTTTACATTTGTAGTAAAGTACATTCGCCTTATTGGGACAAGATCAAAATCGTTTATAAAGCGAAGACTGCCACGGTCATCGTTGAAAATTCCACCTTCAATTAATTTTGGTTTTTGAAGTGACATTTTTTTATTTTAAATCGCTCTTTATACTATCTAAATTCGATAAAAGTTTTTTCATTCCTTCCACATCAAGTCTTTCTGTATTATGGCTGTGGTAATCTTCAATTTTACTAACATCTACTTCGCCTTCAGAAAAATATTGCGCATAATTTAAATCTCGATTGTCCGCCGGAATTCTATAAAAGTCGCCCATATCTTCAGCCTTAGTCATTTCTTCACGCGTACAAAGTGTTTCGTAAAGTTTTTCGCCGTGGCGAGTACCGATAATTTTTATTTCGGCATTGCTTTTGTATATTTCTTTTAATGCTTGTGCTAAATCTTTAATGGTTCCGGCAGGTGCTTTGTTTACAAATAAATCTCCCGTATTTCCATTTTCAAAAGCGAACAAAACCAACTCTACCGCATCATCCAAGGACATTAAAAAACGAGTCATATTTGGGTCTGTAATAGTTATAGGTTGCTCATTCTTAATTTGGTTAATAAACAACGGAATAACCGAACCGCGTGACGCCATAACATTCCCGTAACGCGTTAGGCAAACTACGGTATCTTTATTGTTTCTAGAAGCGGCAACTGCAACTTTTTCCATCAGCGCTTTGGAAATGCCCATCGCATTTATTGGATAAGCCGCTTTATCTGTACTAAGACAAATAACTTTTTGAACTTTATTAAATGCTGCTGCATCTATTACATTCTGTGTTCCAAAAACATTAGTGCGTGTTGCTTCTAAAGGAAAAAACTCGCAAGAAGGGACTTGTTTAAGAGCTGCCGCATGAAAAACATAATCTACTCCTCTCATTGCAGGTTCTATACTGTCGTAGTTACGCACATCACCTATATAAAATTTAAGTTTATCACTTTTCAAGGATGTACGCATATCATTTTGTTTTTTCTCATCTCGAGAAAAAATCCTGATTTCACTGAAATGGTCTGTATGTAAAAAACGGTTTAATACCGCATTTCCAAAAGAGCCTGTTCCGCCAGTAATGAGGAGGGTTTTATTGTTCAACATATAATTATAATAAACTTTCTAATTGCTGTTTAAATTGTTTTGATATTATTTGCTTGTCAAAATTATTGACTGCGTAGTCGTACCCTTTTTTGCCAATTGCTTTTCTTAATTCAAAATTGCTTGCGATTTCATTTAATTCTGTTTCCAACAATTTATCGGGAACTGTGCTAGGAATTACGAGTCCAATTTCATTGTCGGACAAGATACGCATTGATGCAGCATCGGGTGGACCAAAACCTAAAATTAAACGACCAGACATTAAATATTCTGGAATTTTGGTAGAAACAGAAAGCTTGGTTAAGGATTTATTAAATGCATCATCACTTTCCACGTGGAGAAGTATATCGCTTTCAATAATTGCCTTTTTTAAAGCTTTGCCAGTTATTGCACCTTTAAAATCAATTCCCGAAGCTTTAAATTGGCCATTCAATTTATCAGAAACTTCTGCCATTGAATATACATTAATTGAAATATTCGAATTTACTTTGCCAAGACGGGTTAACATTTTATCTCTGTTAAGATGCAAGCCACCAAAATAAGAAACTACAATCCTTTGTTTCTGCGTATACAGCACATATTCTTCAATTTCGGTTGAATTCATTATTGGATGAAACTTTTTACCAAAATAAGTGCTATAATCTTTCGCCATTAAATCTCCAATAGCAAAACATATAGCTGCCTGCTCAACAGTTTTTTTGTAAAATAATTTCATCCTATTACGTTGTATTACATCAATAATGTTTTGATTGATAGGATTTATTAAATAATCGTCCGTAAAATATACAACTAGTGGGACGTTATTATATTTTGCAAGATAGCGGGCAATATTATGAGAAAAGCCAAAATTTCCTCCAACATAAAAAACAAGATTTGGATTTAAAGTATTATTCCAGTCTAGAAACTTTTTTGTTTTCCAAGTATTAAAAGACCATAAGATATCCCTAAAAAATGTCAAATAATTTGATTTTGATTTTGCGAATTTAAAAAAGATTGAGTTTTTGAATTTTTTGGATTTAACGTTATAATCATCAATTTTTAACAATTCTTCATCATTGAAATTTTCAATACTTCCACAATCTTTAGCTAAAAACAACAGTTTTTTAAGTACGTTCCCATCTGTTATCTTGAAATAGTTAGTACAAAACTCAAAATCTGGGTGTTCATTTTCACTAAAAAAGACCTGCATTAACTGTTCTCTTTTAAAATCTGAAAACATAGATTCTAATGTTTTCCCATTATTAGAAAATTTGGAAAAACTATTGTGCGCCACAATTAAAATTCTTGAGTCTTTCAAACCAATAATTAATTTATTTTTTTTCGATTTATAAAGGTTAAAATATCATCTTTCACTTCCTTAAAAACGTTGCCTAAAAGCGTATAATACAATGCTACAACTATAATGATTATTACCATTGCCGTTGTAAATGTATAGAAAAATAAATTGAGATAATTTGTAGCTTCAATTTCAAAATACAATCCAAATAAAAACGTAGATATTAATAAAACAAATGAAATACTTAAGATTTTTAGAAACTGTATGAATATGTTCTTAAATATAACGAAGTGCGCAAAAAACACTTCTACCCCACCCAAATAAAGGTTAGATATTATTCCAGCAATAAGAACACCATTAACGCCAAAAAATTGAATGAATATAGTTGCCAAAACTAAATTTATGATGGAGAAAACGATAAACGTTTTTTTTGTTAAAATATAATTTCCAGTTACGTTAATAATTGAACCGCTTGGGATATGAAACAACTCTGTATAACACAAGAAAACGAATAAAATAACGAGTGTTTTGTCGTAGTATAAAGCATTATCAAAATCTGCTGCATAAATCATTAAGAACGGTCTTAACGTTATAAGTAAAACACATAAAACGAAGGTTATAATTATAAAAATTACAAATTGATAACGTATAAATAATGAGCCTTCCCGCTTACCAAGATTTAAGGAAAAAACTTGACCCAAACCATTAATCGGGGCACTTATAAATGCATTTACAACACCTTTAAAAATTGCAAAAATGCTTATAAGAACAAAATAAACACTAGCCACAGTAGGATTTATAAATATTGTAATTAAAATTAGCGATGTTGTTGAATAGATCATTCCCGCAACTTTTTGCATAAAAATATCTTTCGATTTTTTTACAGCTGAATAATCCTTAATACCTGAAAAATCTACTTTTGGAAATGATTTTTTAAAGAAAAAATAAATCATCAACCCTTTTATTATTATCATTAACAATAATAAAAACTGAATTATATAAATGTTTTTGGTATAAATTATAAGTAGAATTACAATTGTTTGAGCTATTATATCTGTTATGGAAGTAACTGCGCTAGTAACAAATTCTCTTTGGGAAACCTGAAACATTATAGAGTATTGTAACGTAAATCCAATGTAAAAAAATGTTCCTAAGCCTGTGGTAATAAAAAGGTAGAAAATAAGGCCTCCAGAAATATCGGTAGTAACAATTTGCGGATAAATTAAACCAATTATGCAGACCAGTGTAAAAAGCAAGCAACCTACTAAAAACAGCGTTTTACGTGCCGCTCCCATTATAGGATTTATAATATGATATTGGCTTTTCAAAAACGGAGCGTAAAGTGTTGTATTTACCGCTATAGTTAATCCAGCTTCTAAAACTGTAAGTAACATTACTATATAGCTTACCGATGCAATAATGCCATTTAACTCGGACCCGAATGTTTCAATCATATAATTAGCCACAACTACTTTTAAGACACTTCCCAAAATCATGGAACTGCTTGTGGCCAAATTCAATACACTTTTATTGAATTTATTGTCGTTCATCTTTTTGGCTTCGGGTTTTTGAATAAAAATAATATAAACCCCAAAACGCAAACAAGGTTGCTGGGAAAGCGAAAACTTGGTTATTTGCTGGCATATATGCAAACAAAATTCCCATTAAAGTAAATAAACCTATTGCAAATGGATTTCGAAATCTAAGTACATCATTCCAAAGTTTTGCAAAAAAAGAACCAAATAAGAAGACTAAGAAAGGCAATAGGTAAAACGTAATATCGGACGCCCACCACGTATAAAAACTATGCCAGTTTTGCTGTGAGCCCCACCGATAATTTTCTTCAATCCTATTAACTAGTGATTGATCCTTAATGTCTACAAATTTGTTTACAAGTGAAAATATAAAAGGTGAATTCCCAAAACCGTAGGTTGTTTCCATAGGTAATTCTAACCCAAGCGAAAGACCGTAATAACCTTGAGTAACATAAGAGTTCAGGCTGAGTACAAGACTGTGCATTAATTTTGGAGTGTACTTAATAAAAACTGAATTTTCATCCATTCTTATACCTGTTGTTAGCTCAGTCTTTTTCATTCCTCCCATTCTCGCTTCTATATTGGAAGTAAATTTTGCTAATAACAATACGAACAATGCCAATAAAAGAACATTTCTGGCTACTATCTTGAACGAAAACACTTTCTCCTTTCGTGGATAATAATTTGAAGCCATTACAGAAGAAAGAATGACAATTATGAAAACGTCAAAAACACCTTTATTGGTTCCAATTGAAACCCATAAAACAATATTGAAAATTATTAATAAAATTGAAAAGATCTTTATATAGATACTAGTGTTACGCCAATTAAAAATACTTAGTGGAATAAATAACCACACAATGTAGGACGGCAACGTAATTAGTAATATTAAAATCTGGGTAATTGATGATGATTCCGTAGCACGCTCATAATAAGCTGCCTTAGCATCAATTAGGCCCATAATAATTTTTTGAATAAAGACGTTTAGGTTTAGAGAGTAATTACCCGTAAATAAAACTAAAGTTGGTAGCGCCAAAACCAGGGAAAAAATTAAAGATGTTTTTATAAGTTTCTTATGGTCAAAAACTTTTGGAATTGTTGGTTCTTTATAGTTTTCTACTCCAAAGTAGTAGCCCAAATAAAGTGCTATTTGGTTTATAAATAAAAAGCTGTACAACTTGAATGGGCTGCTTACGGGCCAAGGCCAAGGTCCAAATGCAAAAAAAAGAACAGTAAAGGTTAGATACAGTTGCACCACGACCATCGGTCTAAACAATTTTTGTCTGGAAATGTTGGTGTCTGTCAAACCATTAAGTTAATTGAGCTTACTAAAATTATCCTGTAAATATGTTATTAATCTTTTCGAACTTTCAATTTAATAAGGGAGCAAAATTAGAGTTATATATTTTATTGTACTAAAACTTTGATGAATTTATATAATTGAACAAATCCTTTTGTTTTAAGCTAATCTTCCATTATTCTAAAAGTACAAGCAGTTCATCAATTTCGTTAAAAATTTTTTGTTCAGTTGGTTTTACACGAGTCGAAATTGCAGATTTGAAAGCATTTTCCATAGATGTAATCGATTTTGGATTGAAAATAATTGAAGGTTCACAAACCTCGAACATATATGGCATTTGTGCACCAATTACCTTACAACCATTTTCTATAGCTTCAACTATCGGTAGCCCAAAACTTTCTGAAAGAGATGGATAAATCAAAAATTCATTTCTTCTAAAATGCTCATTTATATTTTTACGTTTTACAACACCTAAATTAGTTATCGGATAATTAAGGGAAAGCTTTTGCTTTAAAAGTTGTGATACCTTTTTATTTTTATCCGTGACCGTAAGCGTTAAGGTACCTGTTTTATATACATCATAAAATCTGCAAAAAGCTTCAATTAAACGAATATGATTTTTATATTTCCCAGCGTCACTTACATATATAAATGAATTTTGTTCACGATGAAGATTTTCAATATCTATAGGCATTGGAACAAAAAATGGAACTATTAGAACAGCATCAAGTGGCAAACCGTATTTTTTCGAAAATCTCTTTTTAATAAACGTATTTTGGACAATCCAAAAATCAGTATTGTTTTTTACCGTTTTTATAAATAAAATTTTGAGTTTATATTTTATTTTTTCAAAATAAGAAAACTCTGTAGGTATTTCAAGATATATTAACTGATGAAAATAAGTATATACCGTTGCGGTTGTTCTTACCGTTGGCGGTAAATTTCCGAAAGAGAAAATCTTTGTGAATTTTGTTTTGTGTTTCTTGTAGAACAAATACCTTTTTAACAAAGTAGCTTTTAGGTATTCCACTTGGTTTTGTGGCTTTACAGTAGGAATGTTTCCTTGAACTCTGTCATCTAAAAGATAGTATACTTGATAATCAGTATTTTCAAGATTATCAATAAGATAATCCAATAGAACTTTACCTCCACCATTATTTATATGTAAAGCATCTATTAAAATCATTTCTAATTTAAATTTTTTTTAAAAACCAAATGTACTATTAAATTTATTTTATGCTTTGATACAGCAAAAGGTATTGATTTGTAATATTTTTCAGGCTAAAGTTTAATGTATTATTTGCAGCCTTAGATGAGTTATTATTAACTACTTCTCCTTCGTAGAGCAACAAAAATCCGTTACGGATATCTTGAATATCAAAAGGATTAACTAGTATTCCACCTTTTCCTATATTAGACATAGGTGCTAAATTGGATGTTATAACTGGTAGTCCAAAAGCTTGCGCTTCTATAATTGGCAAACCAAATCCTTCACTTTCTGAAGCAAAATATAGCACGTCACATTCGTTATAAATTTCACATAATCTTTCTTCAGAAACAGTTGAAAAAATGTAAGAGCACTCTTCAATTTTATACTTTTTAATTAAATTTTTTATGTGTTCCAACCTACTATGGATAAAGTAGTAATTTACATTAAGATCTCTAGTAGCTTGTATTAGCCTTTCATAATTTTTATGTATACCAGCTCCAATCTGTAAGATTTTAATGGGTGCATTTATTGAAAATTTTCTATCCCGAATTTTAATCAATTCTGTAGATATTATCATTGGATTATCTATAACACAAACCTTACTAATTACTAAAGGCATATGTTCTAAAATCTCAATTTTGGTGGATTCTGAAACGGCAACTATTTTATGTGCCAAGTGAAGTGGTAACGAAATATAAAAGGTTTTATAAATTAACTTTTTAAGTCCTTTTAATTGTTTGTATCTGATAAAATCGTGAATTGTTAATACCCTATTTTTAAAGGGAAAACACAATGTCATATATGAACATCCACCGGTTATATGAACAATAAATTTAGGTGTAAAAAATGATTTTAAAAACCATTTTAAAAATACAAGAAAATCGTAATTGCGTTTTAATTGAATTTTAAATAGATAGTCAAAATTCTGCTTTTTTACGTTTTCAAAAATTGAATTATATATTTTCTCAATGCTATAATCGCCAATGTTTGGTTTTCTGAATACATAATATAATCTCATGTAAAGATTTCTTAATTTTTGAGATATGCTTTGACAGTAGGATAATATTTTTGAAAAAGCACAAAAAACGCAGCCAACAAAAATCCAACAAATAAGTAAGAAAAAATTATAAGAGAGGTGCTAGGTGCGGACGCTTCTTGTGGCACTGTTACCGGTTTCAAAATAGTAAATATTGGCGTATCTTTTTTAACTTTCAAACGTGCAGATTCTGCCTCTGTAGCAAGTTGGGAAAATAAATTATAAGACAAATCATAATCTGAAGTTAGTTCATCCAACCTGTTTTCTGTAATAGAGAAAATGTAATTTTGATTTCTGTCTTTAAAATTTCCTAATTTAGATTTCTTTTCTGTATAGTCTTTCTTTGCTTCGCTATATCTATCTTCAATATAGGAAAGCTCATCTTTTGCTTTTTGAATATTGTATTCAATTATAAATTTTTGAAGTACTTCCTGAGCATTTTTTGTAAGTTGGGCAGCAGCAACAGGCTGTTCCATAGTTGCAGTAATTTGAATATAACCTTCTATTTCATTAAATTTTACACTCAAATTATCTGTTAGAAATTGAATTTGGTCTTTTTCCAATGCCGTTATTTTGTATATTCCACTATCGGCAACTTTTATTTGAGATTCAATATTCTTGCCCCTAATTTTACTCAAAATAAAACCTGGGAGCCCTATTGTGTATTTTTTAACAGTAGACAGCGGATTTGGTTCTTTTATATCTGTAAGGTATTTAGATAACGTTACTGTTTCGTCATATCCCTCTAATTGTAATGGAGTATTAAGAATTTCTCTTTGAAAAGGCGCGCTTTGTATAATTACGGGGTAAAGTGTTGGCATGATTTCAGTACCACCAGATTCGCCCAATTTAAGACCAACCATAGCAGCAAAATTGCCAAACTTTTTCCCTAAACCTTTTTCTTGCGAAACCTGTGGTAATATTAATGTTGATGCTGTGTATTCTTTTGGTGTTATTAAGGCAACAATTAATCCTACAATTAAGAAGATTGCTAAAATTTTAAGGATAAAATTCTTTCGTCTAAAAATTTCTTTTAGAACATTAGCTGTGTTAAAAGCTGTTGAGGTATTTTCTTTAACAGGCTCCATATCTCTCGTTTCAATATATTTCGAGTCATTTTCTAAATTTTTACCCTCCATAGATATATTATAATATGCAATTAAATAATAGATACTGTTAAAACGCCGAAAGATACGGTTATTATTATATAATTAGATTCTATTCAAATTTGAAGAAGGGATTTCCTCAAAAAATACTGCTCTTTAAAAAATAAATATAATTCCATTAGGACTTTGTACTCCCAAAAAATTTAGATTTTATATTGAATTTTTTTAATATGATAGCTAGCGTGTTTTTAGGTATAAGGCTATATTGAAAATATAGTAAAAGCGGCAGTGGCAAAGCCAATACGAACAGTAATAAACCTATATTCTTGTAAACGCCGTTTAAATATAAATAAATACCAACGTAAAAAACAGCAAATATATTTAAGTAAAATAATATTTTGTTCCAAATAGTAAAATTGAATATTTTGAAAATTGAAATTGGAAACCAAATGCCGGCAACTACAAATTCGGCTATAATCAATCCTCTTAAAAGTGCTCGCAAAGTAACTTCTTTGTAGAAAAAATATAAGATTATTAATACCGCTGCCTTCAAGACAGATCCGATAATAATTACTTTCTTTTTATTTAGCCCCAAGAAAAAGTCGTTTAAGACTCTTCCATTATTTTGAATTAAATAAATAAATATGAGGCCGCTATATAGTAATAAGTTGAATTCTAATTTACCGCTTGTCCAAATTTTAAAAAGGTCATCAATAAAATATAGGGATCCAAGATAGCCGATTATTAAAATTACGGAGGTAAAAAACCAATAAGATCTAAAAATATCCAAAATCTTACTTTTCTGATTTTTTGAATATAAATTTATCATAATAGGAGATAACGGACTCAATATAAGATCGGATACTTTCGATCCAAAATTTACAATTGTTTTTGTTGCAACAAAAAGCGGCAAAAAACTTGTTCCTAAAAAAGCCGAAACAAATAAAGTAACACCGTCATTTCCAATTTTTTCAAGAAAATTGCTAAAAGTGAAATATAATGATTCTCTAAAATTATGTATACCCATTTTAAAATTGCCCGTTTTCCACCAAGGAAAAAATTCTGGTAAGAGCCTTTTGAGTTGATATAAGATAATTAACGAATAAACAACCTTAACCATAAACCAAAACACAGCCAATTCTACCAAACTTAATCCTGAAAAAGCAGCGATACAAAGAATAAAAAAATCTAAAATAATTTCAGTAAGTGAAAATTGATAAGATTTATAAATCAATCCAAACGGATTTAAAGTTTTTACTATTATACCTCTGTAAGATCCAAAAAAAAGCCTGTAAAGCATCATTATAAACAAAATGAGGACAACTGTTTTATCATTAATAGTATCATCCAGAAAATAACGTAGCGAGCCAGTAATGTATAAAACATACAATACCAAAATTTCAATTAAACAAATTATAAAATTTATTTTAATTGCAGAACCTAGAATTTCTTTTCCTCTTTCCGGCTTTGAGTTTACAATCCTGTTAAATTTATTTCCTACAAAAGTTGCGTGGCCTTGTTCAAATACCTGGAGAAAATTAAAAATGGCAAGAATAGCGATCCACGAACCGTAAACTTCCATACTCCAATAATTAAGTAGTATGGGTATAAGTAAGATAGCATAAAGCAAAACAATAAGTATCTCTATAGTTTTGTAACCGTAAGATTTATAGAGGTTTTTATCCATTTATTGACGTTTTGCCATATAGTTACTTGAGTAATTCTAATTTGTAATTATTTTTCACCTCAAAATTTGTAGTTCAAAATTTTTAAGTCCTTTTCGTATAAATTCGAAACTATTTTTTTAGCTTCTAAATTATATGTTGAACGATAATCATTTTGTTTTTTTAGATTTAAATAAAAAATAATGGTTGGATGTTTTTTAATTAAATTTAGCGTTTTTCTACTTATAAATTTGGGTCTTTCAGATATATTGCTTTCAGGCAAATTATGCTTTTTTATAGTAAGTTCTTTTGCTACGATAGAAAAGTCTTCATCTAAACTCTCAAATTTTCCAACAAAATCTACCAACAATTTATTATTATCATAGATAAAGTCTGCTTGATTTTTAAAAAACCAGAATTCAGTTTTAAAATAGTATGGTAAATAACTTATCACAAAAGTATTTAATGAAATTAATGCGTGAAATCCGTAAAATTTATAAAATGAAATAACCCTATCAAATGGATTTCTTACAAACGCAAATTTATAGTAATGTTGAAATTCAACTTCAGAAATATACTCGTATTTCAAATACTCTAAAACTGATAAATGCGCCAAACGAGGCGGGCCTTTTTTTAAATCGGTATTTGGTTTTAAAAAAAAATCTGCTCCATCTTCCTCCCTGTTCTTTCCCATTTTTTGAAGAAAAAAGTTTTCAATACTTTGCCCAGCTGTTTTTGGTATATGTACAAATAGTGCTTTGTAGGGGTTTATAAGCATTAGAAAGTATAATTAAATGTAATTAAATCCTGTTTAAATTCCCTTTCGATTATAGCTTTTGAATAACTTGAATATAAAGATTTGTAATCCTTATTTTCGGACTTCTTTTTCCAAGGTAAAGGTTTTAATTTATAATGATTTTCTAATGTTTTGAAATCTTCAATCAAACTTTCAAACCGAATATAATTGATTTTATACTCTTCTGACGCTTCTAACCATTTGATTTGAGGCATGAACATTATTTCCAAATCTCGATAAAATGGATCTTTTAAATCGTATGCTTTTTTTACCCAATCGTCAAAAGACAAAGTATTTTTTCCCAAATTATTCTGATCCGTTTTTATGCGAAAAAAATATTGTGAAGTTACTTTATCAAAAGGATTTCGAATGGCTGTATAAACAGTTACATCTTTTGGCAAATCTTTGTTAGTTTGCTTTTTATATAATTTTTCAAATTCCAATAAAGTAAAATGTGATTCTGGTATGGCGAGGCTATTCGCAATTGAGGATCCTGCAGTTTTATTTATATGTATAAAAACCGGTTTTTCCTTTTTTTCAACTTGAGAAACGTATTTTTTAAGTGCTAAATAACTAAGTATACGCAAATAAACTTTTTGATAAAGCCACCATTTATAATACATTATACACTTGTTTATTTCAAAATATTTTGCCTACACGAAAAGCATTTGAACTTTAAAATTTTTAGACGCCTTTTCCAATTGAAAAAATTTCAAAGCCAAGTTTGGATAAATTGTCTTTATCTAATATTCCCCGCCCATCAAACAAAAATGATGGCTTATACATATTATCATATATTTTTTGCCAGTCATAATCTTTAAATTCCTCCCATTCCGTTAGTATAGAAACTGCGTGAGATGCAGCACAAGCTTCATAAGGGTTATTAACAACGGTTATAAGATTTCTATTTTCTTCTTCAGTTCGGGTATTCAAATAATCCAAATCTGAATAAATTTGCTCTTTTGTTACGCGTGGATCATACACACAAATTTCGGCTCTTTCGCTTAACAAATAATCTGCCACGTAGATTGAAGCAGATTCTCGTGTATCATTTGTATCTTTTTTAAAAGCCCAGCCTAAAATTGTGATCTTTTTTCCAGAAACTGTATTAAATAATGTTTTTACAATTTTTTCAGCAAAACGTCTTTTTTGATGATCGTTAATTTTGATAATTTGCTCCCAATATTCTGAAACTTCTTGTAAGCTATACGATTTTGCGATATAAACTAAATTCAAAATGTCTTTTTGAAAACAAGAGCCGCCAAAACCAACGGAAGCTTTTAAGAATTTTGGACCAATTCTGCTATCCATTCCTATTGCTTTTGCAACTTCATCAACATCTGCCCCAGTAACTTCACATAATTCTGAAATTGAATTTATTGAAGATACACGTTGCGCTAAAAAGGCATTGGCAACAAGTTTTGATAACTCGGAAGACCAAATATTTGTTGTAATTATCCTGTCCTCGGGAATCCAATTTCTGTAAATTTCTGCTAATGCTTCTTGCGCTTTTAAGCCACGATCCGAAGTCTCACTACCAATCAAAACTCTATCTGCATTGTGTAAATCTTCTATTGCAGTACCTTCAGCTAAAAATTCAGGATTCGATAAAATATCAAATTGTACGCCATTACCTGTATTATCCAGAATTCGCTTTAAGGCTTCCGCAGTTTTTATTGGTAAGGTGGATTTTTCAACAACAATTTTATTTGAAGTAGCTACAGCAGCTATTTGCCTAGCGCAAAGTTCAATATACTTTAAATCTGCAGCCATTCCTTTACCTATTCCATAGGTTTTGGTAGGTGTATTTACTGAAATAAAAATTAATTCTGCTTCTTGTATTGCTTCATCCACATTTGTAGAAAAAAATAAATTTCTTCCTCTTGCAGTCTCTACAACTTTATCCAGGCCTGGTTCGTATATAGGTAGATTTTGCAAGTTTTTATCATTCCAAGCTGCAATCCTATCTTTATTAATATCTACAACTATAACTTTAATGTGCGGGCACTTTTCAGCAATTACGGACATTGTAGGGCCACCTACGTAACCAGCTCCAATACAACAAATTGTTTTTATTTGCATTCTATTTATTTTTCAATTATTGGTTGCTTATTTCAGCGAACATAACCAAGCAGACAAATGTAATAGATTTATTACCTTTTATTGTTCAAGCTACTTGTAGATATTTAATAAAGCGTATTATATTCAATATCGAAAATCTTCATTAATAAATCCTTATGTTTCAATTTGAAATCTTTCAATAAATCATATGTTTCAACAGATGATTTTTTTGTAAAATAATTTGGACTTTTTAATTTTTCATCGCTACAATATATGCGTTTACAAATATCTGAAAACGATGCTTCCATCTCTTCCATTTTATAAACTTTATCCAATATTACATTTCCCTTATGGTCACAATACAAATTTTTAGATTGAATTGGAGATTGATTGCCATTAAGTATAAAATCGTCTAAAGTTGGATATTTTTTGCGTTTATTGTTCCACTTATAATATGAAATGAGTTTTTCGGGTGGATTTCTGTCAAAAGCAAATTTGAAATAAGTTTCCCAAATATCCTTTGGAACGTAATGCTTTACTTGCAAAGCAGTCATATGATTTTTAAAAGTTAACCTTTTGCCGTGTTTTATGAGTCTTAAATAATCCTTGACATTATATTGGCTAAAAGGAATTTCTATGTTTTGAGGTTTTAATCCTCCAACTTGCGCTCTTACAATTTCATCATTAACTTCAATTGGTGTAATTATATCATTATTACCACAAATAGTACTCAAAGCAATTTCAATTGAAGTACTAGCTGTTTTTCGCGTTTTAATAAATATAAATTTATGCTTATGTGATATTATCATCTTATATTAAACGATTATCATAAAAACAAAAAGCCCTCTTCATCATTATCATTATTAAATAGTATATATTTTTAAAATTTAATTTTGTGAATTGCTTTAAACTATCATCCCAGCTGCTACCGTTTCTTTAGTACCTTCATCAATAAGAATAAAACTGCCCGTTAGCCTATTGTCGCGGTATGAATCTGCCATAATTGGTTTCGTTGTTTTTAGTGAAATACGACCTATATCATTCATATTCAAACTTTGGTCATCTGTTATTCGGTTGTACGTATTTATATCAATCTTATAAACCACATTTTTAATCATTGCCATCGGCTCACTTGTGGTTTGTGCTAAAATATATTTTGCGCGTGGTCTTGCTGGTTCTGTCCCAAGCCAGCAAATCATAGCATCAAATTCTTGAACAGGTTCTGGCGTATTGTTGGTTTTAACAATCATATCGCCTCGGCTTACATCTAAATCGTCTTCTAGCGTAATTACTATGGACATAGGTGCGAACGCTTCTTCTAATGTTTCATTTAGCGTATCGATACTTTTAATTTTTGAATTAAAACCTGAAGGCAAAACTGTAATTTCATCATTAACTCGAAGTATACCGCTTGCCATTCTACCCGCAAAACCGCGATAATCTGTAAAACCTTCTCGTTGTGGTCTGATAACTGTTTGAACAGGAAAGCGCGCATCAATTTTATTGATATCGCTGCTTATGTGTAAATTCTCCAACGTGTTCAAAAGCGGGCCACTTTGGTACCAATCCATATTTTCAGATTGGTTAACCACGTTGTCACCTAAAAGCGCACTTATGGGTATATACCTAATATCTTTCACATATAATTTTGAAGAAAAATTTTCAAACTGCGCAATTATATCTTTAAATACGTCTTCAGAATAATTAACCAAATCCATTTTATTAATGCATACAATTACGTGCGGAATTTGAAGTAATGAAGCAATAAATGCGTGTCTTTTTGTTTGCTCAATTACACCGTGGCGAGCATCAATTAAAATTATGGCAGCGTTTGCGGTTGATGCACCCGTAACCATATTTCGGGTATATTGAATATGCCCAGGTGTATCTGCAATTATAAATTTTCGTTTTGGAGTTGTAAAATATCTGTATGCAACATCTATTGTAATTCCTTGCTCGCGTTCATCTTTTAAACCATCTGTAAAAAGAGCTAAATCTATTCCTTGATATCCTTTTTTGGAACTCGCATTTTCTATGGCATCCAGTTGATCTTGATAAATTGCTTTACTATCGTATAAAAGCCTGCCAATTAAAGTGCTTTTACCATCATCTACACTCCCTGCAGTTGTAAAGCGCAATAATTGGTTTCTATCTATGATATTAGTTTGTATGCTCATTTTATTTTTTTAAAAGTAACCGCTTCTTTTCCTATCCTCCATAGCGGTTTCGCTACGTTTGTCATCTGCTCTATTACCTCTTTCTGTTTGAGACATTGCAGCTACTTCTACAACTATTTTTTCCAGCGTATTTGCCGTAGACTCTATCCCGCCCGTAATAGTTATATCTCCTAAGGTTCTAAATCGGATTGTTTTTTCGTGAATAGCTTCACCTTCATCCAATTTCAAAAATTCTGAAACGGGAATCCACGATTCATTACGCCAAACAACTTTTCTTTTATGGGCAAAATACAATGATGGTATCTGTATATTTTCTCTCAAAATATAATTCCACACATCCATTTCGGTGAAATTACTTATAGGAAATGCTCTAAAATGTTCGCCTTCAAAATGTTTTCCGTTTAAAATATTCCAAAGCTCTGGTCGTTGATTTTTTGGGTTCCATTGCCCAAACTCATCACGATGAGATAAAAAACGCTCTTTTGCTCTTGCTTTTTCTTCATCTCTTCTGCCACCACCAATTGCACAATCTATTTTGTATAATTCAATTGCATCAAGCAATGTTGTAATTTGAAGTGCATTACGAGTTGCATTTTTCCCTTTTTCTTCAACCACCCTTTGTGTATCGATAGATTCCTGAACGGAACCTACCAATAGTTGAACTCCCAAATCTTCAATTATCAAGTCTCTAAATTGAATTGTTTCTGGAAAATTATGCCCTGTATCTATATGTAATAATCGGAAAGGAATTTTGGCAGGATAGAATGCCTTTTTTGCCAAATGGGTTATTAAGATTGAATCCTTTCCGCCAGAAAATAAGATTACCGGATTTTCGAATTGAGCATAAACTTCCCGCAGAATATAGATTGCTTCAGATTCTAACTCGTCCAAATAATTTAAATAGTATTTATTCATTTAGTGCTTTCAATTTTTGGAAATATCATTTTTTCTAATAAAAGAATTGCTTCATTTATCGAATATTTTGATGTATCTAAATTTAAATCTGCATTTCTTGGTTCTTCATAAGGTGCGTTTATACCTGTAAAGTTATCTATTTTTCCTTCTCTGGCTAATTTATAAAACCCTTTTGTGTCGCGTTGCTCACAAACTGAAAGCGGTGTATTTATGTATATTTCATTAAAATTATCCGCACCAACTAAACTTTTTACCATTTGTCTATCTTTCTCGTAAGGTGAAACAAATGCAGCAATAACAATTATGCCCGCATCTAAAAGAAGTTTGGCGACTTCGGCTATTCTTCTAATATTTTCTTTTCTATCTACTTTTGAAAAACTAAGGTTTGAATTAATTCCAGCCCTAATATTATCTCCATCTAGAAGATATGTTTTGTAGCTTTTTTTTGATAGGGAAAGTTCAAAAGCATTTGCAATTGTCGATTTGCCAGAGCCGGACAAACCAGTAAACCAGATTAATTGTGCTTTTTGTTGAAGTAATTTTTCACGTAATTGGCGTGTTACTACAAAGTTATGTGGAACTATATTTTTTTCCATCTTCATTTTTTTGATTGAGCCCGAAAGTGGACCTATACCACAATCGTTCGTGAAAATAGTATAAAAACATCTTTGTTACAAGCTCTGCAGCACCAATTTTGAAACCAGTAAGAGGATTTCCTGATAAGATCCAGGTAATTAGAAATGTGTCGCATGTGCCAATTATACGCCACAATCCTGTTTTTGCCAAATGCCTATTTCTACTTTTATCGAAAAATGAACTTTCTTTAAAATTCCTAGAAAACCAAAACCGTTCGTGTAGGTAGTACAAGATCATTTTTGAAAAAACCTCAACAGCACCAATTTTTAGACCTAATAATGGGTTTCCTGTTATAAACCAAGAAAGCACAATGGTATCCAAAGTTCCCAGCGCTCGCCACGTTATGGTTTTTGCAATATGTCTTTTATGAGATAGGTGTATCATTTTTTACCACTAAAAAATGATTGTTCAACAAGTTTTCCTTGTTATAACACATTGGTTTATTTGTAGTGTAATCTATTACGGAAACTCCAACAGCCTCGCAAATTGCTTGGCCTGCGGCAGTATCCCATTCCATAGTTGGTGCAAAACGAGGATACAAATCCGCTTTGCCTTCAGCAACCAAACAAAATTTAAGTGAACTTCCAATTGAAACCATTTCAGCTTTATTGTTGTCCGAAAGGTTGGAAATATAATTTATAGTTTCCTCGTTCAAATGTGATCGGCTCCCAACAATCCGTACTATATCATTTTGAAGTGAAGGTTTAATTTCATTGAATGTACTTAAAATATTTGAAAGCTTGAAGTTTTCAGTATTAACTTCAAATTTGTACGATTTTCCTTTTTGCACCAAACCAACATATAAAATTTTGGTTACCGGCACATAAATTACCCCCATTTGAGGCTTTCCATTTTCCGTAAGTGCTACATTTACTGTAAACTCTCCGTTGCGCTTAACAAACTCTTTAGTGCCGTCCAATGGATCTACAATCCAGCATTGTTTCCATTTTTTTCTTTCTGAATACGGCAGTTGTTTGCTTTCCTCACTGATAATAGGTATGCCCGTTTTTTGAAGATAGGATGTAATAATATTGTTTGCCTTTTTATCAGCAACTGTAAGCGGTGAGTTGTCTGATTTTATTTCGACATTAAAATCAGTTTTATAAATTTCAAGTATCGCTTCCCCGGCTTTCACCGCTGCGGTAATTACTTCAAACAAAAAATGATTTTCTTTTTCCTCCAAAATTATTGAAACAATCTATCTATTAATAACGTAAAACTTGCTAGACCTGTACCAATTCCAATAATTTCCTGAGTTGAAAGTCCATTGGAAGATTCTGGTTTTTTCGGCACTAAGATTAAAGATCCTGGTTCAACTTTAGGATATGATTTAAAAAATAAAAAGTGTTTTGTAGAAGCTATATCGCCATTTGGATACACAACATATGTTTTACCCTTTTTTGCGTTTTGTGAAAAACCACCTGCCATGTATATATAATCTTTTAAAGAAGCAGCTTTGTCATATCTAACCATTGAAGTAACTAAAACTTCGCCTTCTACTTTCACGGTTTCCTTTTTGGAAGGAACTATTAATTCATCTCCATCAAGTAATATAAGATTACTTTTTGCTTCAGGATTTTGAAGTATTTCTGCAAGATTGATACCTACCCTAAATTCTTTTTGATTTTCTATATCTAATGTAGAATTGGTATCATCCGCTTCAGATTCTGGGTCGTCAGTATTATTGGAAACAACTTTATCTGTAGTTATTTGAATTGCCTTCTCTTTAAAATATGGGTTTTGGCGCAACAAAGTAGCACCTTCAACAAAAGCGTAAGGAGATAAACCATTTGCACGAATTACCAAATCTGAAACTCTTTCATTTTTTTTCTCTAAGCTATAGGTGCCTGGATAATTAATTTCGCCATTTATAGATACCACAATCTGTTCCGATGCCCCTTTTAAAAACCGAACAGCTACCCTATCTTTAGGCTGTAATTCAAAATTTGACGCTTGTTCAAGATTTAATTGTCCGCTGGCAGAAACCTTAAAGCTTTGGGTTAGCGTTTCAAAATTGTCATCAACAACTTTCCTAAAAACATCAATTACAGCTGGATTTGCATAATCTTCAAATCCATTTGCCATTGCAATGAGGTCTTCAACGGTCATATCTTCAAAATATGGATAATTTCCAGGTTCATTTATTCCTCCATCAATTGAAACTTCTAAGTCATCACGAGATTCATATTTATTGAATATTTTTACTTCGTCGTTAGCCTTTAGCTCAATATTTAATTCGCCGTTTAAAACTTTTTGCACAGAAAATGGTTCTACAGACTTACGGACACCATCCTCAGTCCTAACCAGTAAGCCTCTTTCTAAGAACGCCTCATCCGTTAAGCCAGAGGCTTTATTAATTAATTCTAATAAAGTACTCTTTTCAGTAAGTTCATAATTTCCAGGATAGTAAACAGCACCATTAATAGAAATTCTATTTATAAACTTATCTATAATAGCATTAACGCGAAGTACGTCCCCATCTTTTAAAGCGGCTGTATTTGTATTTTCTGTATTAATTTCCTTAACTACTCGTCTATCTCCTTCTATACGCTCTAGGACCAATCTGTTTTTAAAGGCGTTACTAGTAAAGCCACTAGCGTAATTAAGTAAATCTGTTAGTGTTTCATTTTCTCTAAGCTCATAGATACCAGGCCTTTTTACCGCGCCTTTAATTCTAATTCTAGAAATATAAGGTGCGATAATAATAACATCTTGATCTTGAACCGTATTATTACCAACTTGAGATCCTTCAACTATAAATTTATAAATATCAAAATTAGATACAGCCTCACCATTTCTCACCAATTTTATATTTCGAAAAGTTCCATCTTTTGTGGGTCCTCCAGACGCATAAAGCGCATTTAATACTGTACTTAGAGAACTCAACGAATATGTTCCAGGAACTTTTACATCTCCAATTATATTTACCTGCACCGTACGTACTTTGGATAACGCAACACCGACATAAACTTTATAGGCACTAGATTCTGGTGCGCTTATGCCAGCGTATATTCTTCTTAAAGAAACTTTAATTTTTTCTGTAGCGGCTTCTATTGTTAGTCCATTTAAATAAACTGGCCCCACGTTTTGCAACCGTATTGCGCCTTGCCTATCTACTTTTGTTTCGTACGTATATTCCGCTGCGCCGTATAAGTTTATTACAATTTCATCACCCGGACCCAATTGGTAATTTGCCGGTGTTGCCAAATTAACATTGGGTGTAAAACTTATTTTTGAATTATTGAAGAAATCATAACCAAATAATGAATCTTTAGGAAAATCTTGTTTTACTTCATTACCCGTTAATCCAGATGGAACATCATCAACCAAATCTAATGGATTATTGGTTGAATTATTATTACCCTTACTATTACTATTGCCTTCACTATCGGTTTTAAACATATTGGTTTTCCTACCCATAGATTTAATACGGTTTTCTAACTTTGAAATATCTGCTGCAGAAACACCTTTTGCGCTTGCCAATGCTTTTACCTGTTCCATAGAATAACCTTGGCTCTTTGCTTGCTCCCAATAGCTCATCAATTGTTCATCTGAGAGTTTGTTTATGTCTCCCGAAAAAATACCCGACGTAATTTGAGATTGTGCAGTACTTGCAAAAAGAAATAAAAATAAAAACGTGATTTTGAGTGTAGTAGTTATTTTATAATACAATTTCATATGTAACTCAATAAGTTTTTAATAATAAGTAAATAGCTAACAATTAGTTATTTACGCAACCGCTTATAACTTGGCGCAAATATATGTATTCTTTGGTAAATACTGAGATTAAGTACTATGTACAATTGCAAAAGCATTAGCAATATTTTAAAAAAATTAGTTAAACTTACTATAATAAAGCCTATAAGTTTTAAATTGAATTGAATGCGTAGTAACTTTACTAAAAACTTATATAATTATGAATTATCTTAACTTAGACAAGAAAAAAATTGAAAGTTGTGCCGAACAATTAAATATATTACTAGCAGACTATCATCTTTATTATCAAAAACTTAGAAACTTCCATTGGAATATAACTGGTAAAAACTTTTTTGATCTTCACATTAAATTTGAAGAAATGTATGAAGATGCAAAAACAAAAGTTGATGAAATTGCAGAGCGTATATTAACGTTACGTTTCCAGCCGACAAGTAATTTTAGTGATTATTTGAAATTATCTAACCTTAAAGAATCACCTTCAGAAACAAAGGATCTTGAAATGGTTAAAATTTTATTGGAAGATCACGGAAAACTTCTTGAACAAATGCGAAAAGTAATTGAAACGGCTGATAAAGCTGGCGATGAAGGAACAATAGATTTAACTGGTGCTTACATACGTGAGTTAGAAAAAATTAGCTGGATGTTGGATGCTTGGTCAATGAATGCGGGCGACACCCATAAAGACTTGTAGACAAAAATAAAATTGCAAAAGTAAAAACCGGCACATTCGCCGGTTTTTACTTTTATATAATAATAGTATTTATTAAAAATTAAATCCAAGACCAAAAGTAAATCTGACATCTTCTTTGGAAGCAAAAGTGGAAAATGTAGCATTTAAACCACCTGCGCCGTTAATCCATAAACCACCTCCATAACTGTTATGCCATTGTTCTGAATCATCATCTTTAATCCAAACTCTTCCTAAATCTGCACCACCATAAACACCAATTTGAATTGGAAACAATCCAATTTTAAATTCATCAAAACCGTATCGCAAATCACCGCTTGCAACTAGAGAGGATTTTCCAGAAAAACGCTCCTCCCGGAAACCGCGCAACCCAGACTCGCCACCCAAATTTACAGCTTGATAAAATTCATACCTCTCGCCTAAGTTAGTTTGATATTTTAGGTTAGTTTTCAATACTAAATGTCTACTTTTTTCAAGAACATTATAGAAACCTAATCTTGTTTTTAAATAGCCAAATAAGCGTTCACTTTCTCTGAAATTATCTTTAATTCCTAAATTTAAATCAAACATCATTCCCAGCGTTGGATTTGCTATATTGTCTGAACTTCTATAACTGTAAATACCTTCTAGCGTTCCAAAATAATTTGTTTTATCTACTTCAATAAAATTAATAGTTTCCAAAAAGTCTGATTCCAAACCTGTTGCAGTTATGGCTTCAAACTTGGTTTGAACTTTAAAAACACTACCAAAGGCACTGTTACGGACTAATCCCACATTTAGCCCAAGTGTTTGTACACCTACTCTATTAAAATCGTAACCCAATTGATCATCGAAGTTTGGGGTTTCATTTCCAATTCCAAAAAAATTATTTACAAAATTTGGACTTGTAGCTTTTGCACCTAATGAAAGGTTTAATCCATCTTTAATGTTTGCAAATTCACCATCGTATTGTAAATCGAAAGTAAACGTATTTGCGTAATAACCTCCAGTTATTATATGTTTTTGACTGAATGGGTTTCGCTGAAAATTATTTATTTCATAAATATATTGAAGACCTACGCGGAAACCATCATCAGGATTATAGCCAATTGCGGAGGCTATAATATTTGATCTGTCTATCTGTTTTCTATAATCATATGTATTTAAATTATAAACGTCCGTAAACCTTAGACTACCGCCTCGTTTATTTTCTATAACACTTGGGAAAGATTCATGATCATAAATTTTTACACGTCTACCTTCATTTAAAATATATTTATCCAATCCGTGGCCGCCAATGCCTCGGATGTACATTAAATTTTGCTCCTCATTATCTACTTGAAAGGTATCCTCTCCATTTAAACCATAAATCCAAAGCTCTTTTGTATCTTCTTGTTTATAGGTTCTATCAATAATGGTATCGGTTAATTTACCATTTATTGTACTATACATTTTTACATTTGTTTCACCATTTGGTAATCGCGTAATCTTAAACACATCATCCCCATCTGTACCAACAAGATTTTGCTGTTTTGCTAAATACGTGTAATATCTATCAGCAATTTCGCTTAAGTTCTTTCTTCGATTTTTAAGGGTTGAAATTATACTTTTTAGAGACTCACTATTAACTTCAGAAGGTATTATTGAAAAAGCGGAATCTATTACAGCATCTGTAAGACTTTTCTCAATATTCTTAGCCGCTTGCAACCAGTTATTTCGGCCGCTTCTTTCTAGTAATGCTCGGTCTAGGATTACTCCTTCTTCATTAAACCATTTTAAGTCATTTAGATTATCTCCATAAATATGATTTTGTCTATTCCCACTGAAAATAGTACTTGCAATATTCAGAATATTACCATCTATACTGGAAAAGGCATCATCGCGATTTTTAGGTATTGGTACGTATACATTTTTACTGTATTTATTATAATATTCTGCCCAACGCCAATGGTCCTCTTCCCTATCCCAATCTCCAATTAACATATCAAACAACCTTGATCGTATATAATTATCTTCATCTAGAAAAATTTCTCCTCCTTCACGTATTTTTGTTAAGATATCGTCTGTTGTTTTTACATCATCCGGATATTTAAAGGTTTGTTCACCTTCACTATTTTCTGAAGGCTCCACGGAAATCAAATATAATTCATCCCCAAAATTTTCATTATATTTTTGTAAACCAGCTTGTTTCGGAACGTAAAAAACTTGTGGCGTTGTGTAAAATATGTCTATAGCTTTCGCCATTGTTGGGATTGCCAAAACCGCATAAGGATGTGAGGCTGTATAAAATTCATTATTAAAAGCATCTTTAGAAATTTTAGATTCTTCAATACTTTTTTGATCGGCAGCTTCAATATCAAAAGAGACTACTTTTGAAAGGGATAAAGCATTTTTAGCCATTGCCCGCATTCTGTAAGTATTCCCAATACTATCTTTTAATAATAAAGATTTATAACCTTTCTCCGCATCCTCGCGCAATACAGTTAAACCCCCGAAAAGCGTGTCCAATGATGCAACTTTAGAATTAACAGGTGTTGCATAATCCTCTTTATATTTTGAACCCCAAACAGTATTGAAAAACAATGCTTCATTTATACTGTCTTGTTTAAAAATTGGAACCTTAATATTGGCTGGAAGATTTTTATTAATTGATAAAAATTTATATTCTTTAGTGGGAGGGATTACTTGTTTCTGAAATAATAATTCTGGTTGTAAATTGGCATCGCCACCATAATAACGCACCCAAGATGAGCCATCCTTAAAAACATCCAAGACTGCAAATCCTTGTCTACCATCACTAAATAACCCGTACTTTCCAAGTGCCGCGTAACTTTGTTTCGCACCGGAGCCAGAAACTATCTGCTTAACTTCTTCATTTTCAATGTACTGAAGTGTGTGTTCGTGACCAGATGTAAAAATAATACGATCGTTGTTTTTTGCTAAATCACGAAGATTTGTCATTAGCTCATTGTATAATTCATTATATCTATCTTGAACAGAAACACCACCTTGTGATCTGATTTGAGCAACCAGAGAAGATAAAATTGGTAACGGTATATTTTTTTGTGTTGGGTATAAATGCTTTTCCAATGCGAAATAACCACCATGATTACCGTTGGTAAACATTGGATGGTGCATAGAAAAAACTATGGTTTTATTCCTATTGTTTTCAAGTTCAATCTTAATTTCAATGAAGAGTTTTTCACGTGTTTTAATATCACAAAATTCATTTATTCTTGGATTATCGTTCCAATTTTCTAAAAACCACTGTGTATCCAAAAGTATTAATTGAATATCATCACTAACCGAAATACTTTTTAGAGGACATCCATTTTGAGGCTCAAAAACTGTTTTTCCAGCATATTGATTTATATATTCTTCTTCTAATTTAACACCACTTGCACCATTTTGATAATATTCGTGGTTCCCAGGAATAAAATATACTGTGCCGCCATACTTTTTAGCTGCATCATATTGTGCATCCATCATATGCTCTGCGGCTTTGCGATATGAGTCTCCCAAAGGCGGCATTCCATCTGGATAGATGTTATCTCCTAAAAAAATTGTATAATTATCGGTAGTTTTTTGTGTTTCGAGGAAATTTTCAAAAGCAGTTAAAGCAATACTTTTACCATCCAAAGGAGATAAGCCAGCATCTCCCACTAAATAGAAAGTCTTTTCTATTTCCTTATCAATAGGATAAATAGGCTTTGCATCTTTATCCCTATACTGCGCTTCAAAAGTTGCACAGGAAATAAATAATCCAAAGCCGAGTATTACTATTAAATATTTTAATTTAAACATATAAAAAATTACATACTTAGAGATAATGCAAAACTTACCCTAATTCCTTCATCACCGGTAAAAACATTGAGGGTACCACCTACCAAGTCTGCTGCATTTATCCAGAAACCACCACCATAACTATTGTGCCAAACATCACTAGTGTCATTGCTAACCCAAACTCTACCAACATCACTTCCTCCAAAAATACCAATTTGTAACGGCGTTACTCCAGTTTTAAATTTATTAAAACTGTACCGGATATCGGCTCCCGCAATTGCAGCGGAACGTCCCGTAAAACGTTCATTTCTATAACCTCTTAAGCCTGTTGCGCTACCTAATTGTGCTCCTTGATAAAATTCAAAATTATTACCAATGTTAAATTGGCCTCGAATATCTGTTCTTAAAACAACCTTTCTATTTTTTGTTAGCGAGTTATAAAAAATAACATTTGGTTTAACGTATCCAAACACAGCCTCGCTATCTTCTACATTTTGAGTTGTCCCAACTATTAAACCAAAGTTCATTCCTCTAGTTGGATTTACTTTATTATCATAGCTTTCATAGGTATATATACCTTCTGCGGAAATGAAAAACTTTGTTTCATCTAATTCAATAGGTCTGGTTAAGGATATAAATCTATCTGGAGTATCTTCTACTTCAATAGCATCAAATTTAGCATTGAATTGAAAAGTGCTACCATAATCTGTATCATTCTTTAAACCTATGTGGGCCCCATAACCCCCAATTCTGGTTCGATTATAATCTAAATCGAATAATTCTTCATTTTCAAATTCTTGATTTATTGTTTCATTTCCGATGCCGAAAAAGTTTTCGGCAAAGTTTGCACTTCTGAAATTTCCACCTATTATAAAATTATAATTTCTAAAAATATTGGCAAATTCACCTTCATAGTTAACATCAAAACCTTGTGTTGCAAAATAGTAACCGCCTTGTATCCTATGCTGCTGTGCAAAAGGGTTTTGTTGAAAGCCATTAACAGTGTAAGCATTAGTTATACCTATAGCAAGACCGTCGTCTGGATTAAAACTTACAGAAGGTAAAAAAAGATTGATATTTTTCTTTTCCTTTAAATAATTATAGGTGTTAAAATTATAATTATCGGTTATTCTAAAAGCAGCGCCACCTTTTTCTTCAATTGTATTTTCTGCACTCTTTTGGTCGTAAACTTTTATTTTTCGACCATTTGCTATTTTGTAGGTATCATTATTCTGCCCACCAATTATCCTAATAAAAATTGGGCTATTGCCTTTTCCTTTTACTTCAAAAACATCATCATCATCAAGGCCGTACAACCAAATTTCCTTAGTATCATCAGCATCAAATGTTCTATCAACCATCAACTTACCTTTTTCGCCATTTTTGATGCGGTACGCCTTTACATTTGTTTTACCTTCAGGCATTCTAGTAATTTCAAAGTAATCATCCTTGTCCGTTCCCGTAATAGTTTGTAGTTCTGCTAGATAATCGTAATACTCTTCTGCAATTTTTGCAATGTTGTTTCTTCTACCTTTTAATTTTTGCTTTATATCTTCGGATGTTTTATCTTGAACTTCCTTGGGCAATTGGCTAAAAGCCTTTTCAATTGCAGCATCCGTAACATTTTCCTTTATAAATTCTGCCTGCTTTATCCATTCTTCTCGACCATAATTTTCAATAATTGATCTATCTAATTTTATTCCTGCACTGTTAAACCAAGCAGTGTGTTTTAGATCTTCACCATAAACCTGAAATTGCTGCGATGTATTAAATAAAGTTCTTACAACATCTAGCAAACCGCCATCAAAATTAGCAAACACTTGATCCCGGTCACGTGGTATTGCTTTAAACAATTCCGTATCTCCATCTTCAAATTGTGCCCAACGCCATTGATCTGCATGACGATCCCAATCTCCAATTAGCATATCAAAAACGCGTGCTCTTATATACGTTGGTTCATCTACTTTATATTTTTCATCTTCACGAAGCTTTGCTAAAAGGTCTCCTGTACTTTCATTATCCTTCGCGTTATCAAAAATTTCACCATCAAAAGATTTATCGGGTTTTTCCACGATCATATAAAGTGCATCTCCATAATCTTCATTGTAAATTCCTAATGCTTTTTGCTTTGGAACAAAGAACAATTTAGGATTGGTGTGGAAAACTTCAGCCGCATCTGCTAAATCTGCAATTGTAAAAGCTCCATAAGGATGTGCAGCTGTATAAAAATCTAAAATTAAATCTTCTGGCAATGTATTTTTAAAATCTTCTTCAACTAATTTGTCCTTAATAAGAACATTTTGTAAAAATTGTACAGCACTTTTCTTTAACGCACGCATATTATAAGGCCTTCCATCCTTATCTTCTAATCGTAGAGATCTTGTTTGGTGACCTCCTCCTGGTCTAATAACTTTTAAACCACCGTATAAGGTATCCAAAATAGCAACTTTGGCGTCAACCTCAGTATTATAAACATCCCTATAATGCTCACCCCAAACAGTTTTATAAAAGCCAGTTTTATCAACTTGACCATCATCATAAACTTGCGATTTTACGGTCGTTGGATATGAAATTGGGAAATTGTTTTGCTTCATTTTCTTTTCTTCAGCAATTATTCTTTTCTGAAAAATAAATTGGGAGGTACCATCCTTGTTTGCTTTATAAAATGTTACAATTGAAGAGCCATCTTTATAAACTTTTAAAGTAGAAAAACCTTGACCTCCATAGCTAAACTCGCCAAATTGACCCAAAGTAGCAGCTGTTGCTTTGCTAGCTGAACCCGATATTATTTGTCTTGTACTGCCTTGCTCACTATATTGAAGTGAATTGTCGTGAGCTGAGACTATAACCAAACGCCTATTATCTTTGATCATAATTTTAAGTCGAGACATGAGCTCGTCATATCTTTCATTATATCTATCTTGTTTTGAGATAGCACCTTGAGATTTAACAGGACGCATTATATTATTAACAAATTTAGGATGGAAGAAAGGATATTTACCGCCGTGTTCGCCATTTGTGATTAATGGATGCGCCATCGCCAAAACAATCGTTTTATCCGCATTATCCTTCAATTCATCTTCAAGTTCAATAAAGAATTTTGCACGTGTTTTAATTTCACATTTATCGTTCATTTTTGGATAGTCGTCCCAATTTTCTATAAACCATTGAGAATCTATCGTTATTAGCTGAATATCTTTTTCCAACTCCATACTTTCAACTGGACATCCATTGTTAGGTTCTAATACACCTTCATCATTAAATTTTGCCTTTAAATAATCTTCAATATCTTCAAGACCATCCACTCCTTTTTTCCATTCTAAATTTGATGGAAGAGCAAAAACAGAACCTTTAAAGTTTGAAATTGAATTTAAAACAGTTTGATTTTCTGCTTCTTTTCCAGCTTGAAACGAATTACCTAAAAATAAAACTATATCATTATCAGTTTCTTTATTTGAAATAAAATTTTCAAATGCTTTTAGCCCAATAGATTGATTATCAAAATTATTTTGCGCATTTCCTAAAAGATAAAAAGTTTTATCGATTTCGGTAGAAACTGAGACATTAGATTCTTTCAAAGAGTTATTGTTGTATTGCGGAGAATATGTTGCGCAAGCCGAAAATAAAGAAGCCGTAACAAAAGTTATAAAGATGTTAATTTTGTTCATATGCAATTCAGTAACTTTTAATTTTTAGTAATTTGGTTGTTTAAAATAGCACTATGGAAAAGATTATTGCTGAAGCTGATGAATTTATGCTTCACTTATTTAAGGAAAAACTCCCAAATACCTTTATATACCACAATTATACGCACTCTAAAAGAGTGTATAAAAGTATAAATGAAATTATTGAAAACTCCCAAATTAGTGTTAAAGATGCAACTATACTGCGCCTTTCGGCACTTTTACACGACACGGGTTATATTAAATGTAGGGATGGACATGAAGAGGAAAGTGTGAAAATTGCCAAAGAATTTTTACAAGAAAAAAATGTTGATCAAGATATAATCGATGGCGTTTCAAAATGCATAATGGCTACAAAATTTAAGGATAGCCCACATAGTTTTTTGGAAGAAATAATCCGTGATGCAGACTCATCCCACTTTGGAAAGGATTATTTTGAAGAAGCTAGCGAATTTTTAAGACAAGAATACAAAAAACAAGATGTACATAATTATTCGCCAGAGGAATGGCGTGATGAAAATATAAAAGTTTTAATTGAAAAACACAACTTTTACAGTGATTATGCCCTACAGAATTGGCAAGCTCAAAAACAAGAAAATTTAGCCAGCCTTTTAAAAAGCAGAAAAAAGGTTACGAAAAAAGTGAAGCAAGAAGAAATGAAGGCTAAGCTTAAAATGAAATATAAAGATGCTAGTCCAGATAGAGGGATTCAAACATTTTATAGAACAGCCTTAAAAAACCACATAAAACTTAGTGATATAGCTGATACAAAAGCGAATATTTTGCTTTCGGTAAATGCAATTATTATATCTGTTACGCTAGCTAATTTATTTTCAAAATTTGATACAAATCCATATTTAATTTGGCCTACAACTATATTCGTTCTTTCTAGTGCAACGACTATGATTCTAGCCGTAATTGCAACAAGACCAAATATTACTAGAGGAGAATTTACAAAGGAAGATGTTGAAAATAAAAAAGTTAACTTAACCTTTTTTGGGAATTTTCATAAGATGGAACTTTCTGAATATCAATGGGCAATTACCGAATTGCTCAAGGATAGAGAGTATATTTATTCTTCAATGACCAAAGATTTGTACTTTCTTGGAAAAGTTCTTGATAGAAAATATAGGATTTTAAGACTTACTTACACCATATTTGTAATTGGTACTGTAATTTCAATTATAGCCTTTGGAGTTTCATTTGGAATGGCAGATCTTTCAGTACAAGAAGTATCTAATATGATTGAACAACCTGGATAATTTTCAAAATTATTAAGAAGTAATCTGAGAAATCAAATCGTCGTAAGTGTAATATTCTTTTGAATTATCTTTATTCTTTGAATATAAAACGCTTACGCGAATTGCTTTTAGACCTGTAACGCCCTGTAGCTCTTCCAATTCTAACATTTCTACATCCGTATCCAACATTTTTTTGTATTGAAGGAATGATATGTATTTTAGATATTCAGCCTCATCTTCAGCCTGTGAGTAGATTATTGCTATTTTTCCGGCTTGGGTTACACGCTCTTCTGTATTTTTTATATTTGCTTTATCTACTCTCTTTTTAATAACTTCATAGCGTGCATTATATGTTCCGTCAACATCAAAACGCTTCTCATCCATTCTAAAACGTAATGAAAGACTTCCATTAAAAGCCAAAATCATACTTGCTACATCTAAAGCTACCGGCAAATTTTCCTTAAATTTATAAAAGTTATTTTCCATCTCACACATAACTTGTAATTGCCACAACTTCAAATTATTAAGATATATTTTATTGAAGGACTTTGCACGTGTTATAGATTCTCCAATGTACATATTATGCTCAACACCATCAGTTTTAAAACGTTCAAAATAATGTGGATACATTAGTTGCGCTTCGTGCTGCTGCTTATCTATTATGCTTGCCAAACGTTTATTTATGAGCATTACGCTATCATCATAATCTTTACGATGTTTATAAACAAATCCAGTTTCACTATCTATTAGTTCGTAGTATTCTAAAACTAACGCATTAAGGGCTTCGTTCTTTTTACTTAAGTGCGTAAAAAGTGGAATTATTTCAGAATTTAAAAATGAAAAAACATTTCGTTCACTATCAACCTGAAGCTTTTCTTCAATTTCGGCTAAATAATTAGTTATCCTAAACTCAAGGGATTCAAAGATTGGCAATGGTTCAACCAAGCTTATCTTATTAATAATCTTCTGTATGTGCTGCAATTGTAATTTAAGATCTAATTGCGTGGCTGAATTTCTAGCTTCAGAAGATCCTTTAATATCTATTTGACCGTAAAGTGGGTAAACATCTTTAAAGACAATTTCACGATAGAATGTCGGATTACCGTCTGCAATATCATTTAAATATCGCTGTGCTTCTTTTTTAAACTTCCAATGAACACTTGGATGTATTGAGGTACATTCTTCCTGTATGACCAATTCCATATCATTCTCAGCACGTTCTTTTGCCCGAACAACACTGTCAATTAAAAATGGCATAACATCTTTTAGCTTGTTAGCATTTATAGTGTTAAGATCATTAGCATTTGGCGAAACTAATTCTAAAACTCCCAAAAGCTTATCCTCTTCAACAATAGCAGCAAAAATAGCGCTTTTAAAACCTTGATCTAATAGTTTTTTATACAGTAGATTTTCAGGATACAACTTATTATATCTTTCAGCATCAGTTATATTATAAATCTCGTTAAGCTTAAAAATAGTGTAATAAGAAGTGCTACAAAGTGCATCTTTACAAAGTTGAGAGTTTTTTCCGTTTAAAATAAAACTATCAACATCCTTGTATAGATTTCTTTGAAATGCTTCTTTTTCCTCATTATAATCAGTAAAACCAATCATTAACTTTGGAAGATTGAATATAGTTCTAAAAATACGGGCAAAATCTTGATTCATTGTACCTCCGTGAATTTCACGACGCAACAAATTTGTTTTGAAATCTGAAATTGAAACATCCATTGTAACATCTACCAGATTGGCAATGCCAAAACCATTTAATATCCAACTATTTGGTGGGAATTTTTCCTTCCAAAGAGCAATGTCGTCAAAACTTTCTAGTAGCAGATTTACATCGTCCTGCGTAATTTCAATTGCTTTTTCGGTTTTTTGAACTTTAAAGAATTCAGCATTATACGTTACTCGATAATTTTTAATTACTCCATTCTTGCCTGGTATATTGTAAAATAGCGGTCTTCTAAAATCTACATCAAACCCGTAATGCACATTCATTATAATACTACAGCCTAAAATATATTTTTGGTCCTCTTCAAAGTTGATGAGTACAGGTTCATAGTCAGGTCCTGCAGTATTGAGAATGTTTTTATATCTCTGTGTGCTTTTTAAATCTATGTTTAAGTATGGGATTGTTGCAAATTTAATTTCATTTTCTTGAAGAACTGGCGTGAAAATATCATCCAAAACCATATCAATAATATGCTGGTTTTTTTCAACTTCCTTTTTTGTTGTAAGTCCGTTTGTAAGAATTGGATATTCTTTTTCCAATTTTAAAACCTCTTCGGCGCGCGCACGGGAAAGTGAATTATCAGAATTTAACTGCTCCCGGTATTTGTCAAAAAGTTGGCAAAAGCTTATCTGTATTTCTAAAGGAAAATCTCCTGTTGCTATCTTCATCTAACGTAGTTGTAAGTAATAAATATACACAAATATTGTCGCGATTTATTTACAAACCTTGCAATTAACAAAATATTGATTATTGCGCTAGGAAAGATAACAAAATTACCATTACTTTTGCCGAAAATTATGGGCTACAGAGAAGTAGCGCATATCAATAACTAAATGATAAAAAAATGAAACGCATTTTATTACTATTAATAGCAATCTCAATATTTTCTTGTAAAGATGATAAAAATTATACTTTAAGCGGAACAGCTTCAGGTTTTGCAGACAGCACACAAATAATGGTTTATAATTTTAAAGAAAACCAACCTAATGTAATTGATACAATTTATGTGAAGGAAGGTAAATTTTCGGCAAAATATCCAAAACCGACATTAGCCGAATTATACTTTTTAAGACCAAATAATACAAATGGAACTATAATTTTCTTTCCAGAAAATAATGACCTTAACGTAACTATTTACAAGGATAGTCTTTACGCTTCTAAAGTTGAAGGTAGCCAAGAAAATGATGATTACACTGCCTTTTCTAAAAAGATGTTTGTTTTTAACACATCTAAACAGAAGAATATGGATGACTTTAGATTAGCAAAACAAGCTAACGATTCTGTAGATATGGAGCCATTTAAAGCTATAAACGATAAAATTATCTCTGAGGAAACTGAATATAAAAAAGAATTTATAAAAGAGCACAATAACTCGATTTTTATTCCAATGCTAGTTTCTGAAATGTTACAACGTCAAGAATTGACAGTAGATGAGGCGAAGGAAATTATAAATGGTCTTGACCCTAGAATTAAAGATACAGAACTTGTAAAAGAGTTGAATAAAAATCTTGAAGCTATGACAGCTGCAGAAATTGGTGGTAAAGCTCCAGCATTTAGCGCTCCAACTCCAGAAGGAAACACATTAGCATTAAATGATGCAATGGGAAAGTACACAATAATCGATTTTTGGGCATCTTGGTGCAAACCTTGCAGAGCAGAAAATCCTAATGTTGTTGCAGTTTATAATAAATATCACGAAAAAGGCTTAAATATTATTTCTGTTTCTCTTGACAAAGCAGAAATGAAAGATGCTTGGATTAAAGCAATTGCGGATGATAAAATGGATTGGTTTCACGTAAGTAACCTTAGTGGTTGGGAAGATCCAATTGCACAACAATACAGTGTTCGTTCTATCCCACAGACTTTACTTTTGGATGAAAATGGTATGATTATAGAAAAGAATTTAAGAGGTCCAGCTTTGGGTGCCAAAATGGAAGAATTGCTTGGCGAATCTATCTAAAATTGAAATTGCATGATTTAAAAAGCCCTAAAATTCAACTTGAATTTTAGGGCTTTTTTTGTTTTTATTTAAAAATTATTCTAAAATAAAACGAATATTTACGGTTGTTGAAATTTCCATTTCGCCTGCTGAAATTGTCTGCTGTACACCACCGTCGGATTCCATACGCATCATAGATGTTTTATAAACTGGTTGCGGATAATTTGAATTGCTAAACTCACTGATAGAAACTGCTTTTCCAACTTTTTGGTTTAAAACCGAAGCATATTCATTAGCCTTCATCAACGCGTTTTCAACTGCTTTTTTTCGAGCTTGGGATTCTAATTCCTCTTTTTTAGATGATGAAAAGCTTACGTTATCAATACGGTTTATTCCGCTTGAAAGTAAACCATTCATAGTTTCCTCATATTTTTCAAGATTTCGAATCTTAACATTAATGGATTGGTTGGCAAAATAGCTGTATTCTTTCGTATTATAATCGTAGTTTTTATCTAACCTAATATATTGTGTCTGCACATCTTTGTCAGCTATACCTTGTTTTTTCAAAAATTTAAGAACATCATTTATAGTTCTGTCATTTTGCTGTTTGATTATTGTTGCATCTTTACCAGAATTTTCCACGCGGATAGTTGCGGTAACTTCATCTGGCACGACATTTACTATTCCTTCGCCAACAACATCAACAGTTGACTGTGTATAGTTTTGATTATTTGTTTGCGCCATACTACTAGCGCTAATTATTGCTAAAATTAAAAAGGTTTTAAAGGTTTTCATTTTTATTCTGTTTTGAATTTTAGAAACTAAAGAAACAAATTATATGCCGCACTTTTTTTAAAGTTGCGTTAATTTTCTCTTGTCAAAATAATATACGGAATTATATTTTTCCCAATTTGTGCATAACAAACAAGATTACAATTGGTATTGCCAAAACACCAACCAGCCATAATTGTGTAGATAATATGTACGGTGCAAATGCAATTGTGAGAACATAACCGGCTAAAGCTCCGCCAAAATGGGCATCGTGGCCAATATTTCCTAAGCGCTTTTTCATTCCATAAATAGAATAAAGTAAAAACATGAGTCCAAAGATGTAGCCAGGAATTGGTATTGGAATAAAGAAGAACCCAACCATCATATCTGGATTTAGCATAATTGCTGCATACAAAATACCCATAACGGCGCCACTTGCTCCAACTGCGCTATAATGGTATTCATCTTTATGAAAATAGAAAGACAATAAATTTCCAGCTAACAAACTCCCGATATAAATAAGTACAAACTTGAAAACGCCAACATTCACGATAACTTGATTAGCGAAAAAGAATAACGTAACCATATTAAACAACAAATGCTGAAAATCTGCGTGTAAAAATCCTGAAGAAAACATCCTAATCTGCTCACCGCGTCTTATTCCTGCAATGTTGAATTTGTACTTTTCAAAAAAATTAAAGTCATTAAAACCCTTAATTGAAACAATCACATTAATTGCGATTATTACGATAGTAGCAATATTTATATTTTGAAGCATTTTTTTATTTTTTCAATTTAAAAGATAAATTAATACCATCTTCTTGTAAATAAACTTAGTAGCGTTTTTGGACTTAATGTAACGATAAACCTAATTTTTTGATCATAATTTGGTAAACCAGGCTCCCAACCTAGACTGGAGTACATCGGAAAATATAATTCAAAATAATCGGCTACCAAACTTAATCTAACCCCAGTATCAAAAACAGCATTTGTACCACGACCTGTGTTATGTACCACACCGGCATCAGCATATGCATAAATCCATCGCCAAATATTTGTGCTTCCATTTATTGTAGCAATCCAACTATTTGCAAATGCTGGTTGCAGCTGACTTTTGAAACCTCCTTCGGCAATTATCAATTGTTGGCTAAAAAGTCCTGTTTCTTCACTTCTACCGTAATAACCATAATCAAAAAGATAATCACTTGGCCTATCTAATGCAAAGCTGAAATAATCTTCATTTTCTCTAGTATCATTGAAAATAAAAGCACCTGCAAAAGCCCGCAAGTTGAGTTGACGGTTGTTTATAAATAACTTTCTATATTCAAAAGTTGCTGATATTTTACTAAATTTTTGCGAAATTTGATAATCGACTACACCCCTGAAATAGTTTATTAAATTTGGATTGCTGTAAACATATTGGGCATTAAACACATTATAGTTTGGCTCTTGTCTAGCATCTTCTGGATTTTCATCTCGCTGTACATAAATATTCCGAAGATTTATAAATTGCTTCTCATTGTCCCTTAAATCCTTATTCCTAAACGCAAAAGTAAGATATGGACTGAATCTTCGGAAAAATAAGTTCTCATCGTAAGAGGAATACGTACCCGAAACGCCATAACGCATAGCATATAACCGCTCACTATCAATATTTTGAGTGTACGAAATTGAACCACCACCAATTAAAGTATTACTTCTCAAACCATATTGTGGCTCAAACTTGTAGTGAATGCCTTTAGGCAGAACAGTCTTATTATACAATTTTGTGCCAATTGAAATTCCGTCATACAAATTATATTCAAAAACGGGCATAAAAAACAACTGATTATAATCTGGATCTTCAACATCTTGAAAAAGGCGAAATTGTAATGGTCTATTCAATAAACCTTTTACAGTTTTTGTATTGTTTCGGCGATTGTATTCGGTAATTTTTCCTTCATCATTTAAGACTAATTTCCGAACATCTTTTGCCGGAACAATCATTGTAGTTACGCTATCAATTGGCAAAGACCACTTTTTAAACAAAATTTCATCTTTATTCTTACCATAAATTGAAACTGGAAGTTTGTTTTTTCGCAAGTTTTTAATCGTTACTTCAAGCGAATCTCCACTCTTTTTTACTTTTGAAATTTTAAAATCAATCGGTGTTCTTTTAGTAACATAATCATCAAAAAACCAATTTACGGGCAGCGTAGTATTTTGTTCTAAAATAGATTCAAATTCAGTTGATTTTGTAGGTTTTAACAAGCTCTTAGTATAAAACTGTTTGATGCTTTTTTCAAGTGTATTTTCACCCAAATAATCACCTAAAAAGTTTAAACCACTACCACCGTAATATGCACTTGCTATATTTTTATTATATTTTAATAATGAGTCTTTTGGCGTAACAAGGCTTTGCTGAATATTGTTACGGGACATATTCAAATACAAAATTGGATATTGATCATTAAATTCCAAATCTGCTGCGTGCGCCCATTTTATAATCCACCAATTACTAAGGCTTCCAATTATCTTCATTTTAGGATAATTGACATCCACATATTTCATCATCAAATAAATTTGAAATGATCCTTGCAACCAATAGTCTTCTCTTGGTTGGAGCGGGATTGTATTATCAATATAATTTTGCGTTATAGCTTTTAGAAGTGCCATATCATATTCAAAACCAGCGGGAAAAGGACTTATAAAATCTGGTAATAAATTAAGGCCATAAACTGGATTTTTACGGTAATCCTCATCGGTAACCATCATTGTTTTATATGGATACGGACCTAATTTTTCTTCCAAAAAATGAACAACCCGATCAATTAAAAGTGCTCGCATTGGAGCTTGTACTTTTTTGTCGTGAATGTTTGTAATAATTGAAAATTTATCGGTATCAATAGTTTCGAAATCTTCTTTTTGCTGAAGAAAGAAATCCGATTGCATCCTTTTTTCACCCGAAAGTTTTACAATTCGTTTTGTGGCTTGAATTTCATCTGAAACTATATCTAGATCTGAAGTAACTACATATTCTTTTGGAACATTAAATTGAATATTGAAATTAGAAGGCAACAAATAAATATCTTCAACATTTTTATTGCTATAAACCTGCCACTTTCCATCATAAGCTGCCGGAGAAAGATACCAATACCGCAATTTGTAATCGTTGTTCGCGTCTACTCCAAAACGGGTAAATTTATCATTAGGAATTTTTACATCGAAGGTAAAGTTGAGTGTAAAACTTTCATTTGGAAGAAGTGGTTTATCCAAAATAACTTTAAAGATATCTAACTCTTCTCCTCGCTCCCACTTTAACTTTTTTGAACTTGAATCGGAAACGGAAAGAATATCTGTACTTCCTCTATCTTCGTCCTTTTCAAAATGAAAAGAACTATCGAAATTTTCACTGAAACGAATACCCAATGGAGTTTTTTTATTCGAAAAACTATTTGCCCAATCAAAAAAGTAAATTTCAGTTAAAACTTCTTCGGAAGTATTTTTATATACAACCGTTTCTTCAACAGAAAGACTTTTACTTTCAGTCACGAGCGTTGCATTTATAGAAATATCGTGCTGCGCTTGGCTGTTTAGCCAAGTAAAAACCAGAAGTAAAAATATTGGGATTTTAATTTTCAAATGATCGTTTAGAAATTTGGACTCAAATTATATTCGCCATAAAAATCATTCAGTATTTGCAGTACTTCATCTTCTGAATCTACAAGATGGACAAGTTCCAAATCTTCGGCATTAACATTATTGTTGGCTTCTAGTAAAGTTGATTTTATCCAAGCTAAAAGACCGCCCCAAAATTCTGTTCCAACCAAAATTATAGGAAATTTATCAATTTTGTGCGTTTGGATTAGGGTTAAAGCTTCAAAAAACTCATCTAGCGTTCCAAAACCACCAGGCATAACAACAAAGCCTTGGCTGTATTTTACAAACATTACTTTTCTAACAAAAAAGTAATCGAAGTCAATACTTTTATCACTGTCAATATAAGGATTGTCGTGTTGCTCAAAAGGCAAAGTAATATTTAAGCCAACTGATGTTCCCCCCGCCAAATGTGCTCCTTTATTACCAGCTTCCATAATTCCTGGACCACCGCCAGTAATAACTCCATAACCGTTTTCCGTAATTTTTTTTGCAATACTTTCGGCTAATTTGTAATATGGTTGGTCTGGTTTAGTCCTAGCTGATCCAAAAATTGATACACAAGGACCAATTCGACTCATTTTTTCATAACCATTAACAAATTCGCCCATTATTTTAAAAATGGCCCAAGAATCGTTTGTTTTTACTTGGTTCCAGTTTTTTGGATTTTGTTCTAATCTCATAAATAGTTTTTAGTTTTCCGACACTGCGGACTGGCTTATTTCAAATTTTTTGTTTAAAATAGCTACTGTAACTTTTTTTACTTCGCGCCCAAAAGTAACTCTTTTTTGAGGAAACGCGCGGTTAGGCTCTTTTTATTGTTGGCAACTTCTTCTGGTGTTCCTGTTGCTAAAACCTTACCGCCTTTTTTACCGCCTTCTGGCCCAATGTCTATAATATAATCTACGGTTTTTATTACATCTAGGTTGTGTTCGATAATTAGAACTGTGTTTCCTTTGGCTACTAATTTGTTCAAAACGATCATCAACACTCTTATATCTTCAAAATGAAGACCTGTTGTTGGTTCATCTAAAATATAGAAAGTATTGCCAGTATCTCTTTTTGAAAGCTCGGTTGCCAACTTAATTCGCTGTGCTTCGCCACCAGAAAGTGTGGTAGATTGTTGTCCTAAGGTAATATAACCTAGCCCAACATCTTTTATTGTTTTTACTTTGCGATGAATTTTTGGGATTAATTCAAAAAACTCAACAGCTTCATTAATTGTCATTGATAAAACATCGTAAATAGATTTTCCTTTATATCTAATTTCTAATGTTTCACGATTAAATCTTTTTCCCTGACAGGTTTCACATTCTACGTAAACATCTGGAAGGAAATTCATTTCAATAACTCGTAAACCTGCACCTTTACACGTTTCACAACGTCCTCCAGAAACATTAAAGCTGAATCTTCCCGGTTTATAACCTCTAATTAAAGCTTCTGGAACTTTTGCGAACAGATTTCTAATTTCAGAAAAAAGACCAGTATACGTTGCAGGGTTTGAACGAGGCGTGCGGCCAATTGGCGATTGGTTAATATCTATAACCTTGTCCAAATGGTCTAAACCTTTTATCTTTTTAAACGGCATTGGTTTTTTTACACCATTAAAAAAGTGGGCATTCATAATAGGATAAAGCGTTTCATTAATTAAAGTAGATTTTCCACTTCCTGAAACTCCTGTTATGCCAATCATTTTACCCAAAGGAAAATCTACCGAAACATTTTTAAGATTATTTCCCGTTGCGCCTGTCAAGGTTAACGTTTTTCCGTTACCCTCTCTCCTACTTGTTGGTATTTCAATTTTCTTTTTACCGTTTAAGTAGCTTGCGGTTAGGGTATTGTGTTTTAATATTTCTTTAGGCGTGCCTTCACTTACAATTTCGCCGCCAAATCTTCCTGCTGCTGGGCCAATATCTATAACGTAATCTGCAGCTTCAATCATTTCTTTATCGTGTTCAACAACAATTACGGAATTGCCAATATCCCGAAGCTGAACAAGCGATTGTATTAATTTTTCATTATCACGTTGATGAAGACCAATACTGGGCTCATCTAAAATATATAGAACGCCGACAAGTTGAGAACCAATTTGCGTTGCAAGTCTAATACGTTGGGCCTCACCTCCGGAAAGGGATTTTGAACTTCTATCCAATGCCAAATAATTCAACCCAACATCCACTAGAAATTGAAGTCTTGTCCGTACTTCTTTTAAGATTTCGCCAGCGATAGCATTTTGATTTTCAGATAAATCTTTTTCAATATTTTGAAACCAAGCGGCAAGCTCGATAATATCCATTTGCGCAAGCTCTGCTATATTTTTACTATTTACTTTAAAATAAAGCGACTCCTTACGTAAACGTGCTCCATCACATTCTGGGCAGGAAACCTTATCCATATATTCCTTAGCCCAACGCTGTAACGAGGCAGATTCATTATTGTCGTATGTATTTTGAATAAAGGTTGAAACACCTTCAAATTCTATTTTATAGTTTCTGGTAATCCCTAAATCTTTTGAAGTAACATCAAATTTGTCATTTCCTCCGAAAAAGATAAGCTGCTTTGCTTCCTTCGGAATTGTGTCAAAAGAATCGGTTAATTTAAAATTAAATCGCTCCGCAATTAACTGCAACTGTTTGAAAACCCAATTGTTTTTATGTGGTCCATGCGGCGCTAATGCACCTTGACGAATTGATATTTTTTTGTTGGGAACAAGTTTATCCAAATTAACTTCATACAATTTTCCCAAACCTTTGCAATGTGGGCACATTCCTTTTGGGGAATTGAATGAAAAATTATTAGGCTCCGGATTAGGATATGAAATGCCTGAAGATGGGCACATTAAAGAACGGCTGAAATATCTAGCTTTTTCAGTTTCATTATCTAAAACCATTAACACATCTTCGCCGTGATACATTGCGGTAACAATACTTTCGTCTAAACGTTTACTCGCTTTTTCGTCTGTTTTTTCTGAAGATTTATTTTCATCAAAAATTGGTATTTGAAGTCTATCTATTACAATTTCAATGTCGTGCATTTTGTAACGGTCCACCTTCATTCCCTTTACAATATCCAGCACTTCGCCATCAACCCTAACTTTTACAAAGCCTTGTTTAGCAATAGTTTCAAATAACTCGCGATAGTGACCTTTTCGGGAACGAATTACAGGAGCTAAAATGCTTATTTTCTTTCCGCTAAAATCCTCTTCAATTAACTGTTTTATTTGCTCATCGGTATAACTCACCATTTTATCGCCAGTGTTATAACTATATGCATCGCTTGCACGCGCATATAGTAGACGAAGAAAATCGTAAATTTCAGTAATTGTTCCAACTGTAGAGCGCGGACTTTTGCTAGTAGTTTTTTGTTCGATTGCGATAACGGGAGATAGACCTTCAATTTTATCTACGTCTGGTCTTTCTAGAGATCCCAAAAATTGCCTTGCGTAGGCTGAAAAAGTTTCAATATATCTGCGTTGTCCTTCAGCATAAATAGTGTCAAAAGCTAAAGAAGATTTTCCACTACCCGAAAGACCGGTTATTACAACCAATTTTTCTCTCGGAATCCTAACATCTATATCCTTTAAATTATGAACTCTTGCACCCAAGACTTCAATATAATCATCATTTTTAAGCATAGTTTGCAAAGGTACATTTTACAAAGCAAACAAGGAATTCACAATGACTAATTTAGGGGTTTAAAAGGCTAAAATATAGTTAAAAGAAAAAGCTGTAAAATTTAGAAATAAAACAGTAAAAAAAATGAACTAATAATTTTATAAAAAATGAAATCGATTTTAAAATCCCACTGCGGTATCATCACCTCGCCTATCTGCTCCGCCTTCCAACCTGCCGTCCGGTAATTTTAAAATTCCATCAACTTTACCGATTATAGTCATGTTTTTCACATCAATTTTATAACCTTTTTGATCCAATGAATTTAAAGTATTTTCATTGAAAAGATTTGGCTCAAACATTATGACATCCGGCAACCATTGATGATGAAATCGTGGTGCATCAACAGCTTGTTGCATTGTCATATCATATTCATAAACATTCAAAATAGTTTGCAAAACAGAAGTGATTATTGTTGAACCACCCGGCGTGCCAACGCTCATCCAAAATTTATTGTCTTTTTCAATAATGGTTGGCGTCATACTGCTCAACATTCTTTTTTGTGGCGCAATTGCATTTGCTTTTCCGCCTACCAATCCAAACATATTTGGTTCGCCTGGTTTTGAGCTGAAATCGTCCATTTCGTTGTTTAGGAAAAAACCTAATTCGCTACAATATAATTTTGAACCATATGCGCCATTTAATGTTGTTGTTGCTGCAAGTGCGTTACCAAATTGGTCTACGATACTATAATGCGTTGTTTCCATACTTTCATAGCCAGTAATATTTCCTGGCTTGATATCTGAAGAAGGTGTAGCTCTTTCAAAACTGAAAGTATCCATTCTATTTTTCAAATAGTTAGTACTGATTAATGTATTAACAGGAATATCCACGAAATCTGGATCGCCTAAAAATTTACTTCTATCGGCGTAAGCGCGTCTTTCAGCTTCAGTAATTACTTGGATTGCTTTTTCGCTATTATGCCCAAATTGTTTGATATCGAAAGGTTCAATCATTTTTAAAATCTGCGCCAAACAAATTCCGCCGCTTGATGGCGGCGACATTGAAATCACTTTTAAATCCTTGTACTTAAAAGTGATGGGATCTCGCCATTGTGCTTCATACGCTTCCAAATCTTTTAAACTTATACTTGAATTTTTCGATTTTAAAAATTTTATCAACGTTTTTGCTGTAGTTCCGCTGTAAAATTCGGACCTACCATTTTGTGCTATTTTTGAAAGTGTATTTGATAAAGCTTTATTTTTTAGCGTATCTCCAGCTTTATAGGTTTCGGTAAATAATGATTCTTCGCCATTAACTCTTGTGAAGGTTTCTTTCATTTCGGCGAAACGATTGGCCTGACTTTCAGTTACGACGTAGCCTTTGGTTGCCAAAGCAATTACTGGTCTTAAAATTTCTTCCATTGGCAAAGAACCCAATTTTTCATGAACAGCAAATATTCCTGCAATTGTTCCAGGAACTCCCACAGCCAATCCACCTTCTTGGCTTTTTGTAGCGTCGAAGTTTCCATTTTCGTCTAGATACATATTTGCTGTTGCAGCCATTGGCGCTTTTTCTCGATAATCCAAGGCACCAATTTCGCCGTATTGAGTTCTGTAAACCATAAATCCGCCACCTCCAAGATTTCCTGCAAAGGGGAACGTTACAGCAAGTGCCATTTCTACACCAATCATAGCATCAAAGGCATTTCCGCCTTTTTGGAGAATATCCTTTCCAATTTTTGAAGCTTCTTCCCTAGCGGAAACTACCATTGCATTATCTGCATAAACGCTGACTTTTGGAATAACCGAAACTTCTGCGCCGGGTTTTTCTACAATTGCCTCAGGTTCATTTTTACATGAGAAAAGTAAAAAGGCAATAAATAGGAATTTGAATACTTTCATCGGGTTAAGGTTTTAGCTTGTTGTATACTTGTTGTATACGAAAATTAGAAAACACTAAATTGAAACTATTTAATTTGTTCAAAAATCTGGGAATCTAATTCTATTCGTTTTTGCCTGCAATGGTCAATTAATTCTTTGAAAAAATCGGTAAATTCTATTTCGAAATCAGCATAAAATTCCTCGAGTTCCCTCACTGCAAAATTCATTTTTGCAACGCCTTTTGTTCTGGCATTCATCTGGGTTAGAATAGTGCTTATTCCGCTGATTGTTTTATAACTTAACAGCCAATTATCTGATATCATGTAAGGCATCATTCTTTGTATTCTAGCTGGTAAAATTTCAAAATTGGTTTTTAGCAAATGGTAAAAATTACCAACATATTCATCTAATGGTTGCTTACTATATTTTGACCAGTTTTTGGCTAAAAAATGATCGTAAAGAATATCCACGATCACGCCGCTGTAATGGCTATAATTTTTATGGAGCCTAGCCGTGCTTTGTTTTACAATTTTGTGAGAATCTGTATAAGTATCTATATAACGATGTAGAAGAATACCTTTTTGAATATTTGGAGGGTAGTTTTTATATCGTTTTCCTTTAATTCCATCTGCAATAAAATTACCAATTATTACTTCCTCATCCGTTCCAGAAAGATAAATATGTGCTAGATAATTCATTTTTTAAATATAAGAATATTATGCCCTTTATAGTTATTTCAAATTAAAAATAGAGATAATTCTAAATGTAACTAGAAAATGTAACTCAAGCCATATTAATAATTACAAATGACAATGTTATGTTTACAATTCAATTATCTTAAAACCTTATCTTTGCACACTTTAAACAAAATAATACTATTTCATTTTTTGAAATTAAATAGATAAAATATTTACAAAAATGACCTTAATTAAATCTATATCAGGTATTCGCGGAACCATTGGTGGTAAAATTGGAGATAATCTTACACCAATAGATGCTGTAAAATACGCATCGGCTTACGGTAAATGGATACAGCAACAACGCAGCAAAGAAAACTATAAAGTAGTTGTTGGGCGAGATGCAAGAATTAGTGGAGAAATGATGCAGAATCTGGTCATGAACACCTTAATTGGAATGGGCATTACAGTAATAGATTTAGGGTTAAGTACAACACCAACTGTTGAAATGGCAGTAACTTTGGAACACGCAGACGGCGGGATTATTCTTACCGCAAGCCACAATCCAAAACAATGGAATGCTTTAAAACTATTAAATAATAAAGGTGAATTTTTAAATTCGGATGCTGGACAGGATATTCTAAATATTGCAGAAAAAGGTGATATTAGTTTTGCAGAAGTTGATAAACTTGGAGAAATAACTAAAAATGAAGCCTATATTGATATCCATATTGACGAGATTTTAGATTTGCCACTTGTAAAGGCAGATTTAATTAAAAGCGCCAATCTTAAGGTGGTTGTAGATGCTGTTAATAGTACGGGAGGTATTGCTGTTCCACTACTTCTGCAAGCTTTAGGTGTAATACCAATAAAATTATATTGTACTCCTAATGGAGAATTTCCACACAATCCCGAACCTTTAAAAGAGCATTTGGGCGATTTAATGGAATTGGTGAAAAAAGAAAATGCTGACTTTGGACTCGTTGTAGATCCAGACGTTGACAGGCTTGCGTTTGTTGATGAAAACGGCGAAATGTTTGGCGAAGAGTATACTCTGGTTGCTGTAGCAGATTATATTTTGAAAAACAATCCTGGAAATACGGTAAGTAATCTTTCTTCATCTAGAGCATTGCGCGATGTTACTGAAAAACATGGCGGAAAATATTTTGCAAGTGCCGTTGGTGAAGTTAATGTCGTTGAAAAAATGAAAGCTGAAAAAGCTGTTATTGGAGGAGAAGGAAATGGTGGTATCATTTATCCCGATTTGCATTACGGTAGAGACAGTTTAGTTGGCATCGCCTTATTTCTAAGTTTTTTAGCCCAAGAAAAATGTTCCGTTAGCGATTTAAGAAAGCGTTATACTTCTTATTTTATGGCAAAGAAAAAAATTGAATTAACACCAAACTTAGATGTCGATTTAATTTTAAAAAGAATGGGAACTAACTACGCAAACCAAGAAGTTAGCTATATAGACGGCGTAAAAATAGATTTTGAAAACAATTGGGTACATTTAAGAAAAAGCAATACCGAGCCAATTATTAGAATTTATACTGAGGCTAAATCTCAAAATGAAGCAGATGAATTAGCTGATAGGTTTATTTCTGAAATTGAGAGTATTACAAAATAAAGCAATGAACTAAAATAATTTGAAAAAATAATTTTTTGTGCGAGCTGGGATGTCTAAGCCCGATGTTTCCAACGTTTATGTGACCATAAATAAAATTCAGGCTTATACATTATTTCATTTTCTAACATATCAAAAAACATTCGAGTAATTTTGAAATCATCGTATTCAGAAGGATTATCTGCGATTGGTACCAAAGTCGCTTCATAGTATCCGCGTTTAACTTTTTCAAGTTTTAAGAACAATACAGCAAAGTCTATTTTTTTTGCTAATTCTTCCGCGCCGGTAAACATTGGTACATCAATACCCATAAATGTATCGCGATATTTAAAGGCATTAAGTTTTGGAGTTTGATCTGTAAGTATAACTGTAAGGCTTGGCTCGCCTTTTTTCATTTTTCGGTAAAGATGCGTTGCAATTTTTCTGTTCGAAACAATTTCGCCACCAAATTTGCCCCTAATTCTTCTTACCAAGGTATCAAAATTTTTGTTATCGAGTGGCTTATAAACGGCTAAACCATCGTGAGGCATAAGTGTATTCAAAATTCCTGCCCATTCCCAGTTTCCGTAATGCCCTGCAGTTAATAAGATACTTCTATTATTTTCAAAATATGAATTCAAAATCTCAACGTTCTTAAATTTCATTCTTTCCTTTATTTCTTCTTCAGAAATACTCATTGTTTTGATGGTTTCATAAATCGTATCGCACAAATGATGAACAAATTTCTTGGCAATTAAATTGATTTCCTCCGTTGTTTTTCCAGGGAAAACCAACTTCAAATTATCTTTTATAACACGTTTCCTGTAACCTACCACGTAATAAGTAAAAAAATAAAGTATGTCTGAAAAAAAATATAGAACTGGAAATGGCAACAAAGACGTTAGCCACAAAAAAGGATAAACCAATAAATATATAATTCGCTGCATTTTAAATTTTGCGTAAAATTAGGCAAAACCAAATATTTGGGCGGCTTAAATTTGTTTCATTTTAAATGATGAATTGAGAAATGTAAATCACCTAATTATTTAATATTTACATTGTTTCAAAAAAAAATTGATTTCAAGGCATTCCTGGATAATATTATTCTTTTAAAGAATATTCATTTTAAAAAAATTGATAATTAAAAACACTAGAAACACTTTAAATTTAAAATTAACACTAATCAAATTTGAATTGTAAAACACGGCTCTTTTAAGTATTTTTGCACTTAAACTATCTTACAATAATGCAGACAAAGCCAGAGACAAATAGCGAACTTTCTTTTGAAGATTTTAAAACCGAAGTTTTAAACGATTATAAATTAGCAGTAACAAGCAGGGAATGCAGTCTTTTAGGTAGACGGGAAGTTTTATCCGGCAAAGCAAAATTTGGAATTTTTGGCGACGGGAAAGAAATTCCGCAATTGGCTTGGGCAAAAGCATTTAAAAATGGTGATTGGAGAAGTGGTTATTATCGCGATCAAACATTTATGATGGCAATTGGCAAACTTTCAATTCAAGAATTTTTTGCTGGATTATATGGTCATACAACTATTGAAGCAGATCCAATGAGCGCAGGTAGGCAAATGGGAGGTCACTTTAGTACACATAGTTTAAATGAGGATGGAAGTTGGAAAAACTTAACGGAACAAAAAAATAGTAGTCCAGATATATCACCAACAGCTGGACAAATGCCAAGATTATTAGGTTTGGCGCAAGCTTCAAAGATTTTTAGAAACGTAAAAGGCATCGAAAATAAGACCGGTTTTTCAATTAATGGAAATGAAGTTGCTTGGGGTACAATTGGTAACGCAAGTACTAGTGAAGGACTTTTTTGGGAAACCATAAATGCAGCCGGAGTATTACAAGTACCAATGGTAATGAGTGTTTGGGATGATGAATATGGAATTTCGGTACACGCAAAATATCAAACTACAAAGGAAAATATATCTGAAATCCTCAAAGGTTTTCAACGTACGGAATCTGAAAAGGGTTTCGAAATTATAAGAGTAAACGGTTGGGATTATCCAGAATTGATTGATGTTTATCAACGTGCTGGAAAAATTGCCAGGGAAGAACACGTACCCGTTTTAATACATGTACAACAGCTTACACAACCACAAGGTCATAGTACTAGTGGATCTCACGAACGTTATAAAAATGAAGATCGTCTAACGTGGGAACGCGAAAATGATTGTAATGTTAAAATGCGCGAATGGATGTTAGCCAATAATATGGCGACTGAAGAAGAACTATCTGAAATTGAAAAGTCCATTAAAAAAGAAGTTCGTGAAGGTAAAAAAGCTGCCTGGAATGCTTTTCTTGTTCCACAGAAACAGGAACAGCAAGAAGCAGTTACCTTACTTTCAAATTTAGCCGAAAGTAGCCCAAATAAAACTTTTATAGAAAAAATTAAAAATGATTTGGCTACGGATACAGAGCCGCTTCGAAAAACAATTATTGCCTCAACTAGAAAAGCGTTGCGTTTTGTTATTGGAGAAAATTCTTCAGAAAAGAAACAATTGCAAGAATGGATTAATAATTATTTTGAAATAAATCAGCCAAAATACAGTGCTCACCTTTATAGTGAAGCTTCTGACAATGCAAAAACAATTAAAGAAGTACTTCCCTCCTATGCTGATAATGCTGAGGATGTAGATGGCCGCCTAATTTTACGCGATAATTTTGATGCCATTTTCGAAAGAAATCCGGACGTTTTAATATTTGGAGAAGATGCAGGAGAGATTGGAGATGTAAACCAAGGTTTAGAAGGAATGCAAGAAAAATACGGGAAACTTCGCGTGGCAGATGCAGGTATTCGTGAAGCTACTATTTTGGGCCAAGGTATTGGTATGGCTATGCGTGGGTTACGTCCAATTGCTGAAATTCAATATCTAGATTATATTTTATACTGCTTGCAAATAATGAGTGACGATTTAGTAACGGTTAGATACAGAACAAACGGTACTCAAAAGGCACCTCTAATTGTTAGAACTCGTGGACATAGACTGGAAGGTGTTTGGCATAGTGGCTCTCAAATGGGTGGCTTAATAAATCTGTTACGCGGAATGTATATATTAGTGCCACGCAATATGACAAAAGCAGCAGGCTTTTACAATACATTGTTAGAAACAGATGAACCAGCTTTGGTTATAGAATGCTTAAATGGCTATCGTTTAAAAGAAAAAATGCCAAACAATCTTGGCGAATTGCGCACGCCAATTGGTGTTGTTGAAACTGTTCGTGAAGGAAATGACATTACTTTAATCTCCTACGGAAGTACTTTAAGAATTGTTTTAGAAGCAGCCAATGAATTACAACAAGTTGGCATAAATGCTGAAGTTATTGATGTACAATCATTGTTACCATTAGATTTAAATCACGATTTGGTTGAAAGCGTTAAAAAAACCAACCGAGTTTTAGTAATTGATGAAGATGTAGAAGGTGGTGCATCGGCGTATATTTTGCAACAAGTTTTAGATGTTCAAAATGGTTACAAGTATTTAGACAGTAAACCACAAACACTTGCAGCAAAGCCTCACAGACCGGCTTATGGAACTGATGGTGATTATTTCAGCAAACCTTCTGCCGAAGATATTTTTGAAAAAGTTTATAGTATTATGAATGAAGTAAATCCTAATGATTTTCCGAAATTGAGATAGTGCTAGTTAAAATTGAATGTTTTAATTTTGCATAATTCAGACATTTAATGTATGTTAAGAATATATTAGTCAATAAAACTTTGAATTATGCAAAATAATATAAAACGGGTATCGAAATTTATCCTAATTTTATTTAGTTCTGTCTTATTTTTTCAATGTACCTCAGATAAAAAAGAGGATGCGGTATTAAAATCTACCGAATTGAGGGTTGAAGCAACCAAAGACTTATCTGAATATCGACCGATAATTACTAAACAACTTTCTAAATATAAAATTGTTAAATCCTTAAACAATATTTCGGATTATGAAATTACTTACGTAGAAAAATACAGTGCTTATTTTATGCAAGGAAGAGGTTTAAATTCTGAAGGTAATAGTGTTTTATTCAGACAACAAATCAAATTAGAAAAAGCAGCAGATGGATCACAAGTTATTAACTTTCAATTTGGTCCTGGAGAAGATCCAATTGGTGAAGAATGTGCAGGTGTAAATTGTTCTCATTGTTCCTTTGCTACCGCCGGAGGCTGTGATTGTAATGGAGGTATTGATCCAAATAAACCATCAGGTTGTAATCACACTATTACACGAGATTAAATTTATAGAATTAATTTTGAAAATAACGGGTATCAAAATTTTGATAGCAAACCACAAACACTTGCAGCTAAGCCGCATAAACCGGCTTGTGGAACTGATGGCGATTATTTCAGTAAACCTTCCGCCGAAGATATTTTTGAAAAGGTTTATGAGATTATGAATGAAGTAAACCCCAAGGATTTTCCCAAGCTTAGATAGCGCTATATTATTAATATAAACTTTAAACCTAAAACACTTTTGCTTCAGTCACAGCAATAAATCTTTTAGGTTTTTTGTTTTATGGTCAAACAATATCTCTGGAAGATATGAAAGTAGTACTATTATTGTTAATAGTATCTAAATTATAATTTATTTATACCTAGTTTGATTTATTTTTATAATAAAAAAATTATGAAAACATTCTACTCTAGTTTATCGTTCATTTTGTTAGCAATTAATTGTCTCTTTGGACAGTATAGCGACATTGAAAGGTCCGAAATTCCTGAAGGACAAGTCCCAAGCGCAGTTTTGGTGTCACAACAACGAGAATTTAATCAAGGTTTTGTAACTGGTTGGAAAATTCATACCAAAAACAACGCGCTAGCAGAAGATGTAGATTACTTTATGGCAACCTTCAAAAATAAAGGAAGGCTAGGAAATTATGCTTACTATACTGTTACTGGAGAGCTCTTAGCGTATTCATTATTTGTAGATGCAAGAGATTTACCAGAAAATATTCAAGAATACTGTTTTAGAAACTTCAATAATTCAAATATTAAATCAGCTGAATTAATAGATTTAGAAAACCCGCAACAGTTTATATATAGAGTTCGTTTAAATGAGGATGGAATCCTAAACTATTTGTATTTTGATAATAATGGAAATGTTATCGATAAATTTAAATTGCCTTTAAAGATATTTTTATTTATATAAGAAAACGCTGTTTTTAAAATCATCGAATCCAAACATTTAAGAGATTTTCAAAATGATAATGTTGAATAATTCAAAATATTAGTGAGAAAAATACTCTAGTGGAAATAATTTTTAATGAAAAATGAAGCTAAAGAAAATTTAACTGTTTAAACAAGTGAAAATTTTGATTTTTATAAAATCCAGAAAAAATATTATATGAAATTTAAATACGAAATAAGATAAGATAAATCTATAATTTTATAAATAATGTACTTTTTATTTGGAATTTATTGGAATTTATTGGAATTTAAAAGATATTTCATTTAAATTAGCAACAAACAAATAATACTATCAAGTTATGTTCCTTTTTAATTCAAATAATAATAATTATAATAATAATAATAACGCCAAGACGTAACCGAAACTTGTACACTATACTCAGCCGCCAAGTTTCCTAACTTGGCGGTTTTTTTATACCTGCAAACGAAAAAGAATGAAAAATTC
>JBBSOK010000004.1:0-46309 GCA_038259825.1 Flavobacteriales bacterium
TATAGCAATCTTAAAAAATTCTATCAAATGGTGGTAGATAAAGAAAATGAAAAGGTAGTTTTGGTGAAAGGATAAATTTCACATATATTTTTTTATTATGAATTTAGAAAACGCCCAAAAAGAAGTAGATATCTGGATAAAAAAACATGGTGTTCGATATTTTAATGAGCTTACCAATATGGCACAACTTACAGAAGAAGTTGGCGAAGTAGCGCGGATTATAGCACGCAGATATGGAGAGCAGAGCGAAAAAGAAAGTGATAAAAATAAAGACTTGGGTGAGGAGTTAGCAGACGTTGTTTTTGTTGTGCTTTGTTTGGCAAACCAAACAGGCGTAAATTTGCAGGAAGCATTTAATAAAAAATTGCAATTAAAAACAAATCGTGACCACGACAGACATCACAACAACGAGAAGCTAAAATAATGTTTAAAAAAATATTAAATTATCCAGGTTTTTGGAAATCCGTTGCTGTTTTGAGCATCGGTTATCTTATAATTCTAATTTTGTTACAATGGGGTTTTACAGGCTTTTCTACAGAATTTTTTAGTCGGTTTACGCCAATAACAATAGTAGCATTTGTGGCAGGTGGTTTTATAGTTGGTTTTATGGTGACGTATGGAAAATTTTGGGGTAAGTTGAAGCAAGAAGAATTTAAAAATAAATGACGGCAAATCTTTCCCGAAACCAGCAATCTACTTCTAAGGCTCACATAAAAGTTACAGGTTCAAAAAGTGAATCGAACAGACTGTTAATCTTGCAGGCGTTGCATCCAACTATTTCAATTGAAAATATTTCTAATAGTGATGACACAAAGACATTGCAAAATGCCCTTAAAATTGAAAATGGCAATGTAGATATTCATCACGCCGGTACGGCAATGCGATTTTTAACTGCTTATTACGCATCCTTGGAAGGAGCTCAAGTCGTTTTAACGGGCAGCGAAAGAATGCAGGAGCGCCCAATTAAAATATTGGTAGATGCTCTTTTGCAATTAGGAGCTCAAATTGAATATGTAAATAAACAAGGATTTCCACCTTTAAAAATTACAGGTAAAAACTTCACAAAAAGTAAGGTTGAAATTGAAGCAAATGTAAGTAGCCAATACATTTCAGCACTTATGCTAATCGGTTCAAAATTACCAAATGGCTTGGAAATTCAATTAAAAGGTAAAATAACATCTTTACCCTATATTAAAATGACACTTCAATTGCTTCAAAAAGTTGGTGTAGATGCAGGTTTTTCAGAAAATATAATTTCAATTCTTTTTAAATTAAAAACTGAAGAAACAAAAATTGCAGTTGAATCGGATTGGAGTTCTGCATCCTACTTTTACAGTATAGTTGCTTTAAATAAAAATCTTTCCGTAACTCTTTCAAATTATTTTGAAGAAAGCTTACAGGGCGATGCTGCTTTGGTTGAAATCTATAAAGAATTGGGAGTTGGAACAAATTTCAATGCAACCGAAAATTCGATAACACTTTCAAATACATCAAAAAAACTTCCAAATAAAATTGAGTTTGATTTAAACAATACGCCGGATATTGCGCAAACAATTGCAGTGACGTGTTTCGGTTTAAAAATGGAATGTCACCTAACAGGTTTGCACACCCTAAAAATTAAGGAAACCGATAGATTGCAGGCCCTCAAAACCGAATTGGAAAAATTGGGTGCAAATATTTCAATTACGGATAATTCACTTTCATTGGAAACAACCAGTGCAATAAAAAGCAATATCACAATAGATACATACCAAGACCATAGGATGGCAATGGCGTTTGCGCCTTTAGCTCTATTGGTGCCAATATCAATTAATAATTACAATGTGGTCTCAAAATCATATCCAGATTTTTGGGAAGATTTGGAAAAGATTGGGATTAATTTCAAAATTTAAATTCATTATCTTTTTTGCAATAATTAAATAAATGCAGAATTTTAACCTTTGTAACCGCTCTAGAATAGGACTATCATTTAAATAAATGCCGTTTTACTTGACAACGCCTATCGCGAAAGTGTATCTTTGCAACCTCAAAAAAAACGCACAATTATGGGAATGAAACTCTCCAGCTTCAATTTTAACTTGCCAGAAGAACTTTTGGCAGAATATCCGGCAGAAAACCGTGACGAATCTCGTTTAATGGTTTTAAACCGTAAGGATAAAACTATTGAGCATAAAATGTTTAAGGATTTAATAGATTATTTTGAAGAGGATGATGTATTAATTACTAATAATACTAAAGTTTTCCCAGCCCGTCTTTTTGGAAATAAGGAAAAAACCGGCGCGCGGATTGAAGTATTTTTGTTGCGTGAATTAAATCCAGAAACCCGTCTTTGGGATGTTTTGGTGGATCCAGCGCGTAAAATAAGAATAGGAAATAAATTATATTTTGGTGACGATGAAACATTGGTTGCCGAAGTTATAGATAACACAACCTCTAGAGGTAGAACGCTTCGCTTTCTCTTTGATGGTTCATATGAGGAATTTAGAAATAAATTAACCGAATTAGGCGAAACACCACTTCCAAAATATATAAAAAGAGACGTTGAACCTGAAGATGCTGAACGTTATCAAACAATTTTCGCTAAAAATGAAGGTGCCGTTGCCGCTCCAACTGCAGGTTTGCATTTTTCAAAACACTTAATGAAACGTCTTGAAATAAAAGGTGTTAATGTGGCAGAAGTAACTCTTCACGTAGGTTTGGGAACATTTAGTTCTGTTGAGGTGGAAGATCTTAGCAAGCACAAAATGGATTCTGAAGAAATGGAAGTGAATGAAGAGGCTGTTCAAATAATTAATGAAGGAATAAAAAGGAAAAAACGTGTTTGTGCCGTTGGTACAACAGCAATGAGAGCTGTAGAAAGTACGGTTTCTTCAAACCATACATTGAATGCTTACAAAGGATGGACTAATAAATTTATTTTTCCACCTTATGATTTTAGTATTGCAAATGCAATGGTAACAAACTTTCATACACCAAAATCTACTTTAATGATGATGGTTTCAGCCTTTGCAGGTCACGATTTTATGAAAGAAGCGTACGCAGAAGCTATTAAAGAAAAATACAGATTTTATACATACGGAGATGCAATGTTGATTATCTAAAAACATTCTTTTATTACAAATTAAAAAAACCGTCAAGTAATTGGCGGTTTTTTTGTTTCAATACTTTTCAAAAGATTGTTTATTTTCTAATTAACCACGAATAATAAGTAGCTTTCAAATGATTGTAGAATATCCTTGATTCAAAAATCGAGCAAATTTAGTGTTAAACAAACATTTATAACCCTTTCATTCTCAGATAATAAATAAATGCGTATTTTAGTACGATTGTTTATGTCCTTAAAATGCAACTGATTAGAAACACTATTACCTTCTTATTTATAATAACACTTTTTTCTACTGTATTTGCACAGCAGAACAGGGTAGAATTGCCTATTGGTATTCAATATAATTTAAGACCTACACCAATAGAATTATCACCTTTAGACCTTTCGGAAGTTGCTGCCCAAGATAGTATAAATGATTTGGACAAATCTATGCCTTGGCGGTACGGTATTACAAGAGATATTATTATAGACCTAACCACGCAAGGGGAATGGACTACTTTGCCCTCAGGTGATAGAGTTTGTCAAGTTGCTATACATTCGCCAGATGCACTAAACCTAAGCATCAACTTTAACGATTTTTATATTCCTAAAGGGGCACGGATGCAGCTTTATAATGATTCACAATCCGAATATTCCAAAGTATATACATCTGAAGAAAATAGAAACAGCAATCAATTAGGTTCTTGGTTTGTAAGTGGTGAAATTATTTACATTGAATATTACCAGCCTTCTTCGGTTCAAGATTCCGTTCAGCTTATTGTTGGAAGTGTTATACACGGCTATAGAATGGGCGAAGTAAATAGATTGGTTTCAGGTAATCGGGGTTTAAATGATTCTGGAGAATGTAATTATGATGTTAACTGTTCTATTGGCGGTGACTTTGATGGAAAAAAAGATTTGGTAAAAAAAGCTGTTGCGCTTCTTAATTTGGGTAATGGATATTTATGTTCGGCAGTTTTGGTAAATAATGCCAAAGCCGATAAAACACCTTATCTATTAACGGCCAACCATTGTTTAGATAGTGGAGATCCAGAGTTTTGGTCCGTAAGGTTTAATTGGATGAGCCCTAATCCAATTTGCGCTACTGGAGAAGAAAGTCAAGATTTACAAAATAATTTTACAATGAGTGGTGCGCAAGTAAGAGCCAAAAATGCATTAAGCGATTTTGCTTTGGTTGAATTGTATACAGCTGTTCCACAGTCTTGGGATGTCGCATTTGCTGGTTGGGACAATTCTGATACTCCACCAAGTTATGGGGTAGGGATACATCACCCAAATGGCGATATTATGAAAATTTGTAGGGATGATAGCGGAGCAACAAAAAGAAACGCTAACGGCACGGAAGTTTGGCTTATTGGTGGCACATCTGTAGGAACAGGCAATGGTTGGGAGTTAGGTACTACAGAAAGTGGATCTTCAGGTTCACCTTTATTTAATGAAAGTGGTAAAATTATAGGCCAATTATATGCAGGAGCTTCTTCTTGTAATGGTTTCGAAAATAATAATGATTATGATATATATGGACGTTTTGGTGTCTCTTGGAATACCGCTAACTCACCAGATAGGCGTTTGAAAGATTGGTTAGATCCAGATAATTTGGGAGTTTCGTCTATAGAAACACTTCAAAACTTATTGAATACACCAACCTTTGAATTAACTGGAAAATTAGAAATCTTCCCAAATCCGGCAAAAACAGAAATAACTATAATTAATAGTCGATATCCAAATCTCCGATATGAACTTTTCAACCTAGTTGGCCAAAAATTAGAGGCTGGTAGTATGAATACAACAATGAATACCCTTAATGTTTCTTCACTCTCCAATGGCGTTTATTTGCTACACTTAATGGATGATGAAAGTAACGCGGATCTCACCAAAAAGATAGTTGTTTCGAGATAAGATTTAAATATTGCTCTACACAGAGGGTATTTGTTTTCTGCCATCAAATATTGTTTCCTTTTAACTTCAAATATTATTAAAAATATTGTAGTTTTTTTCGAAGTTTTGACCAATACAGAATCGTATTGGTTTTTTAGATTACATTAATCTGCTGTTAGGAGTAGAGTTTTTAGTTACTTCGATATCTTTCTAGGTTAAAAGTTATAATGATTTTCGTTTTTACCCTTTCTATTATCGAAATTTTCTATGAAATAATAATGGCAAGATAAACGAGAAATTTTGAAAAATAAGAAGACCCAAAACGAAAGTTCTGGGTCTTCTTATTTATTATGTAATCTAATTTATTTCACAATTAATCTTTTCGACTTTTTAACCGATTGATTGCCCAATGTTACAATATATACTCCAGAGGCCGCATAACTCATATTTAAATCATACTCATAGCCGTTTCCGTTATTATCTAATCTATAATTTAACAGTTGTTGACCCAACATATTTGTGACTGTAAGAGTTAATCTTTCAGTAATTTGTTGTGTTGGCAATTGTATTTTAAATTGATCATCGCCTTCAGTAAGTATAATAAGGTCTGTGTCTTCAGCAAAATTTTCTCCAACTCCTAATGGAATATCCCCACATAATTGTAATGTCCAATTAAATAATGTACCACTATCACCACCAGCATTATCTGTAATAACTAAGCTCCAATCTCCTATTGATTGCTCATTATTGAAATTTGATAATGGTTCTTCTGGAATAAAAGTTCCTGTAAATGGAGGTGTGCCACCTGAAATATCATTAGTACCTTGGTCATCAAAAATAGTGTTAGTGTAATTGTCGCCAGAACCACCATTACGGTCACTTAGTAAAACTTCTGTTCCAATTGGACTAACCAATTTAAGATCTAAATCTCCATCAAAAGTATGATTTAAATTTACAGTTACATTTACATCATTTACTATAAAGTCATCAGTAAAGTTTATTGTTGATGTTGTAACAGTGCCAGCATTAGGCCCTATTGGAAAACTTGTAGAATTTGTATTAGATTGACAAGAAACATTAACAACATCTTTTGAGGCTGAATCGTTACTCGGATCTTGGTCGCCAGTTAGTAGTGTCCTGGCTACAATTGTATGTGTAGTTACAGCTGAAAAATCACCTTGTGTTGCAAACGAATAGTTTATTGTGCCGCCACCTGTAACTGTTGCAGTAACTGTTTCTACAACCGCAGCTCCACCATCTAATACATACGAAACATCAAAATTAGATTGATCTGCGGTTCCAAAATTTTCAATTTCTATGGAAATAGTTTCATTGCCCAAACCTTCACCGTTTGATGGAGATGTTATTTGAGATACCCCAATATCATTAGAAAATACATTCGTAACATTTCTGGTAATACCATCATTGCTATTATCTTCATCGCCTGTCAAATTTGTTGATGATGAAATACTATATGTCTGACCTTGAATCCCTAAATTTGCTGTTGCAGTGAATGTGTAAGAAGCTGATGTAGCCGAAGCTAGGGTGCCAGCAAATGTCTCAGTCACTATACCACCACCATCTATTTGAAAGCGCACAGGAAAATTGGACGCATCATTTTGCCCAAAATTAAAAACTGTAACAGTTACTGGATTTGTCGCTGTTAAGGCTCCAGTTACTGGAGATTCAATGCTTACAACACCAACATCATTGTTAAAGTTTGGAGCAATTTTAAAGGCCCCAACTACGTCTTTACGACCACTATTCATATATTCATTTATAAACCAAAATGTTTTATCATCGCTAGGATCAACGTCTATTTTTCCATAATCTCCATATCTTGTTCCCGGGATGTTTGCGTTTCCTGCCGCTATTAATTCTTCAGAAATAGTCATTGTGTTTAAAGGATCACTAGCAAAACGGCCAGTGTAGTAAGAGCTAACTCTTTTTGTATTTGGGTTTGGAGTGGTAGGTCCAGCCATTGCAGTGTAACCCATACCTATGTTTCCTTGCACATCCATTGCCATACTACCCATCCAGGCGTGTTTGCCTTCGGGAGATGTATAGGTTCCTTCTTGATAAATAGACCAAGGTAGTCCATCGGCATCTTGTCTAAATTCATACCAGCGGACACCTGCTAATTTTCCATTTCCTGCATCTGTATCTACTACAAAATTGAAAACTGCTGAGTTATGGTCGCCAAATTTTCTAAATTGGGCTTGGTTCATTATAGTTGCTTGTAGCGCATCTATTAGCGCGCCACCACCTGGTTGTGGTAAATTTGCGAAACTGCCTCCATCAAAAACTGAAATAAATGGCGTAGTAACAAATTCCTGCGGAGCAGACATAATAGAGTTTGCAGGAGTTGCATAGTCTACGTTTAGCAACCACATTTTTATATGATCTTGTGAAATGCCGGCATAAGCGTCATCTTGTAAAAACACAAAAGGTACATTTCCAGTAGCTGGTAAATTGTTATTTGTAACATTGAAGGCTTGCGGACTAAAAAAACCATCACGTACTAAACCTGGCAATGGGAAACCTTGAATTGAAGCAGTTGGATCTCCTGCTAATAATTTTGAGCGTTCTAAAGCCCAAACTCTATTATTGCCTCCAGTATTTTCGGTTATGTAATAACCATCGCTCCAAACAGAAAGTTTTTGATAATCATTTATTTGAGAGATATTATAAACAAACCATCCATCATTTACAGGATCTGGCCCGTCTGAAACTGCTATCTGCGCACCATTTCCTAAAAATGAAAGTATAAATCTGTCTGCTGCATTATCATAACTAACCGTCAAATCACAACATCCTCCGCTAGGAAAAATTGTTGGATTTGGTGATAATTGAGGGGTAAGCGCATTTCCATCTTTATCATAAATTATAAAACCTGTATTGAAAACAACAACAAGATGGTTTGGGCCAACTCCAATTGAAGGATCTGTTGGTTGAGAGTTAGATGACGCTGCATCGAAAACCAAAGTAGGAGCTCTTCCAGGTATTTTTCCTGCAAGTGCATTTTGGTTTCTTGAATAATAATCGTCTTGTGATTGTTTGTCCTTTCCAATTAATACCTTAACTGTAGATGATCTTCCATCTTTAGCTTCTTTTAAAGTATTGTCAGCTAATTTTAAATTGCTTTGTGATGCAATTGAAGGTACGTGAACCATAGATGTCACGGTGCCAACGTAATTTGCTTTCGCACCGTTTTTGTCTTGGGCATTTGCCGAGAAGATAAAGGCAAATATTAAAATTGATAATGTAATTTTAGATTGCATAGAGTTTTGGGTTAGGGTTTATAATAAGTTCAAATAACTATTTCTAAAAATGTTGTTGAAGATAATAAATTCTTAATAAATTAATAAAATATTAGTGTTAATAATTTTTACAATCTACTAATAATTAGCCAAGTGTATTATTTTAGGGAATAAAAATAATTTAAATACAATTTCCGAACCCCTAAATAATTTTCAAGAAAAAGCTACCTAAAAAAAATAAGTCAAGATATACAACGATAAACTTAAAATTTTTTTATACTAATGAAGATTTTATTCTAAACATAGCTTCTTTGATATCACTTTCAGAAGCGGCGTAGGAAATCCTGATGCAATTCTTATCTCCAAAAGCTTCGCCAGTTACCGTTGCCACAGTTGCCTCTTCTAAAAGATATAAAGAAAAATCTTCTGCAGTATTAATCGGTTTTCCCCTTAATGTTTTTCCAAAATAATATGAAATATCCGGGAAAACATAAAATGCACCTTGTGGTTCATTAGTTTTGAAACCAGGTATATCATTAAGGAGGTCTAATATTATTTTACGCCTTTCTTTAAAGGCATCAATCATATATTTAATTTTACTAGGAGAACTTTCCAGTGCAACTATTGTTGCTCTTTGTGCAATACAGTTAGCACCGCTTGTTATTTGACCTTGTAGTTTATTGCAAGCGCGAGCAATATATTCTGGACCGCCTATATAACCAATACGCCATCCCGTCATTGAAAATGCTTTACTTACACCATTTACAACTACCGTTCTGTCGTACATATCTTCAAATTGGGCCATCGAAAAATGGTTGCCAGAAAAATTAATATGCTCGTAAATTTCGTCACTAATGACTATAATATCGGGATATTTTATAAGAACATCAGCCAGTGCTCTAAGTTCTTTTTTTGAATAAACAGAACCACTTGGGTTGCAGGGCGAACTGTATATAATCAATTTTGTGCTAGGTGTAATAGCTGCCTCCAAAGCTTGAGGTGTTATTTTAAAGTCTGATTCTATAGACGTAGGTATTTCTTTTGGCACACCTTCCGCAAGCTTACAAATATCTGCATAGCTCACCCAATATGGCGCAGGCAATAAAACTTCGTCTCCTTTATTTAAAAGGACCATTGCTAAATTTGCCAAGGATTGTTTTGCACCCGTAGATACAACTATTTGAGATGGCTTATAAGTAAGTTCGTTATCACGTTTAAATTTCATAATAATTGCATTTTTTAAATCGCCGTAACCGTCCACTGGAGTGTAACTGTGATAGTTATCTGTGATAGCTTGCTTGGCAGCATCCTTCACAAAATCGGGTATTGTAAAATCTGGCTCGCCCAAGCTCAAGCCAATTATGTCTTTGCCTTGTTCTTTTAATTCTCTCGTTTTGGCAGCCATTGCAAGAGTTGCAGAAGTTGCCATTTCATTTACGCGTTGGGAAAGTCTAGAATCCATATAAAAATTTATGCTGCTAATGATGGATTCATACCCATCTGTTTCAGGTATCTAAAATGTGCTTTTATTGCTTTTCGGGTAGTTTTATACTCATTGTAAGGGAGGTTAAACTCTTGCGCTGTTTCTCTCACAATTTTAGAAATTTTGGTATAGTGAACATGACTAATATTTGGAAATATATGGTGTTCAACTTGATGATTTAAACCACCTGTAAACCAATTCATCAATCTATTTTTAGTTGAAAAATTTACGGTTGTAAATAATTGATGTATCGCCCAAGTGTTTTTCATTGTTCCAGACTCATCTGGTAAGGGCATATCTGTATCTTCAACTACGTGCGCCAATTGGAATACAACGCTCAATATTACTCCGGCAACATAATGCATAATAAAAAACCCAAGTAAAATTTTCCACCAAACTATGTTGAAAAACAATAACGGTACAACAATCCAAATTGCGAAATAGATAACTTTAGTAATTACTAAAGTAGTCCATTGTGTAGATTTTTTTGGCATTTTACCAAAAGAAAGTTTACGTTTTAAATATCGATATGTTTGTTGAAAGTCTGTAGTAATCGCCCAGTTAAAGGTTAGCAATCCGTATAAAAGTACCCCATAATAGTGCTGGAATTTATGAAATTTGTACCATTTTGCGTGCTTTGAAAATCTAAGTACGCGTCCAGCCTCAAGATCTTCGTCGTGTCCGTGAATATTTGTATACGTATGGTGCAGCACATTATGTTGCACTTGCCAATTATAAGTATTTCCGGCAAGTATATAGATACTGCTTCCTAAGACTTTATTAATCCATTTTTTTGAAGAATATGCTCCGTGGTTAGCATCGTGCATTACGTTCATTCCTATGCCGGCCATTCCTACTCCCATAACAATTGCGAATATAAGCTGAAGCCAACCAGGAACGTTTAGGGTTAAAAGTAGAAAATACGGCACTAAATAAATTAAAAACATTACAACAGTTTTTAAGTGAAGGCGCCAGTTGCCGCTCTTAGAAACATTGTTGTCTTTAAAGTATGAATTTACTCTCTTATTTAAAGTTCTGAAAAAGTTTGCAGAATCTACGCGGGAAAAAGTTATTTGGGTATTGCTCAAATTACCAGTATTTAAAGAAAAAATGAGTTATTTTTCTGAATTGTAAAAATAAACATCAAATATAAGAAATCTTGCCATTTTGTAGTTAAAATTACATTCATGAGCTATTTTAAATTCAAATTAATTTGAATAAGTGTACAATAACGCAAGATATTTTTTTTAGCAACATCTATCTTTGCAAAAATTGTAAAACAACTTATGGATATTCTCCTTAAATATTTTCCAGATTTAACCGATGTACAGTTGGATCAATTTCAAATGTTGCAAGAACTTTATAAAGATTGGAATCTAAAAATAAATGTAGTTTCTCGTAAAGATATTGATGAGCTTTATTTGCGCCATGTACTTCATTCCTTAGCAATCGCAAAAATTCAGCCTTTTAAGGCAAAAGCGAAAATACTGGATGTTGGCACTGGTGGAGGTTTTCCAGGAATACCCTTGGCAATTTTATTTCCCGAAACACATTTTCACTTAGTTGATAGTATTGGAAAGAAAATTTTGGTGGTTGAAGAAGTTGCTAAAGGTTTGCAACTTGAAAATATAAAAATTACAAATGCAAGGGTTGAAACTATAAAGGGGCAGTATGATTTTATTATAAGTAGGGCCGTTGCACAAATGGAAACTTTTGTGTTTTGGGTTAAAGACAGAGTTGCCAAAAAGAGCAATCATGATTTAAAAAACGGAATTCTATATTTGAAAGGTGGAGATTTGTCAGAAGAATTATTGATGTTCCCGAAAGCAACAATTTATCCGTTAAGCTCAATTTTTGAAGAGGAATTTTATGAAAGTAAAAGTTTGGTCCACTTGCCTTTAAAATTTAAAGGTTAAAGAAAGATCTGCAGATTTCTAAAACTTACTTTACTTGTCCAATTTTTGTAATAGAAACCATTGAAGTGCAAGTAATGTTTTTGCGTCTACAATCTCGAAGATTCTATTCTTTATATCTGAAATAGACCATTTTTCGATTTTTATATCTTCATTTTCGGAGATATTTCCGCCACCATTTTCAATTTTATCTTTCGACGTAACTTCCGCATAGTATAAAAAAATCCGTTCTGTGCTTCCGCCAGGCGATGTGTAAAATGTATGAATCAATTTTACGATGTTGATTTTATAACCTAGCTCCTCCATAACTTCGCGTTTGATGGAAGTTTCGGGTATTTCGGCTTTTTCGATTATGCCAGCAGGTATTTCAGTTATCCAGCCGATTTTATGTTTGCAAGTTGGGTATCTAAATTGTGAAATTAACAGAATGCTTTCAGTATCTTTTTCAAATAACAAAATTGCCGCACCGTCACCACGCTCAAAAACTTCGCGTGTAGATTTTATGGTTTCTCCGCTAAATGTATCGTGAGAAATTTTTGCCTTTTCAATTTTAAAAAAACCGTCGTAGACTGTTTCCTTCTTTTCAATATTGAAATTCATCTTATTCATTTAATTTAAAATAAATATAAAAAGAAGCATCCGTCAGTACTCGCGGATGCTTCTTAAATTTAAATAAATATATTTTATCCTAAGAATGGATATTTATAATCTGTTGGTGTTACAAATGTTTCTTTAATCATACGCGGGGAAACCCATCTGTACAGGTTCAATTTGCTTCCTGCCTTATCATTCGTGCCACTTGCTCTTGCGCCGCCAAATGGCTGCTGTCCAACAACCGCACCGGTCGGTTTGTCATTCACATAAAAATTACCGGCTGCGTTTTTAAGTATTACAATTGCTTCTTCCAATGCATATCTATCTTCGGATATAACAGCTCCAGTTAATGCATATTTGCTAGTTTCATCCACAAGGTGAAGTGTTTTTGTCCAATCTTTATCTTCATAAACATAAATTGTAACTACGGGCCCAAAGAGTTCGGTTTCCATAGTTGTGTAATTTGGATCTGTGGTTACAATAACTGTAGGTTGAATAAAATAGCCTTTGCTCTTATCATAATTCCCACCTGCAATTATTTCAGCTTTTTTATCTTTTTTGGCTGCATCTATATACTTTGCCAACTTATCAAAAGAACCTTCGTGAATTACAGCAGTAATGAAATTGCCCATATCTTCAGGGGAGCCCATTTTAAAAGAATTTATATCTGCAATCAAATTAGTTTTAACATCTTCCCAAATACTTTTTGGAATGTAACATCTACTTGCAGCGCTACATTTTTGACCTTGAAACTCAAAAGCTCCACGTGCAATTGCTGTAGCAACTTGTGCAGGATTTGCGGTGTTGTGGGCAACAATAAAGTCTTTTCCACCAGTTTCGCCCACAATCCGAGGGTAGGTTTTATAATTGGTAATGTTTGTCCCAATCTTTTTCCAGATATCTTGAAATACATTTGTAGAACCTGTAAAGTGAACGCCTGCAAAATCTGGACTTGCCAAAACGGTATCGGTAATCATAACCGGATCTCCCATAACCATATTTATAACGCCGGCTGGAACACCAGCTTCCCTAAATACATCAAGAATTACCTTGGCAGAATATACTTGACTATCACTCGGTTTCCAAACAACTACATTGCCCATAAGTGCAGCACTTGCGGGTAAATTTCCGGCAATTGCAGTAAAGTTGAAAGGGGTAATTGCGTATACAAATCCTTCTAAGGGTCTATACTCTAATCTATTCCAAGCGCCTGAAGTGCTTTCAGGCTGCTCGGCATAAATTTCGGTCATAAATTGAACGTTAAATCTCAAGAAATCTATAAACTCACAAGCTGCATCTATTTCTGCCTGATATATATTTTTAGATTGGCCAAGCATGGTTGCGGCATTTATCTTTGCGCGATACGGTCCTGCAACAAGTTCTGCAGCCCTCAAAAAGATAGCTGCGCGCTGTTCCCAAGGCATTTCCGCCCATTTGGTGCGTGCTTCTAACGCTGTGCTAATTGATTGTTCAACTAATTTTTTGTTAGCTTTATGGTATGTTCCTAGTACATGTTTATGGTCGTGAGGGCAGGTCATAGTAGCCGTGTCCTTTGTTTTTACATCTTTTCCGTCAATATATAATGGTACTTCAACAGTGGTACGGTACATTTTCTTGTACATTTCTAAAACTTCCTTTCTTTCAGGCGAGTTTAGTGCGTAACTCTTTACTGGCTCATTAACGGCAATTGGTACTTCAAAAAATCCTTTTCCCATGGGTAAATTTTTATGGTTTTTATTCAAATTATAAGAAAAGCGAAGTTACAAAATTTCATTCTCAGATATCTTACTGAATTACTAAAATGCGGTTTTCGTATTTTAAAGTGGATTTAGAATGTTTTAAAATTCAAGGAAACTACACTCTTACTTTTCGTTTTTATCTTCTTTATAATTCAGTATATTTCCAAAGTTGTAAAGTGAAAAATTTAATTCGAAAGCATTTCCCTTGTATTGTCTTAAATTATAGTAAATAGCAAATATGTGTACACTAACTTTTATTCCAAAATCTCTTGATGGTTTTATATTAACTTCAAATAGAGATGAAGCGCCAGAAAGAAATACATTGACACCAATGAAATATTTGGTAGACGATGTGGAAGTTTTATTTCCGAAGGATATCAAAGCGGGCGGCACTTGGTTGGGCATAAGCGGTAAAAAAAGATTGGTTTGTTTGTTGAATGGTGGTTTTACAGCCCACGAAAGACAAGATGAATACCGGATGAGTAGAGGCGTAATTGTAACTCAACTTTTAGCGTGCGAAGATTCTGAAAAGCAAATAAAAACGTTCGATTTTAACGGAATTGAACCTTTTACAATTGTTTTGGTGGAATGGCAAAAAAATCTTCAAATATTTGAATTTGTTTGGGATGGAACAACAGTCCATTTTTCCGAAAAACCCTTAGCACCCCACATTTGGTCATCTTCTTTACTTTATACTAAACAAATGAAGGAGCAGCGCGAATCTTGGTTTTCTGAATTTTTGTTTGAAAACCTTCGCCCAACAAAAGATGAATTACTCAATTTTCATAAAACTGCAGGGGAACTTGATAAAAATTCAGCTTTAATTATGGATAGAGGTTTTGTAAAAACAAAGAGTATTACGCAAGTCGTCTTTGATGGTAAACAGCTAAATATGAAGTATGAAGATATTTTAAGCAATGAAATAACCAACTCAAAATTTTAATGAATTCAGGCAAAATTATCATTTTAGCATTTCCGGATACTTTTGTAAAAATGAGTAATGATTTTTTGTGCAAGTTGCTTCCATTTGTAGGTATCGGCACAAAAGACTACATAAAAGCTGGTCATGCTGCCCTTGTTTTAATTGAAAACAAAACTGGAAATGCAAATTATTATGATTTTGGAAGATATGTTACGCCAGAAGGAAAAGGCCGCGTTCGTAGCGCTACAACAGATTATGAATTAAAATTGAATTGGAAGGCTATTATTTCTGAATCTAATGCAATAATCAATATTGACGAAATTTTAAAATGGTTAAGTTTAAATCCTGAAAAAACCCATGGAGATGGAAGATTATTAGCATCGGTTTGCGATAATATAGATTTTAAAAAAGCAGAAAATTATATATTAAATCTTCAGCAAAAAGGCAGTATTGTTTATAGTGCTTTTAATGAGAATTCAAGTAATTGTGCCCGTTTTGTAGCGGATACAATTTTGGCTTCAACAAATAATAAATCAATTCAAAATAAATTAAATTTTAATAAAAAGTTTACTCCAAGTTGTATTGGCAATGTTGAAAAAGGAGCTACACAAAAGAAAATTTATGAGGTAGTTGATGGTGAAATCTCCCAATTTCAAGGAACAGCTTTTAAAGAAAATCTTAAAAATTATTTTCAAAAACCGTCCAAAATTTATCCTGATAGAAAGCCAAATACAACTATAGACTCAACAATGCACTATCTTTCGGGCATCGGAAGTTCGGCTTATTTTACTATTTCAAAAGGAGATCTTCCAGAAAATTTATTTCGAATTAAAAGATTTACGGCAGATAGAGTAGAAGATTTTGACGGAGTTTACAGAACATCTTCACAATTTGAAATTGATAAAGTTTATGAATTTACATATGATTCGCACTGCGAATATTGTCATATTTTACAAAATGGCAAAAAGATAAAATTTGATTTTGTTGAAATTTTTGCAGAATCTAATTCATACAAAAAGGAGCACTTAGTTTAAAAAGCGGTACCGAAACTTTAAAATTCTTTGAAGTAGTTAGATTTATCATTTGGTAATGTCCTTGCATACTGCCAAAAGGTGAAATAAGGAGACATCCGCTTGTGTAAGTATGTTTTTGCCCAGGCTTTAAAACTGGCTTTTCTCCAATAACGCCTTCTCCTTGCACTACTTCAACATTATTAAGTGCATCTTTAATTAGCCAATATCTGGAACTTAACTGCACAACATCCTTGCTTTGGTTTTCTATTGTAATGGTATAAGCAAAAGTATATTGTATTTTATTTTTCGCATAAAGTGTTCCCTCAAAATTTGTGAGAACTGAAATCTTAATGCCTTGTGTTATTTGTTGTACCATAATTAATAGATTGCTGCGGTGCCGAATATAAATGCTATCATAGCAAAGCTGGTTACTATAAAAAATGTAAAGTTTAAAAGTACAAATTTTAAAATTGTTTTCCAACGGGATTGTTTGTAGTAGTTGCGCAACGCTTTATAAAAGTAAAATGGTGCAATTAGAAAAAATAAAACGGATATTAAATAATTGTTTCCCAATAGCAAATCTGGTAATTTGACCAATAGCATTACCAAAAAAAGAAATGTGAATATGTGAAAAATAAAAATTAAATGTTCAATATATCTGTGTTTATTTCTATAATAAAGTAACCAGAAAAAAAGTGCATATATTGGAGCAAGAAAAAATAGAAAGAACGGAATTTTAGTAATTAAATATTGAATATATTCTTGCGGGTTTTTTTGAATTTGTTCTGCCCGCAAAGTTTTGTTGTAAAGCCAAATATTATATCTACTTTGCTCTTGTTTAAGACTGTCTAAAGCTTGGTTTGCTGTAATTTCTTTATGTTCTTCATGAAATGAATTGTACATAGAAAATCGTTCGAAAGCTCTTTGCGCATATCCCATTTTACTGAGTGAATCTTCCGAAATAAAATAATTTTCAAAATTGTTTTCAATTGAATTTTTCTTTCCTTCAACATTTAAGATTTCATCGTCAAAATAAATATTATTTTTCTGTTTTATTGAATCTTCAATAGTACTATTAATCCAGCCTTCTTTGAAGTCATTTGCTTCATCGTTAAAATTTGTAAAAAGACTATTTAATAAAAAATAAACAATTGAAACACTCAAGAAAAACCGAAACGGATTGGCGTATCGTACTCGTTGTCCATTCACATATTTTCGCGTAATCCTTCCTGGGTGGAAAAGGACATCTTTTATGGTATGCCGAAAACGAGAGTCATAACTAATAATACTTCCCAAAAATTCATTTAAAAAATCTTTAAGGGATAGCGGTTTTGTAGTATTTAGCTGTGAGCAATGTGGGCAATAAACATCGCTTAAATCAAGCGGTTGCTCGCAATTAAGACATTGGGAGCTTCGGTATTTGAAATGCCGGCGGTTTTCCGTGCTTATTTTTTTAAAAGTATCCTGTATTTCTCCTTTAGCCATTGGCTAAAATTAAGAATATTTCTTTCTGAATTTAAATAATTTTAAAGCCTTTAAAGATTTATTTTGAAGAAATTTTTACTGTTGAAAAACTTCCGGCTGTTTTAGGCTATGATGAGATTCTACAAAGGATTCTATTATTTCGAAAAAGTTAATAATATCTTCATTGCTATTACCTGAATTTATTGTAACCAGCCTTATAAACTGAACATTATTAAACATTCCAAAACCAATCATTAACTCCGCTTTTTTATAAAGTTCTGTGCACAATTTTTCTGCCGGAATATTTTTATAATTAAAGCAAATTGAAATGGAATCATCAAAACTAAACAATGTATAATCAGGATTGTTTTTAATATAATTTCTAGCAGTTTCAGCTAATTCAAACTGTTTGTCAACTATGGTTTGCAGGCCTTTTGTGCCAACAGATTTCCATAACATCCAAAATTTTAGAGCGTCATTTCGTCTGCCACATTGAATGGAGGTTTTTCCCAAGTTATAATCGTCCCCATCTGTTTGGTATAAATAGGCAGCATCGTTACTAAAGGAGTCGTGCAATTGTTTTTTGTGTTTGGTAACAATTATAGAGCAGGTAAGTGGTGTGCCCAACATTTTATGGGCATTTACACTAAAACTATCTGAAAGTTCTAAACCTTTTACAAGATGTTTATATTTTTCAGAAAAAATTATACCACCGCAATAAGCGCCATCTACGTGGAGCCATAATTTAAACCTTTTACAAATTTTTGAAAGTGGAATTATCTCATCAAAAGCTCCTAATACTGTTGTTCCTGCAGTTGCATTTACAAAAAATGGTGTGTTTCCGTTTGCTATATCTTCTTCAATAGTTTTGGTAAGATTTTCAACTTTCATTTTACCGAATTCGTCACAATCTATGTAACGCACATTTTCTCTTCCAACGCCAATAAAAGCTGCATTTTTTGGAATTGAATAATGACTTTCAATGGAAGTGTAGACAATTAATTTTTCTGCAATTCCACTCTTTTTAATCTTGGTATTTTTAGCATCTCGTGCCATTAGCATTGCCATAAAATTACTCATAGAACCGCCTGGAGCAAAGGTGCCGTCAGCATCTTTTCCATAGCCGATTATATTACAAATTTGATGCAATATTTCCTTTTCAATTCCAACCATTGGGCCGGCAACCTTGTAGGTGTACATGCTATTATTTAGTAAAACAGAAAGCAAATCGCCCAATGTTGCCTTTGCGTTTCTACCACCAAATAGTTGATTGAAAAATAATTTTGAAGCAGTTTTCGGAGTTTTGTCAATTAGTTTTTCAAGAATTGTTTCTAAATCGGATTCAGAAATCGCTTCTTCCGAGAGACTTAAATCCAGCGTATTAAATAATTTTGAAGGTGCAATTGGTTTAGCTACAGGATTATTTTCTTCCGCAGTTGTTAAGATTGTAGCTAATTTATTGAACAATATTAATTCGTTTTGCATCTAAATTTTTTTTGCATTTGGTTGCAAAAATAGCGCAAAACTTACAAACCAACATTGTTAGTTATTTGTAATTACTTGGGAATTAGCACTACCCATACCAATTATTCGATCAAATCTTGCTCCCAAATCTCTGAAATAAACTAACACTGTGTAATCATTTTCGGTCTGCCAATAATCACCACTCACAGCGCCACCGTTTACTGTGCCGTCGCGGTTAACCAAAACATATTTATAGTTATAAAAACCTTGTTTGAAAAGCCTTTCATTTTTATAAGTATCGGTTTTTGGGTCATATTTCATGTATGTTGAACCGTCTATCGTCCAATTGTTGAAATTTCCATACAGGTGCAACTCCTTGTCCCCAATGTCTTCAAAATATTGAAGGTTGAAAAACATACGTACATATTCCGCTTCAATATCTGGGTTTGGAGCATTTAAGTTTCGCACTACAAAATTTCCATTTATATCTGGATTATAGGTGTAAGGCCTATCATATCTGCCAATATCTGTAAATAAATAGTTTTCATACAAATCTGAAACTTCAACTTTTCGAACTCCATTTGTAGCTGCACGAATATCTTTATTGTCGAATGCCAAAAACTCGTTTCCGCCACCAAATGAAGATTCTTGGTCGTAACGGTAAATTAACTCGCCGCCAATTGTATACTGCGGTACTAAGTCTTTAATTGCATTTTTTAAATTACTGTTTTGTATAACCAACGTCTTAACTGTTTGGTTAGGGTTTACCAACAAGAAATTAGGGCTGTTTATTACGAAGTTTACTACTTGACGTCCTTCTACAAATTTTAAATTTCTGCTACGTCGTATTTCAACCCCAACAGTTGCAAGATTTTCAACAATCATAAATTTTCTTGAAAACACTAATTCTTGGGAATCATTATAAATGCTAATTAAATAATTTCCGCTTTTTAAGATTGCGCGCGTTTCTCTGTTTGGAATTGTAAGTGTATAATGTGAAAAAAGTTGGAGTGTATTAAATGAGTTTTCGTACGTTTCAATCCGCACATCATCAAAACCGTTCAGGTATTCACCTTTGCTAAGATCGCTTGTGGTCCAATCAAAATTATGATGGGTAATTTTGTAATAATAATCTTCCTCATCACCATTAATATCATCAAAAGAAAGTTGGAGTTGTTGTCCAAGGGTTATTATCGGTAATTCGCTAAATTCAGTATCTCCCCTAAATTGAATTGTTTTAATAAATTCAGGTTCAATCTTCTCATTTGCTTGACTGTAGATATAATGTGAAGAAAATAGTAGGATTGATAGGTAGATAATTTTTTTCATAAAGATTTTTTAAAAGGTTGGATAAATATAAACAATTTTTATGCCTAAATTTTGTTGAATATTAATTAGCAATTTCTCAACAAAATTAACGTTGAAATATTGTGTCAAGACAGTTTTAATTTTTAAATTTGCACGCCTTAAATTTATGTTGAACTTTTCTTCATAAATGCTTGAGGCTTTTAAAAGACAATTTTAACACCCAACATCCTATGTCCAAAGACATTAAGATTAAAAAAGGTCTTACCATCCGTTTAAAGGGCGAAGCTGATAAAACACTTTCTAATGCGCCTAGGTCACGTACCTTTTCAATAAAACCTGCAGATTTTCATCTTATTACGCCAAAAATGGTTGTTAAAGAAGGTGCAAAAGTAAAAGCGGGAGACACGTTGTTTTTTAGCAAAAGTAAAGAACCAGTTAGGTTTGTATCGCCCGTTAGCGGCACACTTACGAAAATTGAACGTGGAGCAAAACGTGTAATAACTGATTTGGTAATTGAAGCAGACGCTCAAGATGATTTTAAAGATTTCGGCATATTAAATGTTGAAACTGCTTCGGCCGAGCAAATTATTGCTCGTCTTTTAGAAAGTGGTTGCTGGCCTTTCATTAAACAGCGCCCATATGATGTTATTGCAGACTTTGAAAACCCTCCTAAACACATATTTATTTCAGCTAATGCAACTGCACCACTTGCGGCAGATTATGATTTTACGCTTCAAGGCAAGGAAAATGAACTTCAAGCCGCCGTTACTGCGTTAAGCAAATTAACTGAAGGAAAAGTTCAAATTGGTGTTGGTGCGAAAGGAAATTCGCCCTTTAAAAATGTAAAGAACTGTACAACGTACAATGTTTCTGGCCCACACCCGGCTGGTAATGTTGGTACTTTGATAAATAAGATTAGCCCTATAAATAAAAACGAGCAAGTTTGGACTATAACACCGCAAGATTTGGTGATAATTGGCAATTTGTTTTTAACAGGTAAATTTGATGCAGAACGTATTATAGCATTGGCTGGCTCTTCTGTTAAAGCTCCAAAATATTATAGAACAAAGATTGGTGCTGAGGTTTCTACATTTATTTATGACGCAGGTTTGGATGAAGAAAACGTGCGAGTTATTAGTGGAAACATATTAACAGGAAAAGGAGTATCGTTAAAAGGTCATTTAGGATATTATGTAAATGAAGTTACTGTAATTCCTGAAGGAAATGATTACGAATTTTTTGGCTGGAACAAACCTGTTTTTGATAAAATTTCAACTAGTAGAGCTCTAACTTTTTCGTGGTTGTTTCCGAAGAAAAAGTTTGAATTGGATACCAATACAAATGGTGAGCACCGAGCATTTGTAGTTACAGGAAATTATGAAGAAGTTTTTCCGCTAGATATGTATCCATTGCAAATGTTGAAATCCTGTATGGTTCAAGACTTAGATTCTATGGAAGCGCTAGGTATGTATGAGGTTGCACCAGAAGATTTTGCACTTACAGAATTTGTTTGTGTAAGTAAGCAACCGCACCAAAAAATTATTAGAAACGGGTTAGATTTAATGTATAAAGAAATAGGATAAAGCTATGAGCTTAAAGCAAAATTTACATCAGCTTAAAGAAAAGTATAGTGGCACTAATATGGCACCAGCCTTTAATGCGCTTCATACTTTTTTATATACGCCAAATGAAACTACACATTCTGGTGGCCACGTTAGGGCTGCGGATGATTTAAAGCGTACAATGAATACGGTAATTTTAGCATTAGTACCGTGTTTGATCTTTGGAATGTTTAATGCAGGTTACCAATATAATGTTCAAATAGGTGTTGTAGAGGCAGTAAATAATGCATTCTTCAGCGGTTCGTTTTGGAATTGGGACAACTTAGTTATAGGTCTGTGGAAAATATTACCAATGATAATTGTGTCCTACGGCGTTGGTTTGGGGATAGAATTCCTTTTTGCGGTTATTAAGAAACATGAGGTTGAAGAAGGTTATTTGGTTACCGGATTGTTAGTGCCTCTAATTATGCCAATTGACCTTCCACTTTGGATGCTAGCAGTAGCAGTTGCTTTTGGTGTTGTAATTGGCAAAGAGGTCTTTGGCGGTACAGGGATGAATATATTGAATCCCGCACTTACAATCAGAGCTTTTCTTTTCTTCGCCTATCCAACTTGGATGAGTGGTGATAAGGTTTGGGTAAATAATGCAGTTGCAACAGTGGGGCAACCAGACGCAATTTCAGGCGAAACTATTTTAGGCTCTTTGGCTCAAAATAATAGTGTTGCATATAGTACTTGGGACATGTTTATGGGCTTTATACCTGGATCCATTGGCGAAACATCTACGTTATTTGTAATTTTAGGAGCCGCATTTCTAATATTTACAAAAATAGGCAGCTGGCGGATTATGTTATCTGCAGTGTTAGGTGCTTTGTCTATAGGCCTAATTTTTAATGGAGTTGTAGAAGCAGGTTGGATTGGTGAAACAAGTAAGTTTTATGGATTAATGAGTACTAAATTTTGGATGCACCTAATTATTGGTAGCTTCGCGTTTGGTGCTGTCTTTATGGCCACAGATCCTGTTTCGGCAGCGCAAACAAACAAGGGTAAATGGATTTACGGTTTTTTAATTGGATTTATAGGTATTCTTATTAGAGTATTTAATCCAGCGTATCCAGAAGGAATTATGCTTTCAATATTATTATTAAATGTTTTTGCTCCAACAATAGATCATTATGTAATTGAAGGCAACATTAAAATGAGAGCGAAACGTCTTAAAGTTAAAACAGCTTAATTATGGCAATTAAAACAGATAAAAACAGCTACACAATAATTTTTGCCATCATTATGGTATTGGTTGTTGGGTCATTACTTGCAGGTTTTTCCAGCGGTTTGAAACCAATGGTAACTCAAAATATGGAGGCTGAAAAAAAGCAGAACATTCTTTACGCAATGAATGTAAATGACAATGAAGGTGATGGAGATGTTACTTTTATCTCAACAGATAAAGTAGCTGGTGAGTTTTCAAAATACATTACAAACCAATATGTTATTGAAGGTGAGAAGGTAACTGAAAATCCAGAAGCATATTTGATTGATATCAAGAAAGAAGGAACAAAAGCGAAAGATGCTAATTACGTGAGAAAACTTCCAATAATGGTAGGCGAGAAAGACGGTAAGGAAATCTACGTAGTACCTGTTAGAGGAAAAGGTCTTTGGGATGCTATTTGGGGCTTTGTTGCTATGGATAAAACAATGACAATACAAGGTGTTTATTTTGATCATAAAGGTGAAACACCCGGTCTGGGTGCAGAAATAAAGCAGCGTTATTTTATGGACGATTTTACTGGGGAAAGTTTCCTAAACGGGAATGCTTTTGAAGGTATTAAAGTAGCAAAAGGAAACAACGATCCACTAAATAGTGACAAAGACGACTACGCGGTTGATGCCTTAGCGGGAGCAACCATTACGGGTGATGGTGTTTCTGCAATGCTACAGAAAGACATTAAAATGTATGTACCTTATTTTCAGACTCTAAATAAATAAGAAATGGCCTTATTATCAAAAAAAGATAGAAAACTAATTTTAGATCCTTTAGCGGACGATAACCCAATTACTATTCAAGTGCTTGGTATATGTTCAGCCTTGGCAATTACGGCACAGTTAAAGCCATCTATAGTAATGGCAGTTTCTGTAATGTTCGTCCTTGGAGCAGGTAACGTAGTTATCTCATTGATGCGAAATATAATTCCTTCAAAAATTAGAATAATAGTTCAACTAATTGTAGTTGCAACGCTTGTAATTATTGTAGATCAAGTATTAAAAGCTTTTGCTTACGAGTTAAGTAAGGAGCTTTCAGTATTTATTGGTTTAATTATTACCAATTGTATAATTATGGGTCGTTTTGAAGCTTTTGCTTTAGGAAATGGACCGTGGAGATCATTTTTGGATGGAATTGGTAATGCTGCCGGTTATGGTGTTATTTTAATAATCGTTGGATTTTTTCGTGAATTACTTGGTAGTGGTACACTTTTCGGATTTCAGGTTTTAGGAGATCCTATAACTAAAACGGGATTGTATTCAATAGGTTATGAGAATAATGGATTTATGGTATTACCCCCAATGGCATTAATTGTGGTTGGTATTATTATTTGGGTACAACGCAGTAGAAACAAAGCTTTAATAGAAGAAAATTAGTAATTCAGAATTTAGAGTTATTAATTCATAATTAGATAAAATGGAACACGTAGAATTATTTTTCAAATCAATCTTTGTAGATAACATGGTATTCGCATACTTTTTGGGTATGTGTTCCTACTTAGCAGTTTCTAAAAAGGTGAGTACGGCTGTTGGTCTTGGAGCAGCGGTTATTTTTGTTTTAACGGTAACAGTTCCGCTTAACTGGTTTTTAGACCAATATATTCTTCAACCAGGCGCTCTTTCTTGGATCGATGGGAATAGGGCAACGCCAGAGTTAAGTGCGTATGCAGATTACGATTTAAGTTTCTTATCGTTTATTCTTTTTATAGCGACAATAGCAACTATGGTTCAATTAGTTGAGATAATTGTAGAGAAATTTTCACCATCATTATATAACTCATTAGGTATATTTTTACCGCTTATTGCCGTAAACTGTGCTATCTTGGGTGGGTCTTTATTTATGCAGTCAAGAGAAATTGAAACTTCATTACTAGCGCTTAATTATGGTTTTAGTTCTGGAATTGGCTGGTTTCTTGCAATTGTAGCAATTGCAGCAATTCGTGAAAAAATTAGATATAGCAATGTCCCAGCTCCATTACGCGGTTTGGGTATCACTTTTATAATAACAGGATTAATGGCAATTGGCTTTATGAGTTTTGGAGGTATGTTAACTGGAGGAGATGATGAATCACCTTCCTTAGATGGCCAGACAGAAAAAGTAGGAGTTCAAGCAGAAAATAACGTTCAAATTGAAACTGAGCGAACAGCAGTAGTTTCTGAATCACAAAATTAATATCTTATGTTTTTAGCAGCAAGTACCGTAGGAGTAATAACCGCAACAGTAGTAGCTTTTTTGATATTAACAATATTATTAGTTGCTCTTTTATTATTCACAAAACAGAAGTTATCGCCATCTGGGCCAGTTACAATCACAATTAACGGTGAAAAGGAAATTGAGGTTGCTAGTGGGGGTACATTACTATCTACCTTGGGAAGTAACAAAATATTTTTACCGTCTGCTTGCGGTGGAGGTGGTACTTGCATACAATGTGAGTGTCACGTACTTGAGGGTGGTGGTGAAGCATTGCCTACCGAAACTCCACACTTTAGCCGAAAAGAACTTAAAGAAGGTGCTCGTTTATCTTGTCAAGTAAAGGTAAAGCAGAATATGAATATTACAATTCCTGAAGAAGTCTTCGGAATTAAAAAGTGGGATGGAACTGTTGTTCGAAACTGGAATGTAGCATCCTTTATAAAGGAATTTGTAGTTGAAATTCCTGAGGATATGAATTATAAGGCTGGTGGTTACATTCAAATTGAAATACCTCCGTGCGAAGTAAAGTTTTCCGATATGGATATTACCGCTCACCCAGAAGAGCATGAAACGCCTGATAAATTCAAGGATGAGTGGGACAAGTTTAAATTGTGGCCGCTTGTAATGAAAAATCCTGAGACCGTTGAGAGAGCTTACTCTATGGCAAGTTACCCAGCTGAAGGACGTGAAATTATGTTGAACGTTCGTATTGCAACACCACCATTTGACCGCGCAAAAGGTGGATGGATGGATGTAAATCCGGGTATTGCGTCTTCTTACATTTTCAATTGTAAAAAAGGTGATAAGGTCGTAATTTCTGGTCCTTATGGAGAGTTTTTCATCAACCCATCAGAATCTGAAATGCTTTATGTTGGTGGTGGTGCAGGAATGGCTCCAATGCGATCTCACCTTTACCATCTTTTCAAAACTTTAAAAACCGGTAGGAAAGTTACGTATTGGTACGGTGGTCGTTCTAAAAGAGAATTGTTTTACTTGGAACATTTCAATGAATTGGAAAGAGAATTTCCAAATTTTAAATTTTACTTAGCATTAAGTGAACCAGCTGAGGAAGATAATTGGAAAGTTAAAAAGGATATTAATGATGAGGCTGGCGACGGTTTTGTTGGCTTTATTCACCAAGTTGTTATAGATAATTATTTAAGCCTTCACGAAGAACCAGAAGATATTGAATTATACTTCTGTGGTCCACCGCTTATGAACCAAGCTGTTCAAAAAATGGGAGAAGACTTTGGAATACCAGATGAGAATATTCGTTTTGATGATTTTGGCGGATAGTCAAGCTAAAATGAAAAAAGCCTTTCAGAAATGAAGGGCTTTTTTTATTTCAACTAATTCTTTAATTTTTTGAAGTTAAAAAGTGCGTTGTTAACAGTAATATAAAAATAAATTCTTACAGAGTTTGATGATTCAATTAATATAGTATTAAAATAAAACAAATAGACTTTCATAGTTTTTAAGTAAATTTTTTGTTAATCTGTTAATATTTTCAAAAATGATGTATATTTGTTTAAGTATCAAATAATTAATAATTGGTTTTCTTAAATGTCCTCGTTATAAAACCGCAACTCATCTCACCTTATGACTACAAAACTACCAAAATTCGTTCTCCGCAGTGCTTTAATTATTTTTATATTATTAAGTATCTCTACTTTTCAATTGAATGCGCAAAATAAGAAAGATGTTAATAATCGGATTACATCTTCAGCTTTTTTAGAAGAGCTTTACAAACAAGCCGATGGTAAGGAAAATCAGCAATTTATTATAACGTCAGAACACGTAAGCAAAAAAAGCGGTATCCACCACATTTATATATGTCAGGCACTAGACGGACTAAAAGTTGCTGGTACAGAATCTAGTCTTCATTTTGATACTAACGGTAAGAGAATTGCAGGATCTTCCAATTTTGTGAACAATATTCAGAATTCAATCAAAAATAAAAATGCGTCATTATCTGCTGAACAAGCTATACAAAAAGTGGCTCAGCAAATGGGTTACGGACAAATAAAGGATCTTGCACAAATATCAAAAAATAATAGTGTTGATAAATCAGCCGTTTATACTAAAGGAGGTATTTCCGTTTCAGAAATTCCTGTAAAGTTGATGTACTATTATGAGGAGTCTCGCGGAACAACTTTGGTGTGGGAATTATCTATCGAAGAAATTAATTCTTCCGATTGGTGGAATTTTATGGTGGATGCGTCAACTGGCAATATAATTAATAAAGAAAATTTTACTGTTAGCTGCATTGATGGTCACATTCACAGCCATGATGAAGTTACAGCTTACAAAAAAAATACTCCTTCTATCAAAGCACCTATATACACAGTGCCTACAAAAGAACAAGCTATGGTTGGAAGTTATAACGTAATTGGACTACCTGATGAATCCCCACAACACGGCTCTTCTGGTAGGCAGGTTATTGTAAATCCAGATAATTCTATAGCTTCTCCTTTTGGCTGGCACGACACGAATGGTGTTGCTGGTGCAGAATCGGAATATACAATCGGCAATAATACTGATGCCTATGACGATAGAACAAGCACAACAACAGGTACAGGTGATGGTGTAGACTCCGAAAGAGCATTTGGCGGCCCATCTTTAATCTTTAATGATCCTTTTAATCCAGTTTATTCGGGGGGAAGTGATACAAATAGAAGTATAAAAGCCGCTGTTACAAACCTATTTTACTGGTCTAATATTCTTCACGATGTAATGTATTTATACGGTTTTGATGAACCAGCTGGTAATTTCCAATTTAATAATTATGGTAATGGCGGTATAGGAGGGGACTCCGTAAGATCTGAAGCACAAGATGGCTCAGGAACTTGTAATGCTAATTTCTCAACACCTTCTGATGGTGGAAGAGGTCGTATGCAAATGTATATATGTGGCTCAAGGGATGGCGATTTTGATAATGGTGTAATTGCACACGAATATGGTCACGGAATTTCAAACAGACTTACTGGAGGTGCGGCGGCAGCAAGTTGTCTTCAGAATTCCGAACAAATGGGTGAAGGATGGAGTGATTTTTTTGGACTTATTCTTACAATACAGCCAGGAAACACAGGCCCTCAGGCTCGCGGAATTGGTACGTGGCTCCTTGGTGAAGGACCAAATGGGGATGGTATAAGAACATTTCCTTATTCTACAAATATGGCTATCAATCCTCATACGTATGATAATATTAAAACAGCTGCAATTCCGCACGGGGTTGGTTCAGTTTGGTCAGCAATGCTTTGGGAAATGACGTGGAGCCTTATAGACGTTTATGGTTTCGACGCAGATATATATAATGGAAATGGTGGTAATAATATTGCCTTACAATTAGTAATTGAAGGTTTAAAATTACAACCTTGTAGCCCTGGCTTTGTTGATGGTCGTAATGCTATACTAGCTGCCGACGAAGTGCTTTACGGTGGCGCAAACGTTTGTACAATTTGGAAAGCTTTTGCAAAGAGGGGTCTTGGATTTAGTGCTTCACAAGGCTCAAGTGGTAGCCGTACGGATGGTATTCAAGCATTCGATGTGCCAGTTGCTTCACTAAACTTAACTAGGACAGCTGTTTGTATTACTGAAGGTACAATTTCTAGTTTAGGAGGTGGTAGTTTGGTAGGTGGCATTTATAGTGGTCTAGGTGTAACTGATGATGGTAATGGAAGAACCTTTACATTCGATGCAGCGGCAGCAGGAGTTGGCACACACATTGTTACATATATAGAAAACTGTAATTCGCCTGCTACACAAGCTACACAAATTTTAACCGTTACGGACGGTTTACCAGTGCTAATATGTCAAGATGTTATTCTTACTTTAGATGGAAGTGGTAACGCATCATTGACCAATGCGGATGTTGTTGCAAATTTATTGCCAGGTGACTATGTGGTAGATCAATCTGGATCATTCAGTCCTGAAACTTTTACCGGAACCTCCGTTACATTAGGTGATGATGCCGGTTCTGCCGCATTGCCAATTGGTTTTAGCTTTAATTTTTTTGGTAATGACTATACAAGCTTCCATTTAGCTTCCAATGGTTTTGTTTCCTTCGATGGTTCTGGAATGTCTGGAGCTGCTTCTTACACTCCTAATAACATTCCCAATACCGGAAATCCAAATACAATGATAGCATTAGTTTGGGACGATTTGAATCCAACTTTGGGAGGAACAATAAAATATACTACAACTGGAACGGCGCCGAATAGAAGATTACTTGTTACGTATGAAAATATTAGACTATTTGGATCTACAAATTCTGTCACTGTTCAATTAAAATTATTTGAAGGTACAAACCGGATAGAAATACATACTACGAATGCACAAAATGACGGTGGTTTAAGAACGCAGGGTATTGAAAGTGCAGGTGGAACTAGTGGTTTGCCTACGCCAAATAGAAACAATAATTCTTGGACAGCATCAAATGACTTTGTGGCATTTTATAGACAATTAGCAGGATTAGCTGATAATTGTGGAAACCCTGTTTCATTAAGTCTGAGTAAAAATAATTTCACTTGTAAAGAAATAGGTGAAAATTCAGTAATTGTAACAGCAGATGATGGTAACGGAGGTATTTCAACTTGTACAGCAACTGTTACGGTAGTTGGCCCGACCGCCACTTTTGCAAGCGGTAGTTGGTCACCTAGCCCACCTACAGCTTCAACAAAAGCATTATTCAATAGCGATTATACAAGTGCTGCAAATATTGATGCTTGCTCCTGTGAAGTTTCAGCCTCAAGTACGGTAACAATCGCAAACGGCAGTTATATGAAGATTGAGGGTAATATTACTGTAAACGGATCTTTAATTATTCAAAATTCTGGTAGCGTTGTTCAAGTAGATAACGATGCTCTAGTAACAAATAATGGTACTATTTTAGTAAATAAGACTACACCAACATTAAGTCCTGGAAGCTTCATGATTGTGGGAAGTCCAGTTACCGCTGAAACTAGAACTGGAGTTTTCAATAATTCTATAATGCTAAGAAATCATATTACAGCCAATTTTTCGCCTAACTTATTAGTTGCGGCAGCAGATCCGTTAGCTGAAAACTTTGCAGATGATAATGGTGATAACTGGGTTAATTATTCAGGTGCAATTAATCCTGGTGAAGGTTATTTGGTGCGTCCATATCCAACGATTGGTGCAACGCCAGTTAATTTAACATATACATTGGGAACGCTAAATAATGGTATAGTAAATTTCGCAACAATTATGAATGCGAACCAAAACAGTAGTCCGAACATTGTAAGCAATCCATATGCATCTGCAATAGATGCAGATATTTTTCTTACTCAAAATACTGCGGTAAATACAGTTTATTTTTGGGAACATCTTTCAGGTCAAAGTCAGTCCTATCCAGGTTATCAAGTTTCAAATTGGGATATGGGAGATATTTCAATGTACAATGCAACGGGCGGTTTACCTGCTCCAAATGGGGGCACTGCCCCAACTCAATTTATATCATCAGGTCAAGGTTTTGGATTTAAAGCTCTTACTACATCACCTGTGGTATTTAATAATAACATGCGTGTTACAGGAAATAATAATACGTATAGAAGAGATGAAACAGATTTAGAAAGAATTTGGCTGCAAGTGTATAATGAAACATACGGTCTAGGTAGTACAACGTTAATTGGTTTTACTGAAATGGCATCCAATAATTTTGAACCAATATATGATACCAAACGTCTTGCAAGCCCTATTTCATTGTTCTCAACACTAGCTACATCAGAAGAACTTGCTATTCAGGCTAAAACTGCATTTAATATAAATCAGGAAGTGCAACTTGGTTTTGCATCGCAAGTGGAAGAAAACCAACAATATACTATATCAATATTTGATTTAGACGGTATTTTACTTCCTGAAGCAACGGTATATTTACTAGATAATGAGTTAAATATACTTACAAACCTTACGGAAGATAGATATACATTCACCACTTATGCAGTAAGAAATGCTAATAGGTTTACATTATTATTCAAAGCTCCGGCCTTGGGAATTAATGATAGTGAACTGCAAAAAATAAGTATGGTTCCAAATCCGACAAAAGGCCTTGTTTTGGTATCTTCACCACAAAATGCGCTTACCAATATTACCGTGTTTGATATTCAGGGAAGGAAAATCAAGGAGATTAATCGTATCGGTAACAATAATTACACATTGGATCTTTCAAACTTACAATCCGCTGTTTATTTTGTGAAAATAGATACAGCCTCTGGAACAATAACCAAGAGGATAATTATGGAATAATTATATTGATATTGGGTGAGCATTTTTATTATTAAATATAATAAGCCTCATTTGTATTCAAAGTCAAGTAAAAAAGTTTTTTTCCCATTTTTTAACCGTCTCCAGTCCATCACTGAAGACGGTTTTTTTAATAAGTAGAAACAAATTACTAGAACTTAAAATTATTATCTTCGGTTGTATAGTTGTATAAATAATCAAATTTTAAATGACACTAAATTCATTTTTACTTCTTTTATTGACGTTGTTTTCAAATTGCAAAGCTGTTTCTATAAGTGAAGTGGAGAAGAAAATAATTCCACCAGGGCAAAGAGGACAGGAAATTGTTATTCAATATAGCGCAACATTAACTGTTGCAGAGCCTTTATATATCAATTCAATTCTCTTAAATGATTCTGATAAAAAACTGGAAATCACATTATATAAACTTCCACAGGGTATTCTTTTTTCACCAGAAAGAAAATTGGATGTAGGATCCTATTATATAAAGGCAAATTCTATTTATAAAAATGAATTTGCAAGAACAGTAGACACAATAAAATTTAACATAACAGACGAAAACGACAACGTATATTTACTAAAAAAAGAAGTTATACTTGCGAAAAAAGGTAGGTAAAAGATATAAAATTACGTTTCGCTTACACTATATGTTGAATCTAAATAGGTTACCAACAACTTACTACTTTCTAGATTAACCTTACTGCTTATACGGTAACGCTGGCTTTCTATACTGCGTACAGATCTGTTGAGAAATAATGCTATTTCCTTATTTTTAAATCCTAGTTTTAAATAGTAACAGATTAAGATTTCTGATTCCACCAAATTTGGATGACCTGCTTCAATCTGTTCAAAGAAATATAGATTAACCTGTCTTAAAAAGTTATAGTGGGTTTCATCGTTGTTTAATAAGTTTGATGATTCTGCATTTATATTTCGGTATAAATTTCTAATTTCATCTTTTTGAGTGTGGTCTCCTTTATTTATAGCTATCTTTTTAACCTTATCTTTTATTTCAACTATATAAGATTCCAGCTCGATATTTTTAACCTTTAATTTCTCATGTTTGCCTTGTAAGGTTGACAAATCTCTTTTTTGTGTGCTTAAAATTCTAGCGCGTTGTTTATTTCGGCTATGTAAGTAAATGGCGGTAGTTATTAAGGCAAACAGAAATGCGACAAGTGTAAAGAGCCAAAAAGTATTGTTTTTAATTGTTGTGTCCTTTTTTTGAAGTGATTTTTCAGTGTCTAATAAGATAGTATTTAGCTCTAAGCTAGCGTCAATATTATCTTGTAGTACATTTTCTTGATATTGTTTCAAGGAATCTAAATACAAGGTACTTTTTTCAATCTCACCCAATTCTTTGTAAGCTTCAGCATAGAAAGAATAATATTCTCCCTGAGAAATTATAGTCATAAGGTTTCGGGTATTGTCCGCTTTTGATAAATAATACAGTGTAGAATCAATGTTTTTATTATCGAGGTGTAACTTGGACATACAAATGTGAAGCTCATTTTCGAAACTATCGAAATTGTATGCATCAATTGTTGAGTCGCCTTTTAAACTTTTGAATTCTTTGAAATAGCTATTTGCGTTATTTAACTCGTTTAAATGAATGTAATTTGATGTTAGCAGATATAGAGCAAAGAGATGGTAATATTTATCACTTGTTACATTCCTATATCTATCTAAATTTTGCAATAAAAGCTTATTGCTTTCATTGTAATCTTTGCTTATAAACTTGGTGTAAGCAGGCATTTGATTAACCTCTACAAGTTTACCTTCGTTTTTTGCTCGCCTAAAATATTTTTCTGCATCATCAAGATATTTTTGTGCTGTAGTATCTTTTTTTATAAAATATAGGTTTGTGAATAATTCTAAGCTCGCATTACCGGCTGTATCAAAATCATTTTCAGCTTTTGCGTATCGCAATGCTTGTATATAATTCTGATAGACTTTTGCCTGTTGTCTTGAACGGTCTAAGGCATATCCTTTAAGTAAATAATATTTTCCAACTTTGCCGGCTATAAATTTTTCTATAGGTTTTGGTATACTATCTAAATAAATTAAAGCTCTATATGCATCATAGTGTAATGCCACATTTGCAGAATCTACATAGCGAATGTAATCTTTTTCATTTTGAGCAAAACAGTGGTGGAATTGAAGAAATGAAAATAATAAAAAAGATAAATTGAAATAATATGTTGGGGATTTTTGTAAATAAATCAAGACACCTTCAGCTTTTAGATTGAAGTGTAAAAATAAGATAACTTTAGGTTTTTAAACATTTACGTAGTATTTGCGTAGTTTATAAATGGCCATTTATCCTACTGCTAAAATAAGTTATGATGTTTAACATTTACTTTTGCGCAGAATGTAATCAAAGATTTATTAATATCTAAAAGAATAGATTTTTTTAAATTAATTATAAAATTAAAAAACCTCTACCTACCTATAATCCCTAATTATTTAATTAAAAAAACATGATTAAATTTCAACTTAAAACGTTAAAAATAGCGCTTGCAACATTAGCGCTTTGTTTTGTAGGACTTGCACAAGCTCAGCAAAACAAGGAATCTGCAACTTCTGAAAATTACAAAGCTAAAGTAAATGACCCAACAGCAAACTTTTTTGATATAGTTGCTGAAAAGAGAGCAGAGTTTGCAAACATGAATTTGTCTATAAAGGCAAATAATAAAGCAATGAAGCAATTTGAACGATGGGCGTATATTTGGAAGGATAGGATAAATGCCGATGGCACATTTCCTTCTGCAGAAAATCAGCTTTTATCCAAAAATGCGTACATAGGTAAGTTGATGGAAACACAGGAGGATATTAATAGAACTACTACAAATTCTTGGACACAAATAGGACCAGTAGATAGACCTCTTGAAAATGGTTATGCAGGATATCCTGGAAAAGGTAGGATAAACGTTATTGCCGAAGATCCAAACGATTCCGATATTATATATGCGGGCGCTGCTGCGGGCGGGGTTTGGAAAACAACAAACAATGGGGCACTTTGGAGTCCAAAATCAGATTTTCTTGCAGGTTTGGGAGTTACGGATATACTTGTAGATCCAACAAACACAAATATCATTTATCTAGCAACTGGGGATGAAGACGGTGAGCACGTATCTTCTATTGGAGTATTTAAATCTACCGATGCAGGAGAAACTTGGAATCCAACAGGGCTTACATTTAGTTTAGAACAAAATGAATATATAAGAGATTTGGCTTTTGCGCCAAATAGCAGTACAAAAATATTTGCCTTAACTAATACAGAGATTAGGGTAACCACAAACAGTGGTACTTCTTGGACAAATGTGCCGGTCACATATCCATTCAATCCCTTTACAGAAAAATTTCAAAATATAATTTTTGATCCAAATGATGCAATGAAGGTTGTAGTTTCAGACCAATTTGATGCTATATATTTTTCTATGGACGGCGGAGCAAGCTTTGCAATCCATAATATTTATCAAGGTGGGGATAATCAAAAGAAATTAAAAATTACAAGTTCTGCAAATGATCCAGATTATTTTTATGGTATTAGCCAGGACGAAAGAAATGGAGAAAATATTACAGTACAAGCTGAATTTAGAAAGTATAGATATGCTTTTACAAACACCGCTGCAGATTTAATTAGCTCCACGGAATTAACAGGGTTTAATTCGCAAGGCGGTTATAACCAAAATATAGCTGTTTCACCAATTAATAAAAATAATATTCTTGTAGCTGGTGTAAATGGTTTTCGTTCTACAAATGGTGGTACTACTTTCAGCACTTTAATGAATGCTTATAATGAGCCGCCAGGAGCAGGCTTTTATGTTCATGCAGATCATCACCACTTGTCATTTGTAGGAAATACAGAAGTTGTATTAGATGGTCACGATGGAGGTATTCACAAAGGGCCTTTTAGTGCAACAACAGCAACGCCTTGGGCAGATATTTCTAATACATTAGTAATAACACAACCTTACAATATTGCTGTTACTCAGGAAGCAAACGGGGATAATTTTATGATGGCTAACCAAGATAATGATGGTTTCTCAAAAATTTTAAAAGATGGCACTAGAAGTTGGGTTTCAGCAATCGCTGGTGATGGTACTTCTACTGCAATTGATATTGTAAATTCAAATATTAGATATCTAGGTGGAACAAACGGTCAATTATATCGTGCAGATGAAGGATACGCAAATGGTTACGACCAGGCTACTTATATTCTAGCAACAAACAGTGATGCAGCTTTTGTATCCCCAATGTCGGTGCATCCAACAAATCCAAATATCATTTATGCTTGCCATGGCGATATAAAAAAATCAACCAGTAAAGGTGGTTTTGGAGATCCAGGAGATTTTTCTGCTTTAGGTTCGGGATTAATTGGTACTGAATTTATTGATGTAACAGAAAACGGTTCTTCTATTAGAATTTACACGATAGATCAAGAAGGTACAGCTAAGAGAAGTGATAATGATGGTGCAACTTGGACTACTGTTGCGTCACCTGCAGGACAATTACTCAATAGCTTTTCAGCAATACCAAACTCTACAATTGTTTATGCTACAGTAAGAGGTTACAGTGCAGGCAATAAAGTATATAAATCTACCGATAGTGGAGTAACTTGGACGAATATAAGCACTGGTCTGCCAAATATTATTATAAAGAAAGTTGTTGCAAATAGAAATTCAACAGATGAAACCTTATATATAGGAACAGAATTGGGTCCATATTTTAAAACGGCTACTACAAGTTGGGTAAAAATAGGAACTGGCTTACCAAATGTAAGAGTTGATGATTTGGAATTAAATTATACTGACAACAAATTGTTTATAGGAACATTTGGTCGTGGCATGTGGAGCATTTCATTAGAAAATGCTTGCTCAGGAATTACAAAAACTTGGGACGGAAACATTTGGTCCCCAGCAGGCGCGCCAACAGATAATGACACAGTCATTATAGCTGGAGATTACAATACTGCTACAAATGGTGGTTCTCTAAATGTTTGCGCATTAACAATATCTGGGACGAGTACCCTTACAGTTATTGCAGGAGATTATGCTTCAGTAAAAAATGAAGTTACGGTAGATGCAAATGCAACATTAGATATTCAAAATGAAGGTAGTTTTGTACAGTTAAGTAATGATGCCTTGGTTACGAACAATGGTACAATAAACGTACGTAAGACCACACCAGCATTAGGAGCACGTTCATTTATGATTTTAAGTAGTCCAATGAGTGCAGAAACACGTACTGGAGCTTATGGATCTTTTATTCAGGTACGTAAGTATGAACCAGCATTATTTTTACCAAATCCTGATGTAACAGCTGCGTTTCCAGATGCTATAAATTTTGCTGATAACAATGGTGATGATTGGCAATTAATACCTGTAGGCACTGCAACTCCTTTAGTTGCTGGATTGGCCAATTTGGTTATTCCACAAACAACTCCTTTGGGTACAGGTGTTGCGAATATTAATTATACATTGGGTACTCTTAATAATGGTACTATTACTGCGCCAATTCAATTTAACAGTACACAAAATGGTAGTTCCAATATGATAGGCAACCCTTATGCATCTGCAATTGATGTTGAATTGTTGAGAAACAACATACCAGCAAATAACGCAATTTTCGATGTTGTTTATTTTTGGGAACACTTAACACCTCCATCAACAGCATATCCAGGATATAACTCGGCAAATTATAGTATGTCTGATATTTCTCAATATAATGTTGTTTCTCAAGTAGGACTTATGGCCTCTAGCGGCGGTCCAACTCCAACAAAATATATAGCTTCAGGAAAAGGATTTGGTATAAAAGCAAAGGCAGGTGGCACTTTAACATTTAACAATGCCGTGCGCGTTGTTGATAATAATACAAATTATCGTGATTCAGAAAAGGAACTTTTTTATGTAAATATTAAAAATGCAACCTATAATTTAGGGAGTACTATGGCGGTAAATTATACGCCATTTGCTACAAACGAGTTTGACGAAGGATATGATACAGCAAGATTAGCTACTCCAGTTTCTGTTTACGGCCAATTAGAAACAGGACAAGAAGTAAGTATACAATCCAGAGGCGATTTTAATATTGATGACAAAGTAAGCATAGGTTTTTCTACTCAGATTAGCGAAGAGCAGAAATACAACATTTCCATAAATGATATTTCAGGAGATCTACTTACAAACACTCCAATATATTTATTCGACACTTATAAAGGAACACTTACAAATTTAACTGAATCTACTACCACAGGTGAATCTGCCAGCTATGAATTTTTAAGTAATGAAGGAACCTTTACAGATAGATTTACATTGCTTTTCAAAAACCCATTTTTGGGAGTAGACGGAAATTCACTTCAAAGTGTTGGCATAATACCAAATCCAACAACTGGAATTTTGAATATTATAGCTTCACAAAATCCAATTAACAATGTTACAGTTTTTGATGTTCAAGGAAGAATAATTAGAGAAATAAAGGTTAACCAGCTTGCTAATTATCAAATTGATCTTTCAACATTACAAAATGCTATTTACTTTGTTAAAGTTGATACCGCAAATGGTACAATTACAAAGAAAATTATAAAACAGTAGTTTTTTATATTTGGTTTCTATTTTGCCGGCACTATTCTAAATTTAGAATAGTGCCGGTTTTTTTTATTCAATTTTAAAATGATTTGAAATAAATTCTTTAAGTAAGCAACAGTTAGTTTGTAAATAATTTAGCTTTCTTTTTGAAAAACTTTTTTCCTTTTTAGCTAATTTTGAATTTCAAATATGAAAGAACAATTAACAAATCAAGAACTACACAACCTAGCAATGAATATTGTAGGTGAAGATTTAAAGACTCAAGGTTTCGAATTTTTGGGAGTAAATAGCAAGCTAAAGCGCGATCCACAATTTGTAGCGCTTAAAGATAAAGACCTACATTTTGTAATTGTCCGTGCAGTAACGTACCCTGAAGATGCCAACAAAATAGATGAACCTTTAATGAAAACTATTAAAGAACACGCGGATAAATTTGATGCAAAAACATATTATGCCGGAGTAGGTTTAGGCCACGGAAATGATTATGGACAGCCTGTAGTTAAAGATGAGGATTATACAATGATTTATAAAGGCTTACAGGAAATTAAATAATATAAAAGAATGAAAAAGCTATTAACGCTTGCTGTTTTTATAACATTATTTTCTTGTAGTAAAAATTCTTCAACAGCAAAGATGCTTCAAGGAGAAGCTTTTGGAACAACGTACAATATTAAATATTTTTCAGACGATGGTTTTGAAGCAAAAAATGGATTGGATTCTGTAATTGCTGTAGTAAACAAATCTGTCAATACTTATATTCCAGATAGCGATATTTCAAAAATTAATATAGGAGATTCAACTATTATAGTTGATGAAATTTTTAAGGAAGTATTTAAACTTTCAGAAAAAGTTTACAAACACTCCAATGGTTATTTTGATCCAACAATTGGTGTGTTGCGTAATGCCTATGGTTTTGGTGATACGGAGCCAATCAAAAACTTAGATAAGAATACGATAGATTCCCTCATGCAATTTGTAGGTTTTCATAAAGTGAAATTAAACGAGGACGGAACTATTTCAAAAGAAAATAAGAATATTTATTTCGACTTTAACGCTGTAGCAAAAGGATACGGGATTGATTGCCTTGGAAGATTTTTGGAAAGTAAAGGAGTGCAAAATTATTTAATTGAATTAGGTGGCGAACTAAGGGGAAAAGGCAAAAATATTGAAAAAGATTCAGATTGGTTGGTAGGAATTGAAAGCGCCGAAAGCAAACTTGAAGATCGAAGTTATGAAGCTACAGTAAAACTTGAAAATAGGGGAATGGCTTCTTCGGGTAATTATAGAAAATTCAGAATAGATAGTTTAACGGGCAAAAATTATGTACACACATTAAACCCTTTAAACGGTTCCGCTGAAAAAAGTGATGTTACAAGCGCAACCGTTTTGGCAGAAACGTGCGCAATTGCAGATGCGTATGCAACTGCATTTATGGCTCTTGGTTTAGAAAAGTCAAAAACGATACTCAAAAATTTAAAAGATGTTGAGGCTTACTTAACTTTTAACGATTCTCTCAACAACCATCAAGTTTATATTACAGATGGTTTTAAAAAATATATGCCGAATTAAAAAAGAAAGTAAGTTTTTAGTTACAAAAGCAAAGATTACTTTGTAACAACCGGAATTAATTCTCCTTTAGGTAATCTATATTTCTCTATTTCAGACGTTGAAAATTTCTCAGTATAATCTACACCTTCAACCGAAAATCCTATTTCACGAAGTTTATCAAAATAATCCATACCGTAAACGCGCACGTGGTCGTACTGCCCAAAAATTTTAGCTCTTTCCTTCGGATCTGTTATAGTATTATCTTCAAAAGTAGTTTTTCTATTCGCTTCATAAGGCACTTGTAAAATTGCCGTTCCGCCTTTAGACATTACGCGAAAAATTTCTTCCATCGCCTTTGTGTCATCTGGAATATGCTCTAAAACGTGATTGCATATTACAAAGTTGAACGTATTATCTTTAAAAGGAAGATTGCAAATGTCTGCTTTAACATCTGCAATTGGCGAGTTCAAATCTGTTGTAGTATAATCCAGATTTTTCATTTTTCTGAAGCGCTTATAGAATGCTTGTTCTGGCGCAAAATGAAGAACTTTAATATTTTTACTGAAAAATTCGGTCTCATTTTGAAGATAAAGCCAGAATAATCTATGTCTCTCTAGTGAAAGTGTGCTAGGCGAAAGTACATTTTCACGCACTTTTTCATAACCGTACGGCAAAAACTTTCTAAAAGATTTTCCATCTATCGGGTCTGTAACTTTGTTTCCTTTTAGGAATAAAGCTAAAATTGGACGACCAATTATACTCAACCTAATAAGCAATGGTCTTGGAATAGTATTTAGTATTTTTTTGAACAATGGATTATTTTAAAAGGCTTGGACTTCTTTCTTGATTTTTTATAAAACCACAAATCTAGAAGACATTAATTTCTGAATTCTTGTTCCTCGTCACTTACAATTCCTAATGCTTCATAAACAAATTCAAATGTAGAAAGTAATTCAGGTTTTCCATCTACAAGAGCTATATTATGCTCAAAATGTGCACTTGGTTTTCCGTCTTGGGTTACAATTGTCCAACCGTCCTTTAATTGTCTAACTTTATGTGTTCCCATATTTATCATAGGTTCCAACGCTATCGTCATACCTTCAATAAATTTTTTTCCACGTCCTCTGCGACCATAATTTGGCATTTCTGGATCTTCGTGCATTTTTTTGCCTAAGCCGTGACCAACCAGTTCACGTACTACACCGTAACCTTGTGCTTCGCAGTAATTTTGAATTGCAAACCCAACATCACCTACTCGGTTGCCAGCTTTAAACTCTCTTATGCCAACATAAAGGGATTCTTTTGTAATCTGTAAAAGCTTTTTTATTTCTTCAGCAACTTCACCAACTTGAAATGTATATGCGTGGTCACCATAAAAACCATTTTTAATTGCACCACAATCTATAGCAACAATATCACCTTCTTTAAGTGGAACATCATTGGGCAATCCGTGAACAACTGCTTCATTAACACTGGTAAGCAAGGTAGAAGGACAGTCATACAGTCCTAAAAATCCTGGAATTGCGTCTTGACTTCTTATATATTCTTCTGCAAGTTTATTTAACTGGTTAGTGGTTGTACCAACTTTTACCTCTTTTGCAAGCATTCCCAAAGTTCTGGAAACCACTAATGCACTTTCGCGCATTAATTCTATTTCTTCTCTTGTTTTCTGAATTATCATATAGAAATTTTAAAAAAGTCTATAAAACCTTTTTTCTTTTTATCAATTTTTATTGTTGTAGCTTGTTTTTCGCCAAAAAAATCTTTGTATATCTTGCCCCATTGTATCAACCCTCCAAAATTCCGGTCGTCTATAAATATATCTGCTTTTATTTTCCTGCTGTATTTTTCATCAAAAATTTCTTCAGGAAAACTTTTGTTTACTGCGTAAAACAGTATTCCTTTTTCTTCACAAAATGCAACTGCTTCATCCAACTTTTTTCCACTCCTATACGTCCACAGTATAAGTCTGTAACCTTCTTCCTGAAATTTATGCATTGTTTCAAAAGCGAAGAGTATAGGCTTTCCTATTTCAGGATAATTGTCTTCAACGATAGTGCCGTCAAAATCTATTGCTATAGTTTGTTTTTCTGAGAGCATTGTTTTGTAATAAGTGTGCAAAATTACAAAGAATAAACGTGAATAGTGGCATTAAAAAAACACCACAATTATTCGAAATTTATATAGAATGCGAAAAGAGGAGCGTTGTTAATACTTGGAATAAAAGAAATCGATCGCTTTTTAAACCAATGAATCTAAATCCATCACTGCTGGTTTCTGAACGCCCATTAATTTTAAAACAGTAGGTGCAATATTGCCCAGAACACCATTTCTAACAGATTTTATTTCTGGATCCACAATAATAATTGGAACTGGATTTGTTGTATGCGCCGTATTTGCTGAGCCGTCTGGGTTTCTCATTGTTTCACTATTGCCGTGGTCTGCTAATACGATGGTTGTATAATTATTTTCTAAAGCTACTTCAATTATAGATTTTGCACAACTATCCACAGTTTCACAAGCTTTTATTGCAGCTTCAAATACTCCTGTGTGCCCGACCATATCTGCATTTGCAAAATTTAGACAAATAAAATCTGCCGATTTATTTTCAATCTCCGGAATAATTTTATCTCGAAGTTCGTACGCGCTCATTTGTGGATACAAATCGTAAGTTGAAACTTGTGGCGACGGACATAAAATTCTTTTTTCACCTTCAAACGGAATTTCCCTCCCACCAGAAAAGAAGAAGGTAACATGTGGATATTTTTCAGTTTCAGCAATACGGATCTGCGTTTTACCATTTGTTTCCAAAACCTCGCCAAGAGTTTCAACAAGATTATCTTTGTTATAGACAACCTTTATATTTTCAAAAGAGTCATCATAATTGGTTAGCGTAACAAAGTAAAGCGGCAACTTTTTCATCCCAAAATCTGGATGGTCTTTTTGGGTTAAAACTTCGGTAAGTTGGCGGCCACGGTCTGTTCTAAAATTGAAAAATATAATTACATCATCTTCCGAAATAGTAGCGATTGGCTGATTGTTTTCTGTGAGAACAATCGGTTCAATAAACTCATCTGTAATATTGTTTGCATAACTTTTTTCAATACTATCTAAGGCGTTTGTTGCGTTTTCTCCTTTTCCCAAAACTAATAAATCGTATGCCTTTTTCACTCTTTCCCAACGTCTATCACGGTCCATTGCAAAATATCTGCCAATAACTGAAGCTAATTTTCCAGTCGTTTGTTGCATATAGTTTTGAAGATCGGCGATTAGATTACCTCCACTTCTTGGGTCAACATCCCGGCCGTCGGTAAATGCATGTACAAAAACATCTGTAAGGTTTTCTTTTGCCGCAGCTTTCAATAAACCTTTTAAATGATTTATATGTGAATGAACGCCGCCGTCTGAAACCAAGCCGACAAAATGAAGTTTTTTGTTGTTTATCTTTGCGTAGTAAAAAGCATCGGCAATGACTTTTTCTTTTCCGATAGTTTCGTTGGCCACGGCAAGGTTTATTTTTGCCAAATCTTGGTAAATAATTCTGCCAGCGCCCAAATTCATATGCCCAACTTCGCTATTTCCCATTTGTCCTTCCGGAAGACCAACATTCATTCCGTGTGTTAAAAGCTGGGCGTGCGGATATTTGGTATAAAGTGAATCTATAAAAGGCGTATTTGCTTGTGTTATGGCCGAAACTAGCGGATCTTGGGTTATGCCCCAGCCGTCAAGTATCATTAGGATTACTTTTTTGTTCATTTTAGATTAATTTCTTTTTGTAAAATTTGGTTTAAATTGACGAATCTTATTTTTTTTAAATCCTTCTTTTTCAAAAAATACATTATTGCTCCTATGATGGGTATAAATAAGAGCAAAAGGAAAAAAACCATTTTTAAAATTGGTTTTTCAAACTTTGTTCTCGCTAAATCAAAAGCCGCCCAACACCATAATAATATTATTATGGACACAATTAAAAAGTAATAAAAAGATTCCATAAATTACTTTTTTAAAATTCAGAATAATTTCTAAAGCAACTCTGGATTTATGTCCAAAATATTTTCTTTTATATACTTGGCAACAAATTCATCGGAAAAATGGGAACTACCTTTTAATTTTTCTTCTGTAAGCATTTTTTTTACATCAATTTGCTCTTTGTACGCGTTTAGCATCGGCACGGAAACTGGTGCGTAACTAAAATGCCAAGGTTCATATTTAAAGCCTTTTCGGTTTGCATTGTCTGTATAAACTTCAAAAAAACCGTATGTTTTGGCGTTTGTATTCAACCAATCTTTTAATTTACAAAAAGCACCTTTGCCGTGAAAATTTTCAGGTTGTAAAACATTGGCAGGTCGTGGAGCGTTCGCATCTATTATGTCAATATCCGTTCCCCAGTGGTGGCGGGATGTTCCTGGAATTGTACTGTATTCTATAATTTTTTGAATTGCTTTTTCGGGCGAAAGACCTTCGGCCGTAAATTTTGTGTATTTGCCTTCAAAAATTTCTGTTTGTCTTTGAAAACTTCGGTAAGCACTAACAACCTCAATATTCATGTTTTCTTTTGCAGCTGCCGTTTTCATTTTTGAAAAAGACAACTTTGCATCTTTGTGCATTTTTGAAGTATAACTATCCCCAATAATATCAGGATTTCCCTTGCCGATTAATTGATTTCTGGTAAAGTCTCCTTCAAAAACGTTGAATGATATTTGTGGTAAAACGGCTAAACTTATTCCGGCAATCCCGGTAATTTTTATGAATTTTCTTCTTTCCATTAAAATATCTGATTTCTAAATTGAAGGTTTAAATTGTAAAGTAACGATATTTTTTTGAAGACACTCTTAATTGAGCTAAATATGAAATTGTGAAAATCATTAAAAATGTAGTTTACACTTCAATGTTTGCCTTATTGATTCTAGAATTTAAATTATCTTCACACTTTGATAAAATGTGCTCTAAAAATTAAATTTTCGTTTTAAAATATGTCTGAATCTTTTACAATACAGTTCAAATTTATACCGCTTTCCGATATTTTAATAATTACTCCGCTAGTTCAGAAATTAGGTAATAATTCTGTTGAAACGCCGCTTTTGCAAAAACGTTTACTGGAAATGAGCCAGCAAAATTATAAATGTATTGGTATATATGACGGTGAAAAATTAATTGGTTGTTGTGGTTTATGGACACAAACCCGTCATTACGCCGGCAAAAATATGGAAGCAGACCACGTTTACATTGAAGAAGAATACCGAAACAAAAAAATTGGCGACCAGCTTTTTAAATTTGTTGAAAAATATGCGCGAGACAACGAGTATGACTGGATTGAATTAAATACGTATATAGAAAACTTCCCTTCGCATAAGTTTTATTACAATTTGGGATTTGTGGCCAGAGGGTATCATTTTATAAAAAAATTGATTTAGTATATTCTTTTTGATTTATACCAAATTTCCGCTTTCAACTTCAAAAGCAACTTTATTTTGCTCAAAAATACGGGCGGATAAACTTCCTTTCAATTCAATTTTACCATTATATATGCGCAACCAACTTCCTTCGCGCAAACCAATAACGGGCTGGGTATTTTGGGTATGAAATTCCTTTATTCGCGTTTCCCGGGTTTCGCCCATATGTTTGCTGTCTGTATTTGGGTCTAAATAATGAGCGTTGATATTAAATGGAATTACGCCAAGCGTTTTAAAGGAAGGCGGATATACAATTGGCATATCGTTGGTTGTCTGCATGCTTGGCCCGCAAATATTGCTGCCAGCGCTTGTGCCAAGATAAGGTAAACCGTTAAAAATGGCTTCTCGAAGCGGCTGCATAACTTCATATTTATATAATTGTTGCACCAGCAAAAAAGTATTGCCGCCACCTGTAAATATGCCTTTCGCATTTTTGATAGCTTCAATTGGATTTTTAAAAGTGTGCAAACCAATCAATTTTTTACCAATCGCATTAAAAGCACTCGAAGCTTTTTCAGTGTATTCATCGTGTGTAATTCCGCTTGGCCTGGCAAAAGGAATAAAGATTACCTCTTCAGTTTCACTATATAATTCTTTAATTTCTTCACTTAAGTAATCTAAATATTTTCCGCCAAAAACGGTTGATGTGCTTGCTACAATTAAATTCTTCATAGTTATTCAAAATTTCTGATTGACTTGTATCTAAGTCGGAAATTCAAATTTAACAATAACCGATTAACACTTTAAGATTTTCCTAAGAAAACAAAGTGTATTTTTAAGGAATGGTAAAAACATTACTTTTCATTTTCTTTTTAAGTACTTCAACTTTGCTTTTTGCGCAAAATGTGGAGCGGGTAAAGATTAATGGTGTAATAAAAGCACCGAAAGGTGAGGATGTAGAAGGTGTAACTATTTATAATAAAACATCCCAAAAAGGAACAACATCTATCGCAGATGGCAGTTTTAGTATAGAAGTTTCCGAAAATGATAGGCTTTTAATTGCTGCAATTCAATTTCAAAGTTTTACTGTTATTGTTGATAAAGGTGTTGTAACGTCCAAAAATTTATCAATTTATTTAAATCCTGCACTAAATACGTTGGATGAGGTTATTGTTAGACCTTACGATCTTTCTGGTAATGTGCAGGCAGATGTGGGTAAAATTAAAACGTACAATGTACCGGTTGCGTGGGATTTAAGTTATGAAACGTTGGAGTTTAGGTCTAATTTTACGGATGATGCTTTTAGCAAAATTAGAAGAAATGCTGCCGAAGAAGCTTTGCACAACAATACTATACA
>JBBSOK010000005.1:0-44857 GCA_038259825.1 Flavobacteriales bacterium
TGGTCCGGTGTTTTTCCGCAAAATCCACATGCATCGCCGTCTTTATTTAAAAAAGGGCTTTGGCTAGCGCAAGTTCCGGCAAATTTGCCATCTTTTTTGCCCCATATTTTTATTGCGATTCCGCCAACCGCCAATAGAAGTAGTCCAATCGTTAAAAAGAATAAAATCATACTATTAAATTTATGGCGCAAAAATACAATCTTTAAAACGCCTTTACTTAAATATTTGGTTAATTTTTGCAGGTGCTAATAAGCTGAAAAAATTAAAAAACATTTACTTCTGGCTCAATAGTAATACCAAACTTTTCTTTTACTGTTTCTTGGATTTTCATAGCTAAATCCCAAATTTCGGCACCTTTTGCACTTCCATAATTAACTAAAACGAGTGCTTGGTTTTTATGAACACCAGCATCGCCAAATCTGCTTCCCTTGAAACCTGCTTGTTCAATTAACCAGCCTGCCGGTATTTTATATTCGGTTGGAGAAATTTCATAAAATGGGGCAGTGGCGTTTTTTTCTGTAAATTTTTGAAAAGTAGCAACGTCTACAACCGGGTTTTTAAAAAAACTTCCGCTATTTCCCAATACTTTTGGATCTGGAAGTTTAGATTGTCTAATTGAAATAACAGCGTTGGAAATATCATTTATCGTTGGAAATTCAATATTCTTCTTCTTTAAAATATTTTGAATATCCCCATAATTCATATTTAGATTATGTGCGGTTTTTGAAAGTTTGAAAGTAACGCTTGTAATTATATATTTTCCTTTCGCTTCATTTTTAAAGATGGAATTACGATAGCCAAAATTACATTCGGTTTTCGTGAATTTTTTTTCAATTCCTGTGGCAATTTCAACCGTCGTGCAGCTTTCAAAAGTATCTTTTAATTCGACCCCGTAAGCGCCTATATTTTGAATTGGTGCACTACCAATATTTCCTGGAATCAAAGAGAGATTTTCAATTCCGCCAAAGTCATTTTTAAGGCAAAATAGCACAAACTCATGCCAGTTTTCGCCCGCCATCGCCTTTACAAAAACCTCTTTGTTAATTTCTGTAAGTATTTCAATTCCTTTTAAATTAAGATAAATTACAAGTGCATCAATATCTTTTGTTAATAGCATATTACTACCGCCACCTAATATAAAAAGTTCTTCGGAATTATATTTCCGAAGAACTTCTTTTAAATTATTAACAGTTGTAACCTCAACAAATTGCTTCGCAAAGCAAGCTATGCCAAAAGTGTTGTATTTTTTTAAAGATTTATTTTTTTCAATTTGCATTAATCCTTATATTCTTCAAGTGCCAATTTTAAGATCTGTACGGCTCTTACTAAACTTTCTTTGTTTAGAACATATGCTATTCTTATTTGATTTAAACCAACGCCAGGAGTTGAATAAAATCCTCCGGCAGGTGCAACCATTACAGTTTCTCCATTTACATCAAAAGATTCTAAAAGCCATTGTGCAAAATGGTCGCTATTTTTTACGGGCAATTCTACAATACAATAAAATGCCCCTTTTGGAACACCCACTTTTACGCCTGGTATGCGCTGAAGGCTTTCAACTAAAATATTTCTACGTTCTTGGTATTCTTCTATTACTTCATCAAAATAGCTTTGCGGTGTTTGTAAAGCAGCTTCACTAGCAATTTGAGCAAAGGTTGGTGGGCTTAATCTTGCTTGGGCAAATTTTAAGGCAGTTTTTATTACCTGTTTATTTTTTGAAACCAAACAACCAATGCGTGCTCCGCACATACTATATCTTTTTGAAACAGAGTCTATTATAATTCCATTTTCAGATAAGCTCTCTTCCTCTAAAATTGAATAATGTTTAGAGCCATCGTAGGTAAATTCTCTATAAACTTCATCTGCAACTAAAAACAGATCGTGTTTTTTTACAATTTCAGCCAGTTTTTGAATTTCTTCTTTTGAATAAAGGTAACCGGTTGGATTTCCAGGATTACAAATTAATATAGCTTTAGTTTTTGGTGTAATTAATTTTTCGAATTCTGAAATAGGGGGAAGTGCGAAATTGTCATCAATTTTTGAAATTACCGGAACTATTTTTACTCCACTAGCAGTTGCAAAACCGTTGTAGTTTGCATAGAATGGCTCAGGAATTATAATTTCATCATCCGTATCTGCAATAGTTCCCATTGCGAATAATAGCGCTTCACTACCGCCAGTTGTTACAATAATATCATCAGCTTCAACAATTATATTCTGGGTTTTATAATAACCAGCAATTTTCTCTCTGTATTCTTGTGAGCCTTCAGACCTAGTGTAAGCCAAAATTTCTAAGTGATGGTTTGCCACAGCATCCATAGCAACTGTTGGCGATTTTATATCTGGTTGACCAATATTTAGGTGGTATACCGTTTTATTTGCTTTGTAAGCTTTTTCGGCAAATGGAACCAATTTACGTATTGGTGATTCGGGCATATCTGCTCCTTTGTGCGATATTTTAGGCATATTTTAAAGTATTTAGAACAAAGTTGCAAAATTAAACCTTAATATAAAATTGTACTATATAGTTTAGCTAATTTTTGCTATCTTCCATACTAATAATGCTCAGGAACTTCATTCAAATATTATTTAGCTTTCTATTTCTGGTTACACAATCCTTGGTTTGGTCTCAGGATGGCTTTAGGTTGCCAGAAAAGCAAAAGAAGGATAAAATTAGCATTCAAGTAATTAATAATCTGCCAATAATTCCTGTTGAAATAAATGGCGCAAAACTTTCATTTATATTGGATACTGGAGTAAAATCCACGATTTTATTTAGTCTTTCAAGGACAGATTCGCTTCAAATTAATAATACTACTCCAATTGAGTTACAAGGCCTTGGTTCCGGTGGAACCGTAGAAGCTATTAAAAGTGAAAATAACGTTATTAAAGTAGGTAGTGCAGTGGATGTAAACCATAGGCTATATGTTATTTTTGATCAAAATATAAACTTTTCCCCAAGAATGGGGATTCCAATACACGGTATTTTAGGTTCAGATTTTTTTCAAAATTTTGTTGTGAAAATTAATTATTCTACTAAAAACATAACTTTATATAATCCAAAACTTAAATCTCCAAAAATTTGTAGAAAATGTGAAGAAGCTACTTTACGCTTTTTTGACGGCAAACCGTTTTTGGAAGTTGAAGTAAATACTGCAGGAAAAAATTTAAAGCAATTATTACTGGTTGATAGTGGCAGTAGTGATGCGCTTTGGTTGTTTGAAGATAATGATTGGTTAACCCAAAAACCCAAAAATTATTTTGAAGATTTTCTTGGCCTTGGTTTAAGTGGTGGCATTTACGGGAAACGTTCAAGATTAGATGAGGTACAATTGGGTCATTTTAAAATGAAAAAGGTAAATGTAGCCTTTCCTGATGCTGAAGCTATAAATTTTGCAAAAGCAAATAAAGAAAGAGATGGTAGTCTGGGAGGCTCATTCTTAAAGCGTTTTACAGAATTTTTTGATTATAAAAATAAAAAAGCATGGTTTAAAAAAAATCGTGATTTTAATGATTCCTTTTATTATAATATGAGTGGCTTAACAATTGAACACGATGGTATGGACGTAGTTAGGGAGCTTAAACAGTCTAGCAATTTTTCTCGGCGCAGCAGGAGCAACGAAATCGCAAATTCGGATAGCGGCGTTTCGGTTTCCAATTATAATTATTACTCCATTAAACTGGTTCCAAAATTTGTGGTTGCGGAAATTAGGGAAAATTCTGCTGCACAAATGGCAGGTATTGTTGTTGGTGATGAAATAATATCTATAAATGGTAAAAGTGCACACAATTACACACTAAATCAACTTATTGAAATATTTACAACTGAGGAAGGAAAACGTATCACGTTAGATGTTTTAAGAAACAATATAGCTTTTAAGATAAGGTTTTATCTAAAACGGGTATTAAACTGAAATTTTTATAATTTTTTAAATAAAAACGGCTTCAAAAATTTTGAAGCCGTTTTCAAGTAAATGTAATAATGTTTATTTTGTTTTTTCAAGAACGCTCTGGTTGTCACCCATTACCTCACCTTTTATCTTTAATGCAACTATAGGTTCAGATGCATTACTATAAACGGTTACTGTTTTTCTAATTGGGCCAACACGGTTTGTGTCATATTTTACCTCAATAGTTCCAGTTTTTCCTGCAGCTATGGGTCCTTCTGGTTTTTTTGGTACAGTACAACCACAACTAGATTTCACGTCAGAAATTATTAAAGGTGCATCACCTGTATTGGTGAATTCAAATACACGAACGCCATCACTTCCTTTTGCAATGTCACCATAATCTACAGTGTCATTCTTAAAAGATATTTTTGCTTGTTGTGCATTAACTGCAAAACCAATTAACGCGATAAGCACAATTGATAATTTTTTCATCTTATTGGTATTTAAGTTATTGTTTTAGAAGGTTTTATGCCCAAATATAAACCTTCAGTTATATAATATTTAAAAGGGCAATAAAATTTTTAGTATTTGCTAAATTAGTTAAATTTAAGAAACCCTGCAAAGTTACTTATTCACTTTTATGCTAATGCAGTTATTCCTACTTTTGCAAGCTATAATTCAAAAATTAGACCAAAGATGGCGATAGGCGAAAAATATGATGCAAAATCCGTTGAAACAAAGTGGTACAACTACTGGATGCAGCACAATTATTTTCATAGTGAAGTAGATGAGCGAGAGCCGTATACTATCGTAATTCCGCCGCCAAACGTTACAGGTGTGCTGCATATGGGGCATATGTTGAATAATACAATTCAAGATGTACTTATTAGAAAAGCACGTTTACAAGGTTTTAATGCATGTTGGATTCCTGGAACTGACCATGCCAGTATTGCTACAGAAGCAAAAGTTGTTGCAAAACTTAAGGAAAATGGAATAGATAAAGCAACTCTTACCCGCGATGAATTTTTAGGACACGCCTGGGATTGGACACATAAACACGGCGGAATAATTCTAGAGCAACTTAAAAAATTAGGTGCGTCCTGTGATTGGGAGAGAACTAAGTTTACAATGGATCCAGAAATGTCTGCTTCCGTAATAAAAGTATTTGTTGATTTATACAACAAAGGTAATATTTACCGCGGTTACCGAATGGTAAATTGGGATCCGCAAGCAAAAACAACACTTTCAGATGAAGAAGTTATTTTTCAGGAACGTCAAGGAAATCTTTTTTACATAAAATACAAAATTGAAGGATCCGACGAAACTTTAACGATAGCAACTACTAGGCCTGAAACAATCTTAGGTGATTCTGCAATTTGTATTAATCCAAATGATGAGCGTTTTAATCATTTAAAAGGTAAAAAAGCAATTGTGCCAATCTGTAATCGTGTAATTCCAATTATTGAGGATGAATATGTTGATGTTGAATTTGGAACAGGATGTTTAAAAGTTACGCCAGCACACGACGAAAATGATAAAATGCTTGGCGATAGACACAATCTTGAAATAATCGATATTCTCAATGAAGACGGAACGTTAAACAGTTTCGGTTTACATTACAATGGGAAAGACAGATTTGTTGTAAGAAAAGAAATTGCTGTTGAATTGGAACAAATGGGTGCTCTGGAAAAAACGGAAACCCACATAAATAAAGTTGGAACAAGTGAAAGAACCGGAGCGGTCATCGAACCAAGATTAAGCGACCAATGGTTTTTAAATATGAAAGAGTTGGCAAAACCAGCACTTGATGCCGTTCTTGAAAAAGAGGTAAAACTCGTTCCAGAAAAATTTATAAATACCTATCGCCATTGGATGGAAAATGTTCGCGATTGGAACATTAGTCGTCAACTTTGGTGGGGACAGCAAATACCAGCCTATTTTTATGGTGACGGTAAGGAAGATTATGTAGTTGCCGAAACTATTGAAGAAGCCTTAAAAATCGCACAAGAAAAAACAAATAACAAAGACTTAAAAATTTCAGATTTAAAACAAGATCCTGATGCGTTGGATACTTGGTTCTCATCTTGGTTATGGCCAATAAGTGTTTTCAACGGAATTTTGAAACCCGATAATAAGGAAATAAATTATTATTATCCAACCAATGATTTGGTTACAGCGCCAGAAATTCTTTTCTTTTGGGTTGCAAGAATGATTGTTGCAGGTTATGAATACAGAAATGAAAAACCTTTCAATAACGTATATTTAACGGGAATTGTACGCGACAAACAACGCAGAAAAATGAGTAAAAGTTTGGGTAATTCCCCAGACCCGATAGATTTAATTGAGCAATATGGCGCAGACGGCGTTCGTGTCGGTATGCTGTTAAGTTCTCCAGCTGGTAACGATTTAATGTTTGATGAAGACCTTTGCAAACAAGGTAGCAACTTTGTAAATAAAATTTTTAATGCCTACAGATTAATTAGCGGTTGGGAAGTTTCCGAAAATCAGCCAGAAACGGATACTGCTGCAATTGCGCTAAAATGGTATAAAAATAAATTCCAAAAAGTACTTGCCGAAATTGAAGACCAATACAGCAAATACCGTTTAAGCGATGCTTTAATGGAAACCTATAAATTAATCTGGGATGATTTCTGTTCTTGGTTTTTAGAAATGCTAAAACCAAATTACGGCGATCCAATTTCATCCAAAACCTTCGCAGAAATTATTGCAGTTTTGGAAGACAATTTAAAAATACTTCACCCTTTTGTGCCATTTATTTCAGAAGAAATTTGGCAAGACATAAAAGATAGAAAGCCGGAAGAAGCATTGATTATATCAAAATGGCCTTCAAAAGAGAATTTTGATGACAAATTAATTTCAGATTTTGAATTTGCTTCAGAAGTAATTTCGGGTATTAGAACTATTCGAAAAGAAAAGAATATTTCTTTCAAAGATTCAATTGAAGTTACTGTTATAAATAATGAAAATGTTACAGCAGAATTTGATGCGGTAATTTCAAAATTGGGCAACGTTTCAAAAATTAGTTATACTACCGAAAAAGTTGAAAGTGCATTAACCTTCCGTGTAAAAAGCAACGAATATTTTATCCCAATTTCTGGTGCAATAAACGTTGAAGAAGAAATTGAAAAACTAGAACAAGAATTAAAATACACAAAAGGATTTCTTAAAAGCGTACAAAGTAAATTAAGTAATGAGCGTTTTGTAAATAACGCTCCCGAAGCTGTAATTAATTTAGAAAGACAAAAAGAAGCAGATGCTCTTTCAAAAATAGAAACTATTGAAGCAAGTTTAAAAGGATTGCAATAGTGCAATGTTTGCCTATTTATTTATAAAAAAAATAACCCACGTATTTTACTAAAATATGTGGGTTTGTTCTAGAAAAATTTCGATTAATAATTAATTGTAAATTTTCAAAAGCTCAAATTATTTCACAGATATCCAGTTTTTTAATTTAGTTTATCTTCAAAATATTTATAAATCTCCAATTGAGATTGTAATTTTTTTCCATCGTTTTCAACGTACTCGTTGGATTGTTCTGCATCTATAATTCTGGCTTTAACATTGTCCGCAAGTTCAATATCCAATAAATCGCGAATGGTTTTTTTGTGGTCTTCATCTAAAATTGGAGTTACAACTTCAATCCGGTGGCTAAGATTCCGTGTCATCCAGTCTGCGGAGCCAAAATATACTTTTTCATCTCCATTATTTCCAAAAACATAAACGCGGCCATGTTCTAAAAAACGATCTACAATACTCGTGATTTCAATATTTTCACTTTGATTCTTAATATTTGGAATTAAAGAGCACATTCCGCGAATCAATAATTTTACTTTTACGCCAGCATTGCTTGCTTTATAAAGTAATTTAATCATATCGTTATCCTGCAAACTGTTCATTTTTAATATAATCAAACCTTTTTTACCAGCGTTTGTAAGGGCAATTTCGGTTTCAACTAATTGCGTAAATTTTGCACGTGTTGTAAATGGCGACACCAAAAGTTGCTTTGTTTTTGGTACAATCATATCCCTTTGTAGCACCATAAAAACTTTCAAAAGTTCCTTTGTAAGTTTTTTATCGGCAGTCATTAAGCCAAAATCTGTATAAATGGTAGCAGTATTTTCATTAAAATTTCCAGTTGCAATATAGCCGTAACGTTCTGTTTTACTATCAACTTCACGTTCTATGTACATTATTTTGCTGTGTACTTTTATATCTGGATAGCTATAAATTACACGGGCGCCTTTTCTCTCAAAAATCTTTCCCCATTTTAGATTATTATGTTCGTCAAAACGTGCTTTTACCTCAATAAAAACAGTTACATCTTTTCCTTTTTCAGCGGCAAGTGCAATTGCATCATTTAAACGAGACTCTTCTGCAGCACGATAAATAGTTATTTTTATAACTTTTACGTTTTCATCATTTGCGGCTTCCTCCATCAACTTTATAACAGGTTCAAAGCTTTGATATGGATAATGTAGCAATTGGTCTTTTTTCTTAACAACTTCAAAAATAGAATTGCAATTAGCTAAAATTGGATGGGGTAAAGGTGTCAACTTTTCATTATTCAAATTTTTATTGGTTGGGTTTGGAAAACCAAAAAAGTCTTTAAAATTATGGTAACGACCGCCAAGTATTACGTCTGTCTGGTTTACATCCAACCCTCTTTGTAAAAGTTCCTTAAAATCTTTCGGGATTTTTTTATCTATTAAAACGCGAGTAGCTTGACCGGTATTTCGTTTTGGCAAAGCCTCCTTTATTTTTTCCATCAAGTTGCCAGAAAATTCATCTTCAATATACAGCTCTGCATCTCGGGAAATCTTGAAGGAATAATAGGTAACATCTTCAACTTTTTTATCGGTTTTACGAAGATTGTATTTTAAAATATCATCAATAAAAGTGATGTAATAGTTGCCGTTGTGTTTTGGAAAAACGAAAAAGCGAGGTTCACTTTGCGGGATTTCAACAATTTGAATTTCTTCTTCATACAAAGCAGTTAGGTATAGCGCTTCATTTTTAACGAAAATATCATTCTTGCCGTTTTTCGGAAAGTTTTCAATTTTTAAATATGGCTGAAGGGTTTCTTCAAAATATTCTGTCGCAGCTAATTTTTGGGTAGAACTAAACTGTTCAAACCGTACTAAATTTATATTTTCATCTTTTAATTTAGGGATAATTTCGTCCTGAAAAATACTGCCGAATAATTCCTGTTGAATGTCAACTTGACTTTTTATTTCTTTTAAAACCTTATTTGGTTTTGTAATAAGTCTTTTTCTGAAAGGTTTTTCAATCTCTTTAATCTGCCTAATATCACTTACCCGAACACGAAAAAACTCGTCAAGATTTGATGAAAATATGGCGAGAAATTTGATGCGTTCATATAATTTATTTCTATCATCTGCCGCTTCTTGCAATACGCGATGATTAAAGCGCAACCAAGAAAGATCACGATGAAAGGATTTAGAGTTATATAAAGATGCCATAAGTTTTCAATTAATTTCTTAAATAGAAATTGTTTGTATTTAGAGCAAAATAAGGGATTTAAAATTGGGAAATTGTAAGGGAAACGTTAAGGTTTAAGATTATAATTTACAAAAGTTTTTATTAAAAATATTAAAATAATCCGTGAAGCTCTGCATCAATTTTATTGATAACCTCGCCAAGATCTTCAGCTTTATCAACAAAATCTAGGTTATCTACATCCAAAATAATAATATTTCCTTTGTTATAACCGGTTACCCAAGCTTCATAACGTTCGTTCAGTCTGCTTAAGTAATCTATGCTAATGCTGTTTTCATATTCGCGCCCTCTTTTATGTATTTGGTTTACAAGATTTGGGATACTGCTCCGAAGGTAAATTAGCAAATCTGGACCTTCTGTAACACTTTCCATGAGATCGAAAAGGGAGCGGTAATTCTCATAATCCCGATTGGTCATTAAACCCATTGCATGTAGGTTTGGAGCAAAAATATAGGCGTCTTCGTAGATTGTTCTATCTTGAATTACACTTTTACCCTTTTCACGAATGTCCAATATTTGTCGAAAACGACTGTTCAAAAAATAGATTTGAAGATTGAAACTCCATCGCTCCATTTGGTTGTAAAAATCATCTAAATATGGATTATCTTCAACATCTTCAAAATGGGGTTGCCATTTGTAATGTTTTGCCAATAATCTAGTTAGAGTGGTTTTTCCGGAGCCTATATTTCCTGCAATTGCAACGTGCATATATAAAATTACTTTGGTGGTTGTATTGAAAATTTCAGCAAATTTTTGCCGTCATAAAGGTACAGGAAATCTTGAGTTAGCTGCAAGTCTTTTATTTTAATTTCGGGCAACTCCAATTGAAAAGGTTCAATTGTTGAAGTATTTTCATTACTCACAAAATCATTAATAATGTATAGTTTATTCTCTTTGAGGGCTATAACATTTTCTTCCTGTTGTACAATTTTTTCAAATTCTAAAATATCCATCTCCTTAAGTAAACTTCCATAAATATTAAAAGAACGCAACTTTTTATCCGTTAAAGTAAAGCAATAGTTAAAATTGCTTGCTTGCGAAATCAATTTGCCAGGGAAAGGTTGCGAAACTTCTTGTTTTTGGTTGGTCCGAAAATTAAAAAGCTCTAATTGTTGGTTATCCGTGTTAAAAATCCATAATCTATTATTGCTGGCATTTGTTGCCGAACTTACATTTATAAATTCTGGAAGCAGATTAAAATTTAACCTTTCAATCTCATTTAATCTGTTGTCCAAAAAAACAACCGTATTGGTTTCTTGAAAGAAAAGAACAATCCGCAGCGGATTTACAATATCTACTGAAGTGATTTTCCCAAGTTGAAGGTCGTTAAAAACAAACGCCCCATCCGGTCCATTTTTAGAAAGCACTTTATTGGTTATTGAGTATAGATTTTTGTAAGCATCAACCCCTACAAAACTATCTACCAAAAGTGGAACAGTTGTAATAGGCTTTGTTTCTTGAGCGAATAATATATTGATGCTGAAAAAGAAAAATATAAATAGCTTCATATGGCTTGGGAAGTTACAAAAGGCGTTCCAAATGTGAAAATGTTTAGTAACTTTAAAAGTTTGAAATTAACGAGTACAATTTAATTCTATGAAATTAAAATACACATTAATAATTTTTATTCTTTTTACCACCTCAACACCAATCTTGGCCCAAAATATTAAAGGCATTGCATACTACAAAAGTTTTAGAACGTACGATAAAAAAGCCGACACCATTTCTAGAACACCGGAAGCAGATAAAATGATGCAAGATTTATTAGAACAGCTTAAAAGCCAATTTGAGCGAGAATATAAATTAACGTTTAATGGTCAAGAATCCATTTACAAGATTGAACCAAAACTTGAAGCACCCAGACCAAACGCGAATAGTGGAGTGACTATAACCGTAGGCGGAACGGGTGATATTGAATATAGAAATCTAAAGGACAGTACTTTTATTAAACAAACAGAAATTGTTGACAAAGCATTTTTAGTTGAAGATAAATTGAAAAAACCTGACTGGAAACTCGAAAATGAAAGTAAAACCATTGGACAATATGTTTGTTTTAAAGCTACTTTTTCACACGAGGAAAATGGACAAAAATTTAATAGTGTAACCAAAGATTTTGATTCGTATATCAAAACTGTTGTAACAACTGTTTGGTACACGCCACAAATTCCACTTTCGCACGGTCCTGCTGAACATTGGGGTCTTCCCGGCTTAATTTTAGAAGTAAACGAGGGCGAACTTTCGCTGCTATGCTATAAAGTCATCTTAAATCCTTCTGAAGAAATACATATTGAAATTCCTTCAAAAGGGAAAAAAGTTGACCAAGCAGAATATGATGAAATTTCAGAAAAGAAAAATACCGAAATGCGCGAGCAGATGAGAAACCTCAAAGATAAAAATGGTGGTTCTGGTGGCTTTATTATTGGTGGGTAAAATTGTCTTTAATTACTTTCATTTTATTACTTAATTAAACTTTCAATACTTTGTTGAGTCTAAAATTTGTTCAGTCTAAAAATTGTACAATATCAACCATTTGCGTACTAACGCATTAAAATATACTTATGAAAATTCTTTCCTTATTTACCGCTCTGCTTTTTTCCACAATATTATGCGCACAAAACATAAGCGGCAAAGCGTACTACGAATCTAAAACAACGGTAGATATGGACGCTCTTGGCGGTGACAGGAATATGACGGAAGATATGAAAAAGATGATTGCCGAGCGCATGAAAAGTATGTTGGAGAAAACGTACATTCTTACCTTTAATAACAATGAAAGTATTTATAAAGAAGAAGAAAAATTGGAAGCCGGAGCTGGTAGTGGCGGTTTTGGAATGATGATGGGCAGTTTCTCGCCAGGCCCACAATACAAAAATCTTTCAGAAAATAAACTAGTCGAAGAACGTGAGTTTTTTGGAAAGCAATTTTTAGTAACCGATACAGTTGCAAAACTTAATTGGGAAATTGAAAAAGAAAGTAAGCAAATTGGTCAATACATAGCATTTAAAGCAACGGCCCTTAAAACAATTGATGCCAATGATTACAGTATGGCACGCCCTAAAAGGAAAGCTGCAGATGCAGATGCTGAAGGTAAAGGAGATGCTAAAAAGAAGCAACTAAACGATCCAATGGATAATATTGAAATACCAAAAGAAGTTTTGGTAACTGCGTGGTTTACACCCCAAATCCCAGTTGGCAACGGTCCAGCAGATTATGCAGGCTTACCAGGTCTTATTCTAGAATTAAACGTTCATAGAACAACAATCCTTTGTTCAAAAATTACAATGAATCCAAAGGATGCCGATGCGATTGAAGCACCTAAAAAAGGAGATAAGGTAAGCAGAGAAGAATTCAATAAAATTGTAAAAGATAAAGTTGAAGAAATGCGCGAAAATTTTCAAGGCCGTGGAAATGGCCGTCGTGGAAGTGGTTTTGGGGGATAATGATTTCCTTATAAATTTTTGCCCTTTAATCAAATTCATTTATCATAAAGTATGAAATATTCTTTTTTTCTTTTTCTTTTCTCAATTTCCGTTTCGGCCCAAACCGCAAAAGTAAAAGGCACTATAAAAGATAGCATTGGTAATCCTTTGGAATTTGCAAGCGTAATTGCTGTAATAAAATCCACAGGAAAAACGGAATCATACGGCATCACAAACTACGAAGGTCGTTACCAAATGGACCTTCCAGCCGGCGAAACTTATACGTTGCAGTCTAGTTTTTTAGGATTTCAAAATGCCGAAAAAACGTTAGAAATTGCTAAAAATTCAGAAGCAATCGAGCAAAACTTCATTCTAAAAGCCCAAGCAGATGAACTTAAAGGAGTTGAAATAACGTACGAAATGCCCGTAACGGTTCGAGGTGATACCATAATATATAATGCAGATAGTTTTACAAATGGCGAAGAAAGAAAATTGGGAGATGTAATGAAAAAAATGCCAGGCATTGAAATAAATGCAGATGGCGAAATTGAGGTAGAAGGCAAAAAAGTACAAAAAGTAATGATAGAAGGCAAGGATTTTTTTGATGGCGATAGCAAACTTGCCACCAAAAATATTCCTGCAGATGCCGTAGATAAAGTCGAAGTGCTTAGAAACTACAATGAAGTTGGACAAATGCGCGGCCTTGGCAATGATCAAGATAATGTAGCAATAAACATAAGGCTAAAAGAAGGAAAAAAGAACTTTTGGTTTGGAGAAATCACAGCAGGAGCAGGCATTGCAGATACGTATGGTGATGAAAATGGCCGGTATCTCGTCCATCCAAAATTGTTTTATTATAGTCCAAAATACAGTATAAATGTTATAACAGACTTCAATAATATTGGCGAAGTTCCTTTTACGCGTCGTGATTATTTTAACTTTACAGGTGGTTTTAGAAACTTTAATCGTGGGGGCGGTACGTCTTTTAATATTCAGGAAAGTGATTTGGGTTTTGTTGTATCACAAAATAATCAAGCTAAGGAAATTGAAGCGGGTTTTGTGGCAGGAAATTTTAGTTATGCGCCAAGCAAAACGTTAGATTTAAGTGGTTTTGCAATTTTAAGCGATAATAAAACCAACATTGCTACTAATAGTATCCGTCAATTTATTACAACGGGTATAACGGAAACCACCAATAGCGTAAGCGACCAACGCAATCAATTAGGAATGTTAAAGTTGAGCAGTGTTTACAAGCCAAATACTAGTTTTCAGTTTGATTATGATGCAATTATTAAGACTTCAAAACAAAGCGAGGATGATACAACGCTTTCACAATTTGGAGGTTTTAATAATAATATAAATGAAGTGAAAGAAAACAAACCCTTCAGTATCAATCAAAACGCGAATGTTTATTATACATTGAATGATAAAAATATATTTGCAGGACAAATTCAACATCTATATCAAGATGAAGATCCTTTTTATAACGCTATAACAGATTTACTTCCTTTTCCGGAAATTCTGCCAATAGATTCGCTTCAAAATCGATATGATATTAATCAACAGAAAAATATTAAAACAAACAAAATTGATGCAAAAATTGACTATTACTATGTGTTGAATAATACAAGCAACCTTAACTTTACATTAGGCACAACGTATAGTAATCAACAATTTAATAGTAATATTTTTCAATTTTTAGATAATAACAGCAGGTTGGATTTCACCAATTCTAATGAAGTGAATGGCCAAAATTTTCAATTAGTAAATGATGTAACATACGCTTTTACCGATGCTTTTTTTGGACTTCATTACAAAGTAAAAAAGGGGAAATTTATCTTTACGCCTGGTGTTACACTTCATAATTACAATCTTAAAAATGAACAATTTGGTGCTACAACAACTCAGAATGATTGGATGCTTTTACCAGATGTTAATGTAATATTGGAACTTAAAAAGAGCGAAAACATTAGATTTAATTATGCGATAACTTCAGAATATACGGACATTAATAATTATGCTGAAGCCTTTGTTTTCAATAATTATAATAGGCTATATCGCGGTAATAGAAATTTGGAAAATTCACTTTCACAATCTTATAATCTAACTTATTTTAGTTTCAATTTATTCAATTACACAAATATTGGCGGAAATTTAGGTTATACCCGAAGGATCAACGGCGTTAAAAATAACACGAACATATTGGCTATTAACCAAATTTCATCACCTGTAAACATTGACAGCAATTTTCCGGATGAAACATTTTCTGCTGTTGGAAGGTTTAGTAAACGTGTAAAGAAATTTCAATTCAATTTGAATGGTGCTGTTTTTTTAAATAAGTCCAATAACAATATAAATAACGTAATTAGGGAAAGCCAAAGTCTTACTCAAAATTATAAGGGAAGTGTTAGAACCAATATTAAAAATTGGCCAAATTTTGAAACGGGTTATGATTACACTGTAAATAATTATGATAATGGCGGGTTAGAACAAACATTTTTTACTCAAAGGCCTTACGCTAATATAGACTTAAGATTTTTAAAGGATTTTACTGTGAGTGCGGAGTATGATTTTTATAACTATACCAATACCGATAAAACAGTTGAAAACCAATATAGCTTTCTAAAAGCGAACGTTTTCTTTAAACCAAATGATGGCGCATGGGAATTTTCGGTTCAAGCCACCAACATTCTGGACACTGAATTTTTGAACAACGATAGTTTCAACGAGCAGTTTAGTACTACTTCACAATATTTTGTAATGCCGAGGATTGTTATGTTTGTAATGCGATATGAACTTTAATTGAACTAATAGAAATTATTATTCAATAAAAGTTTAAGTCCCAAATGTTTATTAAACCTTTGGGATTTTTCGGTTTTAAAATTATTAATTTTGAACAAATAGTTTATAATCTTAAGGGCTTTTATTAAAGCCGTTCTAACTACATTTTATGAGAAATATTTTCTTCGGAATTATAATTGCTTTTGTACTTGTTTTCTTTCTTCGTTATTGCGAACAAGGAAAAGATGAAAGACAGCGTATTGAAGCAAATACCGCTTTAATTCAAAAAGAATTGAACAATGTTGGAAAGCTAATAGTTACCGAGGGTAGCTACGCACAAGTTTTTACTGAAAAAGACACTAAACAACTTTTTATGGGTTTAGTTGAATCTAAGAAAAAAGCAATTGTAATTGTAAATGCAAAAGCTCAAATTTCTTATGATTTAAGTAAAGTAGAAACACAAATTGATGAAGAAAATAAAACGGTTTATATTACAAAAATTCCAGAGTACGAACTTTCAATAAACCCAAATATTGAATATTACGATGTTCAGCAAGAGTATTTAAACCAATTTGATGCAACTGACTATAATAAAATAAAAACCAACATAGAGAAATCGTTACGAAATCAAATTGAAAAATCTGAATTAGTCACAAACGCAGAAAACCGTCTAATTTCAGAACTTTCGAAAATTTATATTCTTACAAATAGTATGGGTTGGACATTGAAATATCAAGGCGAATTAATAAATCAAGACTCAGATTTTAAAATAGATAAGCCGAAAAACTATCTAAAAGAAATCTAATATTTCAGAACTTTCGAAAAATTTCATTTAAACCATATAACGCACTGCGTGGCCATTTTCAACAAGCCATTCATTCAGGTCTATGTCATCTATAATAATATTCGCCAAATAACGCCCGTATTTTTCTTGCTTATCCTTATAGGAATTTATGGTAACTTCCTTGTCCAAAATCATTGAACGGACAATATCCCGAACTATCAAACCACGTTCTCTTTCTTCACCACGAAGTTCCGGCGTGTCAATACCGTAAAGACGAAATTTCATTTGCTGAAAATGGAAAAAGCCTAAATCTACCATTGCTGTAACGGTATCGCCATCATAAACTTCAATAATCTTTGCTTTGTATTGATACATAAATTTTATTTTTTGGGTTAGCAATTATAAAAATACATATAACTGAAATTCAATACTTTGAAATTTCAATTTTTAGTTTGTAATTTTATCATTCTTCTTCTCTAAAAGTTCTAATCCACCATTAATTAAATGCGCAACTTTTGGTCTTTCTTTTTTCAGATTTAAAAGATGTTCTAAAACTTCTTCTGAAAATTTTGTATCATTTTCTATAATCAATTCATACATTTCCAATGGAAGCAGCCAATCTTTCGGATGGTTTTTCTTCAATAATTTAAAAATTGATTCAAATTTTTCTAAATCAATTTCTCCTGAATTTCGTGTTTCCCGAACGTTTTTATAAAGTAAATTAAGTTCTTTTTCGGTTTCTGAAAGTTCTACGCGTATCGTTTCGCTATTAGATTTATGGGTAACCAAATCAAAAGAAAGAAAATCTGCGGCGCCTGCAAAAGCGGAAACTATTTCAGTCCCAACGGCCATATCAAAGTCGCCCATTTCTGGTGAAAACAGAATTTCATTTTTATATGTTACAGTACAATTTGTAAATTGAATCAACATTAATTCACCACGAAGATTACGTATTCCGGTTACGTTCATTCCTTTAACCGTAATGCCGCTTTCAAATTCAAAAGAAATTGGTTTCCCATCATAAAAATTATACGCCTGCAAATCGCGCGGACCCATATTTTCAATTGCCAGATTTATGCCCTTCAATTTTCCCAAAGGTGAGCGAAAGCCATCTTTATGCCTGCTAACTCCGTGGCCAATTATTTCTTTTTCTCGGTAGGATAGCGCTGTATTGCCTTCGGTTTCAAAATAAACGACTTCATTATCATCGTTTTTTATCATTCGGTTAAAATTTCCGCTTATCTGTAATCCGGTACTAATTTCAATTGTGCCAAGTTGTTTTGATTTTATAAGTTTTTTCAAACCGCGCCAACCACCTTTCCGTACGGCCATTGTGTTAGCAAATTCTTCCAAAACTTCCTGTAAATAAGCAAAATCTGGCGTTACGTACAATTTTGGTTGCGGTTTTGTAATGTCGAAATCTTGGTAAGCCGCATCAATTGAATACTCGATTTTTTTTACTTCATCTTTCATGCACCAAACACTCTCGCCTATAGAAGAAAGTAATCCCGCACCGTAAATCTTAGGATTTTTAACCGTACCAACCATTCCATATTCAACTGTCCACCAATGCAGATTTCGTATTAATGAAATTTCAGAAGGCTTAACTTTTTTGTTTTGAAGTTCTTCAACCCTTGCTTCAGCAGCATTAATTTTATTTTTATAGTCACCGATCGGAGCCGAGGTGGCTTCCTTTAAAATGGAAAGTTCGCGAACGGCTTCATACATATCAATATCATGCGCGCTGGAAATTGCTTTTGCGCCCACTTCGCCAAAACGGCGCAGATATTCCGCATAATCAGGGCTGGCAATAATTGGTGCATGACCGGCACCTTCGTGAATAATATCGGGCGCTGGCGTATATTCTATGTTTTCAAGTTGGCGAATATCGCTGGCAATTACAAGCACTTTATACGCCTGAAATTCCATAAAAGCATTTGGTGGAATAAACCCATCAACAGCAACTGCCGCCCAACCTATTTCCTTTAAAATACGGTTCATCCCGTACATAGAAGGGATTTCATCAATGGAAATACCTGTTTTTTTGAGGCCGCCCAAATAACTTTGGTGCGCAACGGTTGCCAGATAACTTACGTTTTTACGCATTACATAGCGCCAAACTGCTTGGTTTATGAACGTATATTGTTCGTAATTTTGTGGTTTTATGTACTGTTTTAAATGCGGCGGAAGCCTTTCCAGCAATTCGTTGGTTTCAATATTTATTTCCATCTTTCAAAAATACGGTGTTTTGATTTCAAAAATAATCTTCAGCCTTAAAATTGCTATATTGCGACATAGATGAAAACAATTTCGCGTAAAGAAGAAATCATAAAAGTAGCCGCAACGCTTTTTAAGGAAAAGGGGTATAGCGCCGTTTCAATGCGGGATATTGCTGCAGAAATGGATATTAAGGCCGCGAGTCTTTACAACCATATTAACGGAAAACAAGAAATTCTTGCTGAAATTATTTTGAAAGTTGCCAAAGAATTTACACTGGGAATGGAAAATGTTTTTGCTGAAGAAGTTGATTCAATTGAAAAAATAGAACGCGTAATCGAGCTTCATGTAGACATTACCGTAAATTATTCTGAAGCATTGGCGTCGCTAAACAACGATTGGATGCATCTTCAAAAAACCGATTTAGAGTTATTTGTAAAAATGCGCGATAGTTACGAAGAAAATTTTCGAAGTATTTTAAAAGATGGAATTTTAAAAGGCGAAATAAAACCAAATCATCCGGAAGTTATTTTGTTTTCGATACTGTCAACACTTCGCACATTATATTTATGGAATCAAAAAAGAGGAAAATTGGATGTGAATATCTTAAAAAAAGATATGGTTGAAGTTTTGATAAAAGGAATTATATAAGTTTTAAATACTACTTTTATTATATTGAAAATCAATTTTTTAGGTGGTATTTTAAAGTAAAATGTTAAACCATTTGCAATTTTAACTAACAAGCGTTAGTTTTGTATAACTAATTACAAGAATTATTGTGGCAGAATTTCACAAAGTAAAAATAAAGGACATTTACAAGGATACCGATGATTGTTCGGTTATCGATTTTGATATTCCTTCGGAAATATCAGAAAAATTTAATTTTAGACAAGGTCAGCATCTTACGCTCAAAGCGGATATTAATGGTGAAGATGTCCGTCGTTCTTACAGTTTATGTTCCAGCCCTTCTGATGGTTATTGGAAAGTAGCCGTAAAGCAAATATTGGGTGGAAAGTTTTCAACCTATGTTAACGAAGAACTGAAAGCAGGGGACGACATTGAAATAATGGCGCCAAGCGGAAATTTTGGTGTAGATGTACAACCTGAAAAAGCTAAAAACTACTTGTTTTTTGCCGCAGGAAGTGGTATTACGCCAGTACTTTCAATGGTTAAAAGTCATTTAAATGCCGAACCGAAGTCTACTTGCAAGCTTTTTTATGTAAATAAAATGGCAAAATCCATTATCTTTAAAGAAGAGTTGGAACAGCTTAGAAACCAATATTTTGGAAGATTTGAAATCTATTACTTCCTAACCAAAGAAAGGCGTGATATTGAGCTTTTGAATGGAAGGTTTGATGATGATAAAATGGATCAACTTACTAAAACCTTTATCGATATTCCAGATACGGATGAAGTTTTTCTTTGTGGGCCTGAAAAAATGGTGAATTATGTTTCCAATTATTTAATTGAAGCAGGATTACCAAAGGAGAATGTTCATTTTGAATTATTCGTAACAGGACTATCTGATGAAGATATTGCGCGTCAAGAACGTCTGGCAAAACAAAATGTTGAAGGAACCGAAATTACAATCGTTGATGGAGGTAAAGAATTTGTCTTTACAATGACTAAAGAATACGACAACATTCTTGATGCTGCATTGGGCGCAGGCGCAGATTTACCTTTTGCCTGTAAAGGTGGTGTTTGTAGTACCTGCAAATGCGAAGTTTTGGATGGAAGCGTAGAAATGAAAATAAATTATGCCTTGAGTGATAAAGAAGTTTCACAAAACTTGGTTTTAAGCTGCCAAGCCGTGCCAACTTCAGATAAAGTAAAAGTAGATTTTGATGTTTAACTAGCTTTTGGCTTTGGCCAAAGTTTAAAAAATATAAAGATGAGCGAAGAAAAAATAAAAAACCTAGAAGAAATTTTTGAAGCCCGTATTGCGCGCGATGAAAAAATAGAGCCGAAAGATTGGATGCCGGAAAAATACCGCCAAACACACATTCGGCAAATGAGCCAGCACGCACATTCCGAAATTGTTGGAATGTTGCCAGAGGGAAATTGGATTACAAGAGCACCATCACTAAGAAGAAAAGCTGCGTTGTTAGCTAAAGTTCAAGATGAGGCCGGCCATGGTTTATATTTATATTCCGCTTGTGAAACACTTGGAATTTCACGTGATGAATTATATGAACAATTACATTCAGGAAAGGCAAAATATTCTTCAATATTCAATTACCCAACTGTAACATGGGCCGATATGGGCGCAGTGGGCTGGTTAGTAGACGGTGCCGCGATTATTAATCAAGTGCCACTTTGCAATACCTCATTTGGTCCCTATGCACGTGCAATGGTTCGTGTTTGTAAGGAAGAAAGTTTTCATCAACGTCAAGGTTTTGAAATAATGCTGAAACTTTGTAACGGTAGCCCAGAACAAAAGGAAATGGCGCAAGATGCTTTAAATCGTTGGTGGTGGCCTAGTTTAATGATGTTGGGCCCAACCGATGCAGAATCTGTGCATACAGAGCAATCCATGAAATGGAAATTAAAAAGAAAAAGTAATGACGAACTGCGTCAGCAATTTATAGATCAAACTGTTCCACAGGCAGATTTATTAGGCCTTACAATTCCAGATCCAGATTTGAAGTGGAATGAAGAAAAAGGTCAATATGATTTTGGAGAAATAAATTGGGATGAATTTTGGCAGGTTGTGAAAGGTCACGGACCTTGTAATAAAGAACGAATGAAAGCCCGTGTTAATGCTTGGGAAAATGGTGAATGGGTTCGCGACGCAGCAATGGCTCACGCAGAAAAAAACGCAAACAGACAAGTAGCAAAAGCAAGTTAAAATGGAAAACACTAAAAAGAACTGGCCGCTTTGGGAAATTTTTGTCCGTAGTAAAAACGGATTGGAACACCGTCACTTCGGTAGCCTTCATGCTGCAGATGCAGAAATGGCAATGGAAAATGCGCGCGATGTTTACACTAGAAGAAATGAAGGAGTAAGCATTTGGGTTGTGGAAAGTAAAAATATTACAGCATCAAACCCTGCGGATAATGGTGAAATGTTTGAACCGGCCCAAGATAAAGTATATCGCCATCCTACATTTTACGATTTGCCTGATGAGGTAAAGCATATGTAAATGATTAATGATTACAGATTGTTGATTCCATAATTAAGAAGCAAAAAACTTCAAAATCGTTAATTGACAATCTTCAATTAAATAATTGAAATGAAAAACCAAAATCTCTATAATTATATTTTAAGCATTGCCGACAACTCCCTAATCCTCGGTCAACGACTCGGGGAACTTTGTGGTCACGGTCCAACATTGGAAACCGATATTGCAGGCACAAATATTTCGTTAGATTTAATTGGGCAATGTCGTAATTACTACCAATATGCCGCTAAAATCCAAGAAGATGGCAAAACGGAAGATGATATTGCATTTCTTAGGTTAGAGCGAGAATATAAAAACGTATTATTGGTTGAACAGCCCAATACCCATTTCGGATATGTAATGGGACGCCAATATTTGTTTGATGTTTATCATTTAATGCTAATGCAAGAATTGTTGAACAGTAAAGATGAGACCCTTGCCGCAATTGCAAAGAAAGGAATTAAAGAAGTTAGCTATCACAAACGATTTTCAGGAGATTGGGTGAAACGTTTGGGAGATGGGACTGAAGAAAGCAACACAAAAATGCAAGAAGCAATTGATGATCTTTGGACATATACTGATGAGTTATTCGATATGACCGAAGCTGATAAAGCAATGGTAGAAGAAGGAATAGGAGTAGATGTGTCAAAATTCAAAGAAAAGTATTACGTTGAAGTTTCAGATCTTTTAAACGAGGCAAACTTGAAAACGCCTGAAAGCAAATATTTCACAAGAGGAGGAAAAAAAGGAATTCACAGCGAACATATGGGATATATTTTGTCGGAACTTCAATATATGCAGAGAACATTTCCAAATATGGAATGGTAAGAGATTTAAGATTTATGATTACATACTTCAGAAGTAAAAATGTTTTCGATTAAATAATTCAAAGAGCGTTAATCTGCAATCGTTAATAAAATATGACAATAACCCAAATCGCAAATATTGACAAACATCTTATTCCAATTCTGGAACAAGTTAGCGATCCTGAAATTCCGGTATTAACAGTGTTGGATTTGGGCGTTATCAGGCAAGCTATTGAAGAAAACGGAATTATAAAAATAAAACTTACGCCAACCTATTCCGGCTGTCCCGCAATGGATGTAATTGGAGACGATCTTAAAAAAGCATTTTCAGAAATTGGAAAAATAGTAGAAGTAGATTTAATTTTAAGCCCAGCTTGGAGCACAGATTGGATTAGTGAAAAAGGCCTTCAAAAAATGGAAGAGTACGGAATAGCGCGTCCACTTTCTGAAAGTAATGATAAAGACGTGCTGCTTGGGAGTGCGAAAAAAGTAAAATGTACCAATTGCGGAAGTACAAATACACATTTAGTTAGCCAATTTGGTTCGACGGCCTGCAAAGCACTTTTTAAGTGCGACGACTGCCAAGAACCGTTTGATTACTTTAAATGTTTAAAATAAAAAGATTAATGATTAACGATGTTTGAATGGTGATTTCAGAATAAAAAAAGTTCAAAAATCAAAAATCGTTAATCAGAAATCGTTAATATTAAAGGAACAGTTATTAAAATGAATAAATCAATTGAATTAAACATCTCAAATAACATAGCAACCCTAACCTTAAACCGTCCGGAAGTATTTAATAGCTTTAATCGCGAAATGGCTTTTTTGCTACAAGATGAATTAGACTCTTGCGAAAAAAATAAAGAAGTTAGAGCTATAATCATTACGGGAAGTGGTAAAGCTTTTTGCGCCGGCCAAGATATTGGCGAAATTACAAATCCAAATATCGATTTTGGTTTTCAGCAGATTTTAGATGACCATTACAATCCAATTGTAAAGCGAATTAGAAATATAGAAAAGCCTATAATAGCCGCTGTCAATGGTGTTGCAGCAGGTGCGGGAGCAAATATTGCATTGGCTTGTGATGTGGTTTTAGCGTCAGAAAATGCAAGTTTTATTCAGGCTTTCAGTAAAATTGGATTGATTCCGGATAGTGCAGGAACATTTTTTCTTCCAAGATTAATTGGGTTTCAAAAGGCATCTGCATTAATGATGCTTGGTGATAAAGTTTCAGCAACTGATGCAGAAAAGCTAGGAATGGTTTATAAAGTATTTTCTTCAGAAGAATTTGTTGCAGAAGTAAATAAAATAGCTACAACCTTAGCAAATATGCCGACAAAAGCACTTGGACTCACAAAAAGATTGTTAAATGAATCAATGTCAAATTCATTAGAAGAGCAACTTGCATTAGAAAGTAAACTTCAAATTGAAGCTGCATCTTCTGAAGATTATGCGGAAGGTGTAGATGCTTTTGTAAACAAAAGAAAACCAGAATTTAAAGGGAAGTAAATGATTAGAAACATCGGAATAATAGGAGCAGGAACAATGGGCGCAGGAATTGCGCAAGTAGCTGCAGCTGCTGGATGCACCGTAAAGTTATTCGATTTAAAAACGGAAGCTCTAGAAAAGGCTAAAGCGGACTTGCAAAAAATAATGTCCCGCTTGGTTGAAAAGGGGAAAATCAATTCCGAAGAAAAAATACGAATCGAAGGCAATATTAAATATGTAAATACATTAAAAGAATTGAAGGATTCTAATTTGACAATTGAAGCAATTGTTGAAAATCTTGACATAAAAATGAATGTACTCTCAACCCTCGAAAAATTTGTTTCCGAAGATTGTATAATTGCTTCAAATACATCCTCATTGTCAATTGCTTCAATTGCTTCTTCATTACAAAAGCCAAAGCGTTGCGTAGGTATTCATTTCTTTAATCCAGCTCCGTTAATGAGGTTGGTTGAAGTAATACCTGCAATTCAAACATCGTATGAAACTTTGGAAACTACGATAGACACAATTGCAAGTTGGGGCAAAACAGTTGCCGTGGCAAAGGACACACCTGGTTTTATTGTAAACAGAGTTGCAAGACCATTTTACGGCGAAGCGCTACGCATTTATGAAGAAGGTATTGCATCTTTCAATCAAATAGACAGTGCAATGAAAACTATTGGCGGTTTTAAAATGGGGCCATTTGAGTTAATGGACTTTATAGGAAATGATGTAAATTATACAGTAACCGAAACCGTTTTTGAAGCCTTTTATTACGACCCGAGATACAAACCATCTTTTACACAAAAGCGTTTTGCTGAAGCAGGCTATTTAGGGCGTAAAGCTGGAATTGGATTTTACGAATATGATAAAAGCGGAAAAATAGTTGAGGATTCAGATTTAAATTCAGAATCACTCGATGACGCAACTTCAAAACAAATATTTGACCGAATTTTAGTAATGCTTATTAACGAAGCCGCAGATGCATTATTTTTAAAAATAGCGTCCGCAGAAGATATTGATAATGCAATGACAAAAGGAGTAAATTATCCAAAAGGTCTTTTAGTTTGGGCAGATGAAAAAGGAATTGATTGGTGTATTGAAAAATTGGATGCATTATATGATGAATATCGTGAAGATAGATATCGTTGCTCACCTCTTTTAAGAAGAATGCAAAAACAAAGTTTAAAATTTTTCGATAACGATTGAAGAACAACGATTGCAGATTGCTGAAGTATTAAAACTTCAACAATCAAAAAACGTTTATTTTTAATCTTCAATATTTAAAAATGGAAGCAAAGAAAATACCACATAAAATGCTCAATCAAGATGCTTTCAGCACTTGGTTGGGTATTGAAATTTTGGAGGTTGAAAAAGGCAGATGCAAAGTTGCAATGACTGTTCGCAAAGAAATGCTGAATAGTATGAATAAAGCTCATGGCGGCATCAGTTATAGTTTGGCAGATACAGCTTTCGGTTTTTGTGCAAACACCCACGGAAAATATGCCGTTTCTATTGAAACATCGATAAACCACATTGAAGCATTGAATGAAGGAGATTACTTAACGGCGGAATCTGTAATTGAAAAAGTAAATAACAAGCTCGGATTTAATATTGTTGAAGTAAAAAGAGATAAAGAATTGGTAGCTTTGTTTAAAGGTGTCGTTTACAGGACTAGTAAAAGCTGGGAAGAATAATTTTAATTAAACAACAACCTAAACTAATAAAATTATGAAATGGCAAGGCAGAAGGCAAAGCGATAATATGGATGATCGCCGTGGTATGAGCTCGAAAGGAAAACTCGCTGCTGGCGGCGGCGTGGTGGCATTAATCGTTATCGCACTACAACTTTTTGGAGGTGACACCGGACAACAATTGGCACCTTTAGTAGAACAGTTGGGAAGTGGTCAGGCAACGCAACAAACTGAACAAAGAGATCTAACAGCGCAGGAAAAGGAAGTAGGTGGCTTTGTATCCACCGTTTTAGCAGATACTGAAGACGTTTGGAATGAAGTTTTCACACAAAATAATATTGGAAATTATATAGAACCAACAATGGTTCTATTTACAGATGCAGTAAGTACAGGTTGCGGAAACGCAAGTTCAGCTTCAGGCCCATTTTACTGTCCTGCAGACCAAAAATTATATATGGATTTAGTGTTTTTTGAAGAATTAAAAACACGCTTTGGTGCAAAAGGTGGCGATTTTGCTATTGCTTACGTAACTGCTCACGAAATTGGTCATCACATCCAAACGTTGCTTGGTACAAATTCTAAAGTAAGTCAGATGCAACGCCAAACTAATAAAACCGAAGCAAATAAACTTTCCGTTGCGTTAGAGTTACAGGCAGATTTTTATGCTGGCGTTTGGGCACATTATAACCAAGAATATTTAGAAGAAGGCGATATTGACGAAGCGTTAAGTGCAGCCAATGCGGTGGGTGATGATGCTATTCAAAAAAGAACACAAGGCAGCGTACAGCCAGATAGTTTCACACACGGAACATCAGAACAACGTAAAAAATGGTTTTTGAAAGGATATAAAACTGGCGATATAAAACAGGGAGATACATTTTCAGAAATTTTGAATTAGAATAAATCTTACAATGAAAGAAGCATATATAATTGACGGAATAAGAACACCAATAGGAAGCTATCAAGGAACGCTAAGCGCTGTAAGAACAGATGATTTGGCTGCATTGGTAATTGCCGAAATAGTAAAAAGAAATCCAAGTATTCCAAAAGAGGCATACGACGATGTTATTCTAGGTTGCGCAAACCAAGCCGGTGAAGACAACCGAAATGTTGCTAGAATGGCTTCACTTTTAGCAGGCTTGCCTGTTACAGTTCCCGGCGAAACTGTAAACAGACTTTGCAGTAGCGGACTTTCAGCAATTATCCACGCCAATCGAGCGATTAAAGCTGGTGACGGCGATATATTTATTTCTGGTGGTGTTGAAAATATGACACGGGGGCCATACGTGGTTGCAAAACCATCTTCCGCTTTTGGAACTGATGCAAAAATGTACGATTCCAGTTTCGGATGGCGTTTTGTAAATTCAAAAATGGCTGAAATGTACGGTACGGACGGAATGGGAAATACAGCCGAAAATTTGGTTGAAAAACATAATATTTCTCGAGAAGATCAAGACGCATTTGCATACCATTCCCAAATGAAAGCCACAAAAGCACAAGAAAATGGGCGTTTGGCAAAAGAAATAATGTCTGTGGAAATTCCACAACGAAAAAAAGATCCAATTATTTTTAACGATGATGAATTTATTCGTCCCACAACAACCAAAGAAATTTTAGCGGAATTACGTCCAGCTTTCAAATATGACGGTAGCGTTACTGCAGGAAATTCATCAGGTTTAAATGACGGTGCTGCTGCCACAATTATAGCTTCAGAAGACGCCGTAAAAAAATACAATTTAAAACCAATTGCAAGAATTGTTTCTTCCGCAGTTGTAGGTGTAGAGCCAAGAATTATGGGAATCGGTCCTGTTGAAGCTTCAAATAAAGCTTTAAAAAAAGCAGGTTTGAAAATGGAAGATATGGATGTAATCGAATTAAATGAAGCCTTTTCTTCGCAAGCATTAGCGTGCATTCGCGAGTGGGGATTAGAAGACAATGATCCAAGAATAAATCCAAATGGAGGTTCAATCGCAATCGGCCATCCGCTTGGAGTTACAGGTACTCGTATTGCGTATTCTGCAGCTTTAGAATTACAGCTTCAGAAAAAAAGATATGCATTAATTACAATGTGTATTGGTGTTGGCCAAGGTTATGCCGCGATTATTGAAAATGTGAATTTATAGAAATGACAAAAACACAACATTACATACAAGGCCAATGGCAATCTGGAAATGGGGAAGGAGTTCCCGTTTTCGATTCTATAACCGGAGAGCATTTTACAAATACAACTGTTGAAGGACTTGATGTTCCCTCAATCCTGCAATATGGTCGCGACAAAGGCGAAACACTTAGAAAGATGACTTTCCAGGATCGTGGAAATATGATTAAAAGTTTGGCGCTTTATCTTGACAAAAAAAAGCAAACCTTTTATGAAATTAGTTATAAAACAGGCGCAACAAAAAGAGATAGTTGGGTAGATATTGAAGGTGGTTTTGGTAATCTTTTTGCAAATGCTTCTTTACGGAAATTATTTCCAAATCAATCCTATCACGTTGAGGGCGATCCAATCGATTTATCGCGTGGTGGCCGTTTTATGGCACACCACATTATGGTGCCGCGTGAGGGTATTGCAGTTCATATAAATGCTTTTAATTTTCCTGTTTGGGGAATGCTTGAAAAATGTGCAGTAAATTGGATGGCAGGAATGCCAGCGGTAGTATTGCCAGCTCCACAAACCGCTTATTTAACAGAAGCTGTTGTTAGAGAAATTATTGCTTCGGGAATATTACCTGAAGGCTCTTTACAACTCATTTCTGGAACAGCTAAAAATATTTTAGATACTGTTCAATCTCAGGACGTGGTTACATTTACAGGTTCTGCAAAAATTGGGCGTCAACTTAAAAATCATCCACAATTAATAGCAGAATCAGTTCCTTTTACTATGGAAGCAGATAGCTTAAACGCTGCTATTTTAGGTAAAGATGCAGTTCCGGGAACACCAGAATTTGATCTTTTTATAAAAGAAGTTCGAAATGAAATGACCACTAAATGTGGACAAAAATGTACAGCAATCCGTCGGATAATCGTTCCGCATAATCTAATTGAAGATGTTCAAATTGCATTGGCAAATCAGTTGGACAAAGTAACAATTGGCGATCCAAGATTGAAGGAAGTACGAATGGGAAGTTTGGTAAGCGATGCACAACGAAATAGCGTAAAAGAACAAGTTGCCATTCTTTCTGAAACCGCCGAAATAGTTTATGGAAACTACGAAGATTTTGAAGTTTTGGGAGCAGATTCAAAAAAAGGAGCATTTATGAAACCTATTTTGATGCGTGAAGACAATCCGTTGCAAAACGAAAATATCCATATTACTGAGGCTTTTGGCCCTGTAAGCACTTTAATGCCTTATGATACGTTGGAAGATGCTATTAAATTGGCGAAAATGGGGAAAGGTTCTTTAGTGAGTTCAATAATTACAAATGACGATAAAATTGCAAAAGAATATGTTGTAAATGCAGCCAGCCATCACGGACGAATTTTAATTTTAAATCGCGAATCCGCAAAGCAAAGTACAGGTCACGGTTCGCCATTACCAGGATTAATTCACGGTGGTCCAGGACGCGCCGGCGGAGGAGAAGAAATGGGCGGAATGCGAGGTATAAAACATTATTTGCAACGCTGCGCCATTCAAGGTAGTCCAACAACGCTAACAGAAGTTACGGGAATTTATCAGCCAAAAGCCGATTACAAAGAATCGCCAAACCATCCGTTCACATATCATTGGGAAGACATCCAACCAGGAATGTCACTCAAAACCCATAACCGCACGATTACAGATACAGACATTGTAAATTTCGGCAATATTACGTGGGACCATTTTTATGCCCACACCGATATTACAAGTTTAGACGGGAGCATTTTTGAAAAAAGAACCGCCCACGGATATTTTATAATATCAATGGCTGCAGGCCTTTTTGTTTACCCAAACAAAGGGCCGGTTGCCGCGAACTATGGTTTAGAAGAAATTAGATTTTTACGCCCAATTTATCATAATGATACTTTATATGTGCGTTTAACGTGCAAACAAAAAGTAGATCGGGACAGCCGCGGAACGGAACACCCAAGCGGAATCGTAAAATGGTATGTAGAAATTTTTGATGAAAATGTAGATGCTGCTAATGCTACATTGCCAGTAAATGCTGAAAAGGAAGATCCATTGGTTTGTATTGCTACAATCCTTACAATGGTGGAAAAGAAACAGGAAATTTTTGCTGAAATGACAACAGAAAAGATTGATTCTTTACTTAAAAAACTTTCAAAAGATAACAAACCAAAATGGGGAATTATGTCGCCCCAACATATGGTTGAGCATTTGGAACAAACTTATAAAATTGCTTCAGGTGAAATTCAGGATTTTGAAGTTGCAACGCCTGAAAAATATTTAGAACAAACCTACCAATCATTATATAATTACGAGAAATTTCCACAGAATACAAATTTCCCACTACTAGAAAAAAACACGTTAGAGACTTTAAAATATGATGATTTAGAAACTGCAAAACAAAAATTTGTTGATGCTAGGTTTAAATACCTTCACTATTTTAAAGAAAACCCAGATTCAAAATTAAAGAATATTGTATTCGGAGATTTGAATAGATATGAATGGTATTTGTTAGAAAGAAAACATTTAAATCATCACTTCGAGCAATTCGGATTAATATAAATTTTTAAAAATAGAAATATGGCTGAACCATACGTTCACATAAATACAGAAAACGGAATAGCAACAATCGAATTCTTTCATCCCGCGCACAATAGCTTACCGGGAGATTTGTTAGCAAAACTGGCAAATACAATAACTAAAGTCGGAGAAAATAAAGAAGCAAAAGTAATAATTTTGAAAAGTGGTGGCGACAGAACGTTTTGTGCAGGCGCCAGTTTTAATGAACTTATAAATATAAATGATGCTGAAACTGGGAAAGTATTTTTCAGCGGATTTGCGAACGTAATCAACGCAATGCGTAAATGCCCGAAGTTTATTATTGGAAGAATTCAAGGAAAGACTGTTGGCGGCGGTGTTGGCGTTGCTTCGGCTACAGATTTTTGTATGGCGACAAAATTTGCAGCAATTAAACTAAGCGAATTAAATGTTGGAATCGGCCCATTTGTGGTTGGTCCAGCTGTTGAAAGAAAGTTAGGATTAAGCGGAATGAGTCAAATAGCAATTGATGCAAATTCATTTTACGAAGCAGAATGGGCGCGTCAAAAAGGTTTATACAATCAGGTTTTTGATACTGTGGAAGCATTGGATGAAGCGGTTCAAAAAATGGCAGAAAATCTTTGTAACTACAATCCCGAGGCTATGAAAGAAATGAAAAAAGTATTTTGGAGCGGCACTGAAGATTGGGATGAATTACTTGCAGAAAGAGCTGTGATCTCAGGGAGATTGGTGCTTTCAGAATTTACGAAAGAGAAATTGAAAGATTTTGAATAAAAACTATTAACGATTTCAGATTAACGAATGCTGATTTAAGATTTAAAAAATCAACAATCGTTAATCGACAATCAACAATCTTGAATATATTGATTTACAGTTTCAAAGGACATATTCCAGTAATCCACGAATCTAGTTTCGTCCACCCTTTGGCGGCTGTAACGGGTAATGTGATTATTGGCAAAAACTGTTACGTCGGTCCCGGTGCCGCGATTCGTGGCGATTGGGGCGAGATTATTTTGAAAGATGGCGTGAATGTGCAGGAAAACTGTACGGTGCATATGTTTCCGGGGAAAAGTATAGTGCTTAAAGAAAGCGCACACGTTGGCCACGGCGCTATAATTCACGGCGCAAATTTGGGCAGAAATTGTTTGATAGGAATGAATAGCGTAATTATGGACGATGCCGAAATAGGTGACGAATGTATTGTTGGCGCAATGAGTTTTGTGAAAGCTGAAGAAAAATTCCCGAAGCGAAAATTGATTGTTGGTAATCCAGCAAAAGCCATCAAGGATATAAGTGATGAAATGATTGCGTGGAAAACAGCAGGAACAAAACTATACCAGCAATTGCCAACGGATTGCCACGAAAGCTTAAGAGAAGTAAACCCACTTCGGGAAATTCCGAGGAATAGACCAAAACAGGAGGATTTTTATAAAACGCTGAACGAAATAAAAGAAATAAATAATAAGCTTTAGCCAAAAGGAGTTTCAACTTCCTTTAGGAAAATTACATTTATTCTCAATCTTATATTAGATATTATGAAAAGTTTATTTCGGATATTCATATTGTTGCTTTTCTCAGTAAGTGTATTAACCTCTTGCGGAGTACATAACCACAAAACTGGTAAAACACACAAAGCGACACCTGGTCAAGTAAAAAAATTAACGGGTTCAAAAAGTGCCAAACCCTATGCACCCGGACAAAATAAAAAGAAGAAGAAAAAATATAAGAACCTTCTATAATTGAAGGGTAAAATTTATTTATGAATAGAATTGAATTCAAAATGCCCAAAATGGGCGAAAGTATTACCGAAGGAACAATAATAAATTGGCTAGTAAACGAAGGCGATTCTTTTGAGGAAGGTGATATCTTACTAGAAGTTGCTACCGATAAAGTGGACAACGAAGTTCCTGCACCCACTTCCGGAAAAATGATGGAGCATAAATTTAAAGCAAAAGACGTTGTTCCTGTTGGGGAAGTAATTGCATTTCTCGAGCTTTCGGAAAATAGTAATTCTGAAAAACCAACTTCAAATAGTTCAAAAACTTCTGAAAAAAAGAAGGTTACTGAGCGAGATCAAAGTACAACTTCATCTTCAAAATCGAAACAAGCGGTTACTGAAAATAGCGGAAGTACAAAGTCTTTCAAAGTAAATGAAAATGTATTTATTTCACCTTTAATTGATTCTATTGCCAGAAAAAATCATATTTCTTATGAAGAATTGGCTAGAATTTCAGGCACAGGAAAGGACGGACGTTTGCGTAAAAGCGATGTTTCAGAATATTTGGACAATGGACGTCCGTTTCAGTTTGCACAGGCTATTTCCGAGCCTTCTGGATTTAAAATTCCCGATTTAAAATTCGATAAAGGAAAAGGTAAAATCGTGGAAATGGACCGAATGCGCCAAATGATTTCGGATCATATGGTTTTCAGCGCAAGCACGGCGCCACACGTTACTGCTTATGTAGAGGCAGATTTAACTGAAATGGTAAATTGGCGAAATGCAAATAAAGAAGCCTTTCAGAAAAAACACAACCAAAAACTAACTTTTACACCACTCTTTATTGAATGTGTTGCGAAAGCAATAACCGATTTTCCAATGATAAACTCCACGCTCGATGGAACAAATATTATTGTAAAAGAAGAAATAAATATCGGGATGGCAACGGCGCTTCCCTCAGGAAATTTAATTGTGCCTGTTGTAAAGAATGCCGATAAAAAGAATTTAAAGGAATTGGCAGAAACTACTAATGAACTGGTTGGAAAAGCACGTGATAGTAAATTAAAAGGCGATGATACCAAAGGAAGTACGTTTACAATAAGCAACGTTGGAACATTTGGAAGTTTGATGGGAACACCAATAATAAACCAACCCGAAGCTGCAATTCTCGCAACTGGAATTATTAAAAAAAGGGCCGAAGTAATTGAAAGTAAAGATGGCGATACCATTGAAATAAGACAAATGATGTATCTATCACTTTCCTTTGACCATAGAATTGTGGATGGATATTTAGCCGGATCGTTTCTGAGAAGAATCGGTTATTATATGGAGAAATTTGATGCCAAAAGAAAAATTTAAAATTTAGATTCAAGAGTAAAGAATAAAGACAAATAAATCTTATTCCCGCATTCTTGATTCTTTTTCAAAGAAAGAAATGTCAGAAAAAATCGATAAAAATATACTAAAAAAAGCCTTCAAAAATCTTGTTACTGCAAAAGCGATGACAGAGATTTATGAGGAAAATTTCAAAACTGTTTCAAAATACGTTCACGCAACTTCTCGCGGACATGAAGTAATTCAAACAGCTTTGGGAATGCAGCTTTTGCCGCAGGATTATGTGTATCCATATTATCGCGATGACTCAATCTTGCTATCAATAGGTATGAAGCCATATGATTTGATGCTTCAGGTTTTGGCAAAAAAGGACGATCCGTTTTCTGGAGGAAGAACCTATTATTCGCATCCAAGTTTGAAGGATGACGACAAGCCAAAAATTCCGCATCAAAGTTCTGCCACGGGTATGCAGGCCATTCCTGCAACTGGGGCGGCGATGGGATTTTGGTATAAAGAATCCCTCGAAAAAGTTTATGCTGAGCAAAGCCGAAGTGCTCGGGAAACAGTCTCCGAGTGGAGTCGTGGACAAGAAGCGCCAATCGTAGTTTGTAGTTTAGGCGATGCTTCTGTTACTGAAGGAGAAATCGCTGAAGCTTTTCAAATGGCAGCATTAAAACAGTTGCCTATTTTATATTTAGTCCAAGATAACGGTTGGGATATTTCGGCTAATGCTGCGGAAACTCGCGCGCAGAATGCGGCAGAGTATGCAGCCGGATTTCACGGTCTGGAAGCAATTTCAATTGATGGAACCGATTTTGAGGAAAGCTACAATACAATTCAAGATGTAATTTCAAAAATCAGAAACGAAAGGAGGCCATTTTTAGTACACGCAAAAGTTCCATTGTTAAATCATCATACTTCAGGCGTTCGGATGGAGTTTTACCGTGATGATTTGGAGGAGGCACGAACTCGCGATCCGTATCCAAAATTGAAGAAATTATTACTGGAAAATGGTTTTTCTGAAAATGATTTAAATGTAATTGAGACTTCCGCCTACGCGGAAGTGAAAAACGCGCTATCAAAAGCATTAAAAGCCGAAGATCCAAAACCCGAAGATCTATTTACGCACGATTTTGCTCCAACTGAAATTACCGAAGAAAAAGGTGATAGAAGTCCGAAAGGCGGTGAAAAAGTAGTGATGGTTGACTGTGCACTTTTTGCCATTGAGGAGTTAATGACGAAGCATAAAGAATGTTTGCTTTACGGCCAAGATGTTGGTGGAAGGCTTGGAGGCGTTTTCCGCGAAGCCGCAACGTTGGCTCAGAAATTTGGAGACAATCGTGTTTTTAATACGCCAATTCAAGAAGCGTTTATTGTGGGAAGTACGGTTGGAATGAGCGCAGTTGGACTGAAACCAATTGTTGAGGTTCAGTTTGCAGATTATATTTGGCCCGGCCTCAATCAACTTTTTACTGAAGTTTCACGCAGCTGTTATCTTTCAAATGGCAAATGGCCAGTGTCAATGATCCTTCGCGTTCCTATTGGTGCTTATGGCAGCGGTGGACCATATCACTCTTCTTCTGTGGAAAGCGTGGTTACAAATATTCGCGGTTTAAAAATTGCGTATCCTAGTAATGGAGCTGACTTAAAAGGTTTGCTAAAAGCTGCTTATTATGATCCAAACCCCGTTGTAATTTTTGAACATAAAGGTTTGTATTGGAGTAAAGTGAAAGGCACAAAAGGCGCGACTTCGCTAATGCCAGATGAAGATTATATTCTACCATTCGGAAAAGCTTGGGTTTTGCAGGAAATTTGGAAACAGGAAGAAGAAGAAACGCTTTCAATAATTACTTATGGAATGGGAGTGCATTGGGCAATGAACGCTTCGGAAGAACTTGGAATGCAAGATAAAATTGAAGTCGTAGATTTACGAACGCTTCATCCGTTGGATTATGAAACCGTTTTTAAATCGGTTAAAAAATGTGGGAAATGTTTGGTTGTAACGGAAGAACCTTCAGAAAATAGTTTCAGTAGAGCGCTTCAGGGTAGAATTCAAGAGGAATGTTTTCAGCAATTGGACGCACCGGTAATGCTTATTGGTTCAGAAAATATGCCTGCAATTCCATTGAATTCTGTTTTGGAAGAAACGATGATTCCATCAACTGAAAAAGTGAAAATGAAAATTTTAGATATTTTAAATTATTAAAACAAAAAGTCCGCATTCGCGGACTTTATATTATTTATTTATTGCTCTTGGCGGATATTCCGACAAAATCTTGGTTACAATTTCGTTAATTCGTTGTTCTTTGGCTTCAATATCACTACTGCCTATTAAACTTGCAGTGCCTTTACCTTGCCAAACAAGGCTGTTTGTTTTTGCATCAATTAAATCTATAAACAAGCTGCCTTCAGTAGTTCTAGAAACGGTATTTCCCCAATTTCCTCCCCAACCCCAAGGACCGCCCCAGCCCCAAGCGCCTCCCCAGCCAAAATTATTTTGATAAACGTCTACACGTTCACTTTCCTTTGTAAAAATACTTACCAAAATATCGGGAGATTCATTTTTATTAAATCCTTTTGCTATTAAATTACTTTCAATAGCACGAAGAATTCTTTTTTTGTCAATGTCGTTTACTTTTGTTTTATCTATACCCGGCCTGTAGAATGCAAAACTATTATAGGAGGTAAAATTTGCTTCAGTATCATAGTCTGACGCTACTCGAACGGTCGAACAAGAAGCGAAGACAAATAAAAGCAATACAGGGAAAAATCTTAAAACTTTCATATTTTGTTTTTTTAGGTAAATAAGGAATCGTCAACTAGATTTGGAATCGTTACTTGCAAATTGGGATTGCTCTTCATAGCTCGCTTTATTGCAAAAATGGCTTCTTCATTCCGTGCCCAACTGCGTCTTGCAATTCCGTTATTTACATCCCAGAAAAGCATATTCTCTAGCCTTCGTTGTGCATCTTTACTACCATCAAGAAGCATACCAAACCCGCCATTTATAACTTCGCCCCAGCCAACGCCACCACCATTATGTATGCTCACCCAAGTTGCACCTCGAAAGCTATCTCCAATAACATTTTGGATTGCCATATCTGCTGTGAAGCGGCTGCCATCGTAGATATTTGAAGTTTCTCTATAAGGAGAATCTGTTCCAGAAACATCGTGATGATCGCGCCCTAAAATAATTTTTCCGATTTTTCCTTCTGAAATAGCTTTGTTGAAAGCTGAGGCAATTTTAATTCTACCATCGCTATCAGCATATAAAATTCTTGCTTGCGAGCCTACAACCAATTTATTTTCTTGTGCACCTTTTATCCAAGTTATATTATCCTGCATTTGCTGTTTAATTTCTGAAGGCGCATTTTTCATCAATTCCTCCAAAACATCGCAGGCAATTTCATCTGTTTTTTTAAGGTCTTCTGGTTTTGCTGAAGCACAAACCCATCGGAAGGGTCCAAATCCATAATCGAAACACATTGGGCCCATAATATCCTGCACATATGAAGAATATCGAAACTCGGAATGTGGGTTGCCATAGTTGGGTACTTTGTCCTCGCTCCCTGTAAGAGATTGGGATTGAGTATCTTCTTTTGCCATTATATCTGCGTCCGCTCTTGAAGCTTCAAGTAAAAATGCATTTCCATAATCAAAAAAATACGTTCCTTTTGCAGTATGTTTATTAATTGCATCAACATGACGACGAAGACTTTTTTGAACTTCTTCTTTAAATTTTGACGGATTTTGTGCCATCATTTCAATCGAAGCTTCATAAGATAATCCAACAGGATAATATCCTCCGGCCCACGGATTATGTAACGAAGTTTGATCGCTACCCAAATCTACATGAATATTTTCCTTGTCAAACTTTTCCCATACATCAACAATATTACCATCGTAAGCAATTGAAATTATCTCTTTTGCTGAAACAGCTTTTTTAACTCTTTCAGAAAGCTTATTTAAATCCGAAATAATTTCATCAACCCAACCTTGGCTGTGCCTTGTAAGTGTTGCTTTTTTATTTACTTCAGCACAAACAGTTATACAGCCTGCAATATTTCCAGCTTTTGGCTGCGCACCGCTCATTCCGCCAAGTCCAGATGTTACAAACAATCCACCTTTTGGGTCTTTTTTAATTTTTCTGAAACCATTTAAAACTGTAATAGTTGTGCCGTGAACAATCCCCTGCGGACCAATATACATATAACTTCCCGCCGTCATTTGCCCATATTGCGTTACGCCAAGCGCATTATATTTTTCCCAATCGTCCGATTTTGAGTAATTGGGAATCATCATTCCATTAGTAACCACAACTCGTGGCGCATCTTTATGTGAAGGAAATAACCCCATTGGGTGTCCAGAATAAACCGCCAATGTCTGCTCTTGGGTCATTTCTGCTAAATATTTCATTGTTAGCAGATACTGCGCCCAATTTTGAAAAACAGCGCCGTTTCCTCCATAAGTAATCAACTCTTGCGGATGTTGGGCTACGGCATAATCCAAGTTATTTTGAATCATCAGCATAATTGCTTTTGCCTGTTCACAATTTCCAGGATAATCTTCAATCGGCCTAGCGTGAATTTTATATTCCGGGCGAAAACGGTACATATAAATTCGGCCGTAATCTTCAAGTTCTTTTTTAAACTCGGGTAGGAGTGTAGCGTGGTTTTCTGGTTTAAAATATCGCAAAGCATTGCGCAGCGCCAATTCTTTTTCTTCAGAAGTAAGAATTTCTTTTCTCTTTGGCGCGTGGTTTATATCATTTTCATATTCCTTTTTATTCGGAAGTGTTGCTGGAATGCCTTGTAGTATTTGCTCCTTAAATGTCATAAACTATTTGTTTTTTAATATTTTTAAAAACTTCTACTTGGATTTTTTTTGTCCGCCTTTGTTATTAAAGCCGTACGGGCAATGCCTACAGCCACTTTCACAGCAATAACCGCGTTTTAAGTGATATTGTTCTGTAAAGCATTTATAGCCTTCAGGCGTTAAGTAATAATCGCCTTCTTCAATAGGTATTTGTTTTTTTGGGAAAAGCATATAAACAAAAATACTAATTTTGAAGTTCAGAAATATTGAAAGCTTGGTGGGAATGTTTATTTCAGATTATTTCCAAGCAAGCGATATTTTATTAAATAGGGAGAATGATTTTTTTGGTAAATAAAAAGTTACTGCGTAAGAATTTTTCGGGGATGACAGTTTATCCATTTATAATAATGCGCGAACATTTCCAAAAAGAAGATATGCGTTTTGTAAACCACGAATGTATCCATCTTAAACAACAACGAGAATTATTAATTATTTTCTTTTATTTCTGGTATGTAGCTGAGTTTTTCATTCGTTGTATTCAATATAAAAATAGACATATTGCTTATAGGAATATATGTTTTGAACGAGAGGCTTATGCAATGGAAAATGATTTTTCATATTTGAAAAAAAGGCCTTTTTGGAGTTTTATAAAATATCTGTAATTTGGTCGTTATTAATGATTTGGTAAAAAAGCGATAGTAGCGTAAAAGGATTTATACCTTTGCAAAAATTTTTTGGATGGCTTCCATTTTAAATCTACCTATATTTAGTCCAGAAGTTGAAATACTAGGTGTTTCTTCCAAATATTCTCTTACACTTAAACGTGAAGATTTAATTCATCCATATATATCTGGAAATAAATTTCGAAAGTTAAAATACAATATTCAAGAAGCACATTCTTTAAATTTTAAAACGCTGCTAACGTTTGGTGGAGCTTTTTCAAATCACATTGCAGCGACCGCGGCAGTTGGGCAAATGTGTGGTTTTAAAACTATTGGTATTATAAGGGGTGAAGAATTAAAAGATAACTTTGCCCACAATGAAACGTTGAAATATGCCCAATCTTGCGGAATGATTTTGAAATTTGTAACGCGTGATGAATATAAGCTTAAGGCTACCGAATCCTTTATTGAGAATTTGAAGCAAAATTTTGAAGATTTTTACCTTTTACCCGAAGGCGGTACAAATAGCTTGGCAGTGAAGGGATGCGCCGAAATTATAGATGAAAGTCACAATAATTACGATTATATTTGCTGTTCAGTTGGCACTGGTGGCACAGTGGCTGGGATTATTGAGGCTTCAAAACCACATCAGCAAATTATAGGTTTTTCGGCTTTGAAGGGAACTTTTCAATCTTCAGAAATTGAAAAATATACTTCAAGAACTAACTATCAGATTATTGATGATTATTGTTTTGGTGGTTATGCTAAAATAGATTCCACTTTGGTTCGTTTTATAAATGAATTTAAGACGAAGCATACTATTGCGCTGGATCCAATTTACACCGGGAAAATGATGTATGGGATTATAGACCTAATTGAGAAAGGTTTTTTCAAGGAGAATAGCCGTATTTTAGCTATTCATAGTGGAGGTTTGCAAGGTATTGCAGGAGTAAATTCAATGTTAAAAAATAAAAATTTAGAGACTTTAGATGTTTAAAATTATAGTACGTACTTTCATTATTATACTAGTCTGTTCAATTTCGCTAACAGGTTGTAAGGCGAAGAAAAAAGCTGTTAGTAATAAGAAAAAGCCTACAACCGAACGTGTTGTAACAGTAAAAAAGGAAACAAAAGTTGCTAAAACCTTGGAAGAATTAGGTGAGACGAAAGTTGAGGTTGCGCCTGCAAATTCTTCATTTTCAGTTTTGGTTTCTACATATATTGATAATTATAGCCAAATTGCGAAAGAAGAAATGCTACAATACGGTATTCCTGCTAGTATAACATTGGCTCAAGGCATATTGGAAAGCGGCGCCGGTAATGGTGAATTAACCCGAAAGGCAAATAACCATTTTGGTATTAAATGCCATCGGGAATGGGAAGGAGACAAAGTTTATCACGATGATGATGAAAGCCAAGAATGTTTCAGAAAATATAACGATGCCAAGTATAGTTTTAGAGATCATTCGCTTTTCTTGACAACTAGAAGTAGGTATGCAGATTTATTTAAGTTTGATAAAGATGATTACCAATCTTGGGCGAAAGGATTAAAAAAAGCTGGCTATGCAACAGACCCGAAGTATCCAGATAAATTAATTAGTATTATTGAAAGATTTGATTTAGCCAAATATGATGCTGAAGTTTTAGGCAAAAAAGTAGTTAATAGAATTAAAAATGATTCAAAAATTGCAAAATATACTGTTGTTAAAGGTGATACACTTTATAGTTTGTCCAAACGCTTCAATATTCCATTGGATACTTTAAAAGATTACAACGGTTTAAGAGACAATACTATAAGTATTGGACAAACGCTTTATTTACATTCTCCCGAAAATTAAAAAAATGAATTATTCTAGAAGTAGCGCACTTTTTACAGAGGCGCAGAAATATATTCCTGGCGGCGTAAACTCGCCCGTTCGTGCATTTAAATCTGTTGGTGGAATACCCATTTTTATCGAAAAAGCTGAAGGTGCTTATATCTTTGATTCCGACGGAAATAAATTTATAGACTATATAAATTCTTGGGGACCAATGATTTTGGGTCATGCTCACAAACCTGTTATAGATGCTATTATTGAAAAAGCACAAAAAGGTACATCCTTTGGAACGCCAACTGAAATCGAAACCGAGATTGCCAAACTTGCCATTTCAATGGTGCCGAATATCGAAAAAATTCGATTCGTAAATAGCGGAACCGAGGCTTGTATGAGTGCCGTACGTTTAGCAAGAGGATTTACCGGAAAAGAAAAAATGATAAAATTTGCTGGTTGTTATCACGGCCACAGCGATTCTTTTCTAATTGAAGCTGGTAGTGGTGCTGTCACGTTAGGTACTCCAAACAGCCCTGGCGTTACAAAAGGCACGGCAAAAGACACACTAATGGCAACATATAACGATTTGCAAAGTGTTGAAAACGTTGTTGAAGCCAATAAAAACGAAATAGCTTGCATAATAGTAGAACCAGTTGCAGGTAATATGGGTTGTATTCCACCTGCTGAAGGTTTTTTGGAAGGACTTAGAAAAATTTGTGATGATAATGAAATCTTGTTGGTTTTTGATGAAGTAATGACAGGTTTTAGATTAGCGAAAGGCGGCGTTCAAGAATTACTTGGTGTAAATGCAGACATAGTTACTTTCGGAAAAGTAATTGGTGGTGGTCTACCAGTAGGTGCTTTTGCTGCAAGAACGGAAATAATGGATATGTTGGCGCCAATTGGTCCCGTTTACCAAGCAGGAACTTTAAGTGGTAACCCATTAGCAATGGCAGCTGGTTTACAAATGTTGACAGAATTAAATAACAAGTCAGAAACATTCGATTCATTATCTAAGAAAACAGAATATCTTCATAATGGAATGTCTAAGGTTTTAATTGAAAATAAAATTAAGCATACTATAAACAGAATCGGTTCAATGATTTCTGTACATTTTTCTGAAGAGCCTGTTACCAATTTTAAATCAGCAGCTCATGCCAATACTGAAAATTTTAAAACCTTCTTTCATGGAATGTTGGCGGAAGGTATTTACATAGCACCAAGTGCTTTTGAATCGTGGTTTTTATCTGACGCTTTATCTTATGAGGATTTGGATAAAACAATTGATGCGGTAGCTAAAGTGGCTAAAAATTTAAAATAAAAAAACCGCTTGACGTTTTGTTGTCAAGCGGTTTTACATATTTTAATTGTTTTGTTATTGTTTAGACCAGTTAGAATATTGAGCTGGTGTTAATGTGCTTTTCATAGCAGCATCAAGGTTGGCATCAATTTTCTTTTTTTCTGCAACTACAGCGGCATTACTCGCATCCTTACCATCAACACTTTTAGAATAAGCAACTTCTTTAGCTACTAATGCCCTAAACACTGTACGTTGTTGCTCTCCATTCAACTCCAAAGAAGTTGAAAGTCTTGATGTTTCTGCTTTTGCTTTTACTTCTGGTCTGCTGCTATCTTCACTAAGGCTTTGAGCAGTAACATTTTGTGCTCCTAATACCATTATAAAGGCAACGGCTATAATTTTGAAAATATTTTTCATCTTGTTAAATTTTGGTTTCAAATTACTAATGTAACTATTATTAACTATATGTTTCAATAATTAGGCCAAAATTATAAAATATAATCATTCAAAAAATTACTTTTTCATTCTTGAACCTCTTTGTCCATTGCGGCTATTTCTTCTTTTTTTTCCTTCATCAAGCTTTGCGTATTGCTCTGAAGTTAAGATTGCTTTAAGCTCTTTTTTCATTGCGATTTTAGCATCCAGTCGAGCCATTCTTGCTTGATGCTTTTCTGCATCATTTTTAGCTTTCATTTGGTCATTAGCAGCTTGGCGCTCTTTCATTTTTGTCGCATTGGCTAATAATAAAGTACGGACTTGCTTTTGCTGACTGTCGTTTAAATCTAATTGCAATGTCATTTTTTTAGCTTGCATATCTGCAATTTGATCTGTCGTTAAGTTAGCTCGGGTTTCTTTGGCGTTTTCAACTTTACGCATTCTTTCACCTTTTCTATCTTGTGAAAATCCAACTGCTGTTGATATCATCAAGGCAATAATCATTAAATTTTTCATAGTATTTGTTTTAATTGTTTCTATTACTATGACGGTAATGCTCTAAAATGGTTTAATTCTGAAGTAGTGAAATTTCTGTTAATAGAATTTTTTCAGAATATTAATCAGAACAAAATGAAAAATACATATACAGCCGAGACTATCAATATAAATAGAATCAGAAGGTCTAAAACAAATAATTTTGAATTTTATTTTGTAAAAGAAATGCTTCGTAAATTTGAAAAACGCTTAATCTTCAATAGCATCCAAATACTCTAAAAGCATTGTAACTGCTTCTTCGTGAATTATGGTTCTTCCCAATTGCGGCATTCTAAACGTTGGAATGTTACTTTGGGTTCTACTTTCAATTTCTCCTCTGTTTGCGTAGATTCCTGTTTCGCTGAATGGTGTTTCAAACCTAAAGTCCAATCCGAAATTAGTTACAGAACCTCCAGGATTGTGGCAATGAGCGCAGTTAATATCTATATAAGCTCTTCCACGGTTCAAAATATCGTTATTTGTGTTTGTCCACTCTGGTAAGACAGTAATTGCTGTAGGAGTTACATTTTCTAAATATCCATTTGAAGTAAGATAATCTAATTGATTTTGACCGTTTGTAAAATCTGGTGTAAAATTCATATTACGCAATTTCATTCCAATTGGTAGGGTAACTTCATTATTGTTATGACAAGTAAAGCAGTCTTGTTTTGAAGGTATTAAGTAATTAATATCTTTTACTTCACCAGATTCATTTGTATAGCTTACTGGAATTTCACTTCCTTGAATGGTAAATGCTGCATCTGTTTGTGCTGCGTTCCAAACATATTCGCCAACTTCCCAAACACCGTTTATTTTTAAAAAGATTCTAGTTTCAAGTACTCTATTTGCAGAGCTTGGATTTGTTTCATCAAGTTTGTAATAAAATGTTTTAGCAATTAATGTATTGTCAGGAAAATTAGGAAGTAAGTTTGAATTATTATAAGTCATCTTTTCACCTTCAGGAAGTCTTATTAGGCGTTGCTTTTTTGCATAATCTGTAAATAATGAACTAGTTACTTCATAAAGCTGAACACGACTTGCTGGATTTAAATCGGCAATATTACCAGCAAAAACTCCCATTTGTGAAAGCAGCGGCAAGAATGATAGCGGTGCCGCAGCTATAGAAACCTCTACTGAATTACTAAGATTAGATTCGTTATTCTGCGCATCAAAAGCTGAAATGTTATATGTTAAGTCTGTGTTTTCAGGAAGATTACTTATAGTAGCAGATGTGCCTGTTTGACTATTAATAACAACCGTACCATTTTGATACACTTTATATCCCGTTACGCCGACATTATCAGTGGAAGCATCCCAAGAAAGGGTTACACTGTTTTCAGTTTGACCAGATACCACTAAATTTAAAGGAACTGTTGGTTTTTGGTTGTCTACACTTTCAACATATTCGTCATCTTTTCCACACGAAGTTATAACTAGTGTAAGTACTGTAAAAAGTATAAAAGCTATATTTTTCATCATATTTGATATAAGCTTCTAAAAATAAAAAATTTTGTTAATACTCAGCACAACTTGCTGTTAAATTGTTAGTTGGCCAAAATAGGAGCGTTCCCTCAATGAAACGGCAGTTTCCCTCAAAAGTGATTGTGGAAAGTTCTATTCTGTTTTACTTTCGATGTATAATGATACAAAAACCGTTTGCGATTCTGGTAGGGATACTGGACCCCTTATGCTAAGAGAGGAAGGTAAAGTTGCTTGCGGTTTTTTTATGAAACTAGAGCTAAGGTTGTTTCACATAAATTTCTTAATTCCATTTTTGCTTTGAGCCAAGCGTAAAAACTAACTACAA
>JBBSOK010000006.1:0-43060 GCA_038259825.1 Flavobacteriales bacterium
AATAAGTCCAAAATCTTTCAAATCCTTCGGAATTATATAGCGCAGCATATTATCCTGGTCCAGACTATTTTCTTTTTGCTCAGCCGTAAAACCAACAGCCTGCATATTCAATCTTTTTGAAATATGCCTATTAATACCATCAAAAGCACCACCGGCAATAAATAAAATATTCTCCGTATTTACTTCTATAAATTTTTGGTCTGGATGTTTTCTTCCTCCTTTTGGTGGAACATTTACAGTTGTACCTTCTAGTAATTTCAACAAAGCTTGTTGAACACCTTCACCGCTAACATCTCTTGTAATTGAAGGATTATCACTCTTTCTAGCAATTTTATCTATTTCGTCAATAAAAACAATTCCGTTTTCAGCTTTTTCGAGATTGTAATCTGCCGCTTGTAATAAGCGGGTTAAAATACTTTCAACATCCTCTCCAACGTAACCAGCTTCGGTCAATACAGTTGCATCAACTATTGCTAAAGGAACATTCAACATTCGTGCAATGGTTTTTGCAATTAATGTTTTACCAGTCCCCGTTTGACCAACGATGATAATGTTACTTTTTTGAATTTCAATATCATCATCACTTGCAGGTTGCAACAATCTTTTATAGTGATTGTAAACAGCTACGGACATAACTTTCTTAGAAAAATCCTGACCAATAATATAATCATCCAAAAAAGCCTTGATCATCTGCGGCTTTTTCAACATTAAATCTTTTGAAATTTCGCCGTTAGTATTATGTAAAGCTTCTTCAGCAACTATGCCGTGTGCCTGTTCTATGCAACGATCGCAAATGTGCGCATCCAAACCAGCGATAAGTAATTTGGTTTCAGCTTTTTTACGTCCACAGAAAGAACATTCTAAATCTTCTTTTGCCATTTTTATAGCTTTTTGTGAATAGGAGATTTATAGATAACTATAAATTATTCCCATATTCATTTCAATTTTAAATTATTTTTTGTCTCCGCGAGATAGAATTTCGTCAATCATACCATATTCGAGAGCTTTATCAGCCTTCATCCAGTAATCACGGTCGCTATCATCGTGCACCTTTTCATACGTTTGTCCGGTATGTTTTGCGATGATATCATATAATTCTTTTTTGAGACTTATAATTTCACGAGCGGTAATTTCAATATCACTTGCTTGTCCTTGTGCACCACCTAATGGTTGGTGTATCATAACACGGGAATGTGTTAAACCGCTACGTTTTCCTTTTTCGCCTGCGCATAAAAGTACTGCTGCCATACTTGCGGCCATTCCAGTACAGATTGTTGCAACGTCTGGTTTAATGAATTGCATTGTATCATAAATTCCCAAACCTGCATAAACACTACCGCCTGGTGAATTTATATAAATTTGAATATCACGCGCGGCGTCTGTACTTGCCAAAAACAGTAGTTGTGCTTGTACAATATTTGCAACTTGGTCGTTTATGCCAGTTCCTAAAAATATAATTCTGTCCATCATTAAACGCGAAAATACGTCCATAGCAACGGCATTCATTTGGCGCTCTTCAATAATATTTGGTGTAAGTCCAACAGGATTCATGCTACTTATTATTTTGTCATAATATGTGCTGCTTACTCCTTGCTCTTTTATTGCAAAGTTTTTAAACTCTTTAGTAATATCCATATGTTTTATGCTTGTTTCTTGTTATAAATATTTCTGTAGAATAGTAATGCTTGCTGCAGAAAATGAAAAGGCGTTAAAAATAAAAATTCAACGCCTAAAGATACTTAATTTTAGAAAGATTTATGAGTAGGCTTCTTTTACAAATGTCTCATAAGTAACTTCTTTTTCCTTTATTTTAATATTTTCTTTGAAAAAATCAAGCAATTTGTTTGTGTTAAGTTGCTCGCTTAATCGCTTTACTTCTTCTTGATTGCTTAAAATACGAGCGGCTATACCGTCAAGTTCCTCTTCAGAAGGATCCATTTGGCCAAATTGTGCCATTTGTGCCTTTATCATATTACGTGAATATTCCTTCAGCTCGTCAAAAGTTACTTGGAGATTATTTTCAGTTCTTAATTTACCTTCAATCAATTGGTACCGTAAACCTTTCTTACTACGTTCGTATTCAGCTTTTGCATCTTCTTCCGAAAGTCTTTTTTCACCGCCCATTTGTATCCATTTTTCAAGGAACGTATCAGGCAGTTCAAATTTTGTGTTGTCTATCAATGTTTCGATAACTTCATCCAAAAATTTTTGGTCACTTTGTTGCTCAAATTGCTTTTCAGCGTCTTCTTTTATTTTCGCTTTTAATTCGTCTTCAGAAGTTACAGTATCTTTCCCAAAAAGCTTGTCAAAAAGTTCGGCATTTAAATCTGCCATTTTACGGGTATTTACTTCTTCAATTGTAAAAGAAACTTCGGCCTCCAAACCGTGAGCAGCTTCGTGCTCTACACCAAAATGTTTTTGGTTGTCATGGTCGTTTTTGAACATTCCTTTTGTTTGCAGCGTAACGGTTTCGCCAACTTTTGCGCCAAGTAAAGCTTTCTTTTGCTCTTTACCATCAACCAATTCTAAATCGATTGTAGTTTTTTTATCGATTTCTTTTTCTTCATTTTTAAAGGTTCCGGTAATTTCATCACCTTTTTCAACTTCATTTTTACTTTCAAGCTTTCCATACTGTTTCCGAATGGTTTTTACTTGATTTTTCAGCATTTCTTCATCTGCAATAACCTTATATTTTTGAACAGGTTTAGCTTTTAAATCAATTTCAAAAGATGGAGCAAGGCCTAAATCGAATTCAAATGAAAAATCTTCATCATCCCAATTAACTTGAGATTCATTTCTAGGTAATGGACTTCCCAGAACATCTAATTTTTCTTCTGTAAGAAATTTTTGAAGACTTTCTTGTAAAAGTTTATTTACCTCTTCAACCAAAACAGCTTTGCCATATTGTTTTTGAACCATTCCCATTGGGATATGTCCTTTTCTAAAACCTGGAATATTTGCGGTTTTTTTATAGTTGTTAAGTACTTTCGAAACTTTTTCCTTATAATCTTCCTTTGCAATTGATACTGTAATAACAGCATTTAATTGATCTATTTCCTTTTTTGTAATATTCATTTTGTGAAAAATTTGCCCATTATTTTGGGGATGCAAAAATACAATCTTTTGTGCCTGCAACCAAAACTTTACAATTTTTATAAGATATTGGCTTTATTCTTCCTTTATTATTGAGAATAATATAGATTGAATTACAGAAAGCAGCAAGCTGAATAACAATGCCCACCAAAATCCATCAACATTGAATGATGAAATAAAATAATCTGCCATTAAAATTATAATGGCATTAATTACCAATAAGAAAAGGCCCAAGGTTATTGCTGTTATAGGCAAGGTTAATATTACTAATATTGGTTTAACAATAAGTCTTAACAATGCAATAACAATTGCTACTACAATTGCCGAAATGTAGCCATTCACAGAAACGCCTGGTAAAATATATGCCAATATGATTACAGCAATTGCGGTGAGTAATAATTTTAATATAAGTTTCATTTGATAGGTTTTGAGTTTGACTTCTTTTATTTATTATAAAACTAATTGATTCTTTCCATAAAAAAATCGTCTCTTGAATAAAGAGACGATTTTAGTATTTTATCTATATATGATTAATTGTTACTTAATGTAACCGTGCCGTAGTTACCAATATTAACTAGAGGAATAGTTGAATTATATTTCTCATTAATTGCATTGATAATTGCGTTAGCTGTAAAAGCATAACCTCTTGGTGTTGGGTGAACACCGTCCAATGAAAATGCACCACCTGTTACAAATTGTGATGTTAAAACGCCAGAATCAAAAGCAACACCACCGTTAGCTACTCTTGCTAAAAATGCTTTTGCATCTACAAATGCCAATCCTTTAGTATCTGCAATTGAGCGAATTGTTGCGTTGTAAGCAGCTGCAGCATTAGCCACGGCTTGTCTCTCTGTAGGTATCAAAACAAATCTATCTTGTAAAGGATATGTTACACCATTAACTGATAATTGTCCAGCTTGCTCTTGAGGTACGCCCAAAGCTATTAATTGAGCTGCTCTGTCTGTATTTACTTTTCCGATTATTGAAGAGCTTGGAAGCACTAATAAATCATTTGCAGTGGCTTGTCTTGCCTGTCCATATTGCTGACCATAAATTGCAGCAAGTCCTGCAGGGAAACCGGCTCCTTGCAATACTTGTGCAAGGGAAGTAGAAATATTTGTTAGAGATTCATCTTGAACTACAACTGGACTAGCAGCTGTTTGAGAAAAAACAATTGATCTTTCTGGAACTCCTAAAAATGCGAAAGCTTGATTTAATTGGCCAAAAGTTGCATTTAAAGTTGGTATTTGAGGTCCAAAGTTAGGGTCTAATGGGCTTAACGGAGCAAATGGAACTGTTGTAAAGTATGGAATAGATGTTACATCTGCAATATTAATTAAAACACCTTTTGCACCATTTGCAGTTAAAGCATCAACTTCTTGACTATAAACCGAAGCAAATACGTTAGGGTCTGTAATATCATTAGGGCCATAAGTACTTGGGTCAAAATTTCCTGTTTGGTCTACACCAATTCCTCCTGAAGTAGCAAAACTTAAAATATCGTTGTTACCAATCCATAAACTAAAGAATGTTGGGTTTTTTGCAACTGCATCCCCAATTACTGTAGAAGTTGCACTTGTAGCAATTCTTGCATAGTAAGGATTTGCAGCACCAGTTGCAACACCAGCTACATTACCATAACCAGGGGCAACCAAATGGAAACTCTTTGCTCCAGGAATACCCATGTTATTAAATGGACCAATTGGACCCGATGTAACTTCAGTTGTGGACATTCCTTCCAAAATAATTGGACCGGGATTTCCGTTTGCATCAACGCCAAGAACAAAACGGTTTTGGGTAATTTGAGTTCCATTTAATAAAAGGCCGCCAAAATTATCACTTACTAATGGTTGTGTAAATTCACCACCACCTGCAAGAGCGAATTGTTGGGCCATAATGTTTGGATAACTATTTTCTTGACCTGTAATGTATAGAGCATTATCTGCAAATCCTGCTGTTAAAGAATTACCAACAGCAACATAATTAGAAAAATTAGCTTCACCACTTGAATAAAAGCCAGCATCATCAATCGGAGTTTCAAATTCTGGATCGCAACTTACTAGACCAATGGCTATAAATGCGAATGAATATTTAAATATATTTTTCATCTTTTTCTTTTTTTACATTTTATAAGTTAGGCCTAATCCTGGAACAAATGCGTTGCTCTTATATGTTCCGCTGAAAGGAGCAGGATTACCATTTTCTAGATAGAAATCATAGGAAGCATTTGTTTCTTTAAATTTCAAGTATAAGAAAGAAGCATCTATTGCTAATTTCTTGCCAACATTAAAACTTAAACCTGCGGTATATCCATCACTATCGTTACGAGGTGTTTCTGGAGCAAAATATCCATCTTGCACAGGAGATTCATCAAAGTAATAACCAGCACGTAACGTAAACATATCTGTTGCTTTATATTGAAGTCCAAAACGATAGGTTGAAGCATTTTTATAATTTCTAAGATTTTCAGAATCCGGAACATTCGGGTTTGCAAAATCTATATCCAAAGATTCATAAACATCCCAGAAGGCACGGTTATAATCGAATGCGAATAACCACTTCTCACAAAATTCATAAGATAGACCAACAGTCATTTCGGCAGGTAAAGGTAATGATGCATCAAAAGTTGTATCTGCAAATGGAGTTAAAGGTGAGTTTGGAATATTTTGAAAATCAGCTTCGCCATCTTCGGCATCTAAAATAATTTCTGAGCGATAAGTTGCACCTATTCTAAAATTTTTAGTTGGGCTAAACATTGCACTTGCGGTATAGCCCCAAGCACTTACTCCTTGCGCATCTATGGTTACTTCACTTCTGTTTCCGTCAAGATCTGTTAATGTTCTGTTTAGGTTTCGATTAAAATTAACGCCACCAGTTACATAAATTGGACCACCGCCAAAACTTAAATATTCATTTACCTTAACAGAAACAGTTGGCTGAATGTAAATAGCCTGTAGGTCAATATTATTGACCAAATGGCTACCTGCCCAATCGTCTTCATAAGATACGGTACTTCCGTAAGGAGTATAAACACCAATACCAAATGAAAGCCAATCGGTAGCCTTATATGAAGCGTATAAATATAGTGGTGTTCCAACTGGACTATCTGTTCGTGCTACAGCACCAGTACTTTCATTTTGATAAGCAACATTTGAAAATACGCCACTTACTCCTACAGATATATTTAGTCTATCCTCTAGATAAACTAAGCCTGCTGGATTAAAAAATACAAGTTCACTGCTGTTAATTACGGCAACACCTGTGTGCCCCATTGCCAGTGCTTTTTGTCCTTGTATACTCACACGGTAACCACCTGCGAAGGCAGCTGCGCTTGATAGTACAAAGACGGCAAGAAATAAAACTTTCTTCATAATTATGTTTTTTGTTAGGGATTAAATTAATCAATATGCGTAAAGTGCTTGCATTAGCACTTTTTATTATGCGTACATAATAAATTATCCTGCAATGTTATAAAAAATTGATAACATTATCATAAAATTCTTTCGGATTTTCTGCGTGCAGCCAATGGCCAGCGTTTGAAACTGTTTGTAAGCTGGCTTTTGGAAAATGTTTTTTAATTAATACTTCATCAAAATCTTCAATATATCCAGACTTTGCGCCACGTAAAAATACTGTTTCGCCATCGTATTTAAAGGAAGAATTTAAAGGCTTGCCAACTTCTTCAATGTTTTTTGTAATGGCTTTTAAATTAAAACGTAATGCAAGTTCCCCTTTTTTCTTCCAATAAAGACTCTTAAGTAAAAATTGGCGAGTGCCTAAATCTTTTATAAAGTTAGATAAAATCTCATCTGCTTCATCTCGTGTTTTAATTTCAGAAAAATTTAAAGATTCTAACGCTTTTAAAATATCTTGATGGTGCTGTGGGTATTGTTTTGGACCAATATCTGCAATAATCAACTTTGAAACTGCTTCAGGATATTCTGCGGCAAATTCCATCGCCGTTTTTCCACCCATAGAATGTCCTAAAAGAATTGTTTTTCCTAAGCTGTGATTTTCAATATAGTTTTTTAAATCCTCAGCCATTACTTGGTAGTTGAAAACTTCTGAATGAAAACTGTGACCATGGTTTCTCAAATCTACTAAATGTACCTGGTATCCAAGCTCAGCAAACTGTTTTCCCAGCGTTTTCCAATTATCACCGCTTCCTAAAAGCCCGTGAAGTATTATAAAAGGTTTGCCTGTTCCTATTATTTGTGAGTGTAATTTCATTTTAAAGTTTTAGTAAAAATCGAATATAGATTTTTTAATGTGAGAAGAATGTAATTATGCAAGCTTTTGAAGGTATTGTGAAATTACGTTTTCCAAACCTTGGTAAATAGATTCGCAAATTAGCGCGTGGCCGATTGATACTTCCAGTAAATACGGTACGTTTTCTTTGAAAAATTGGACGTTTTCCAATGATAAATCGTGGCCAGCGTTTATGCCTAAGTTTAGTTTGTTGGCCAATTCTGCACATTTCGTATACATAATTACTCCTTTATTGTTTCCAATTTTGTATTCATCTGCAAAATGTTCTGTGTATAATTCAATTCTATCGGTGCCAGTTTCAGCGGCTCCTTCCACCATTTTTAGGTTTGCATCAACAAATATTGAGGTTCTAATATTGTTTCGCTTACATTCAACAATTATTTCTTTTAAAAAATCTTTCTTTTCAACTGTATTCCAGCCTGCATTACTTGTTATAGCATCCACAGCATCCGGAACAAGCGTAACTTGGGTAGGCTTTAGTTTCAGCACCATATCCATAAATTCTTGAATTGGGTTGCCTTCAATATTATATTCGGTAGTTACAATTTCCTTCAAATCGTACGCATCTTGATATCTTATATGGCGCTCGTCTGGCCTTGGATGTATTGTAATCCCTTGCGCTCCAAATTGTTGAACATCTTTTGCAACCTGCAACAAATCTGGCACATTGCCTCCACGGGCATTTCGTAACGTTGCTATTTTATTGATATTTACGCTTAATTTTGTCATGTAAATTTGTTTTGAACTTTTAAATTTAATTCGAATTTCTAAATAAATGGAGCTAATACAATAAGTTGAATTAACAAAAATACAACTAGGCATTGGCGTACGGAACACATTTTTTAAGTATTTTGCAGTAAAAATAACTCTAATTTGGATACACAAAATTATATTATAAACGATATTGAAGCATTTGGTTTTACGTCAAAACTAAAAGAGATACAATCTGTCTTCAAACAACTTACCTATAGTCATATTCCCGTTACGGAAAATGGGATATATCAAGGTTGTATTTCTGAAACTGATGCGTATTGCTTTGATGGAGAGAAAATAATTGAAGATTACAGATATGCGCTCGAGCGGTTTTTTGTAAGAGAAAATACAAATTGGTTGGATATTTTAGAAGCCTTTGCGCTTAACAGCAGTAACATTATGCCCGTTTTAGGTGCTGAAAATGCTTATTTAGGTTATTTTGAATTGGGCGATATTATGAGCATCTTTAACAATACGCCATTTTTGAATGAAGCTGGAGGAATCTTAGTTGTCGAAAAGCAAGCTAAAGATTATAGTTTTGGAGAAATGTGCCAGATTGTCGAATCTAACGACACAAAAATATTAGGAATTTTTATATCAAAGTTTGAGAATGATATTATGCAAGCAACCATAAAAATTGGCCAGGCCAATATGAATAGTATTGTGCAGACATTTAGAAGATACAATTATAATGTGGTGAGTAACCACCACGAGGATATTTTCCTTGATGAATTAAAAGAGCGCTCGAAGTATCTTGATAAATACCTTAATATTTAAGATGAAAAAAATAGGTATTTACGGACAATTTTATCACGAAAATTCTGAAATTTATGTGCAGCATATTCTTGATGCGCTTCAAAAAAAAGATGTTGAGGTAGTAATTGAAGAAAATTTTCTGAATATTATCAATCAACATAAAGATATTACCAAAAATTTTTCGAGGCTTAAAACATTTAAGTCCTTAGATGATAGTTATGACTTGTTTTTCAGTATTGGAGGTGATGGTACATTGCTAAAAGCAGTTACGTATGTTCAAAATCTTAAAATTCCTATAGTTGGTATAAATACAGGAAGATTGGGCTTTTTAGCAACAATTCAAAAAGAGGAGATTGCAGAAAGTTTAAGCTTAATTTTAAATGGAAAATATACCTTGTCTGAAAGGAGTTTATTAACCGTCCGCACAGAACCTGAAAATACAGATTTTATGCCTTTAAACTTTGCTCTCAACGAAGTTGCAGTAAACCGGAAAAATACAACTTCCATGATTAAGGTAGAAACTATGATAGACGGGAAATATTTAACTTCCTACTGGTCGGACGGGCTAATAATCTCTACGCCTACAGGATCTACAGGTTATTCACTAAGTTGTGGCGGCCCAGTTATAGATCCAAGTACGGATAGTTTTGTGATTACTCCAATAGCCCCTCATAATTTAAATGCAAGACCTTTTGTTTTGCCAGATACAAGCAAAATTACCTTGAATGTTACAGGTAGAGAAAAAAATTATCTGCTTTCTATGGATTCTCGTGTGGCAACCGTAAAAAATGAAACTACTATTTACATAGAAAAGGCACCTTTCAAAATAAATTTACTTCAGCTTTCTGATGATAGTTTTATAAAAACCCTACGAGAAAAACTACTTTGGGGAGAAGATAAGCGCAATTAAACAATAAAGTACTTTAAAATTTGTTAATGCAATAAGACATTCCAGCTTAGTTTATTGCTAAGCAAAGTTAATTGTTATATTTGCAAACTTTTAAAGTATATGAGGTATTTAATAAGCCTATTTTTTATAGCTATTTGCGCCGTACAGTTACATGCTCAAACGTATGAAATTGGTGGCATTATAGGTGGTTCAAATTATATTGGAGATTTAGGCCCAACAACTTACATAGATCCTGGCGCTTTTGCTGGAGGTATATTATTAAAATGGAACCGAAGCCCGCGTCACGCATTTCGTTTTTCCTATATACATGCTCGTTTTAAATCTGATGATGCAGATGCAAAAGATAGCAGGAGAATAGAAAGAGATTATAAGTTAGAAAGCTCTGCAGATGAGGTGAGTTTAGGTTTAGAATATAATTTTTGGGATTTTGATATGTATGGTGGTCAGTCGGTTGGTACGCCCTACTTATATACTGGTTTAACATATTTTATTTATAGGGGATCATTGGAAGCGCCAGAACCCAACCGTTCTATTGATTTTGGAATTGAAGGTAGCTTTGCAATTCCTATTATTTTAGGCTACAAAACAACGTTATCCACAAATTTTGTGATTGCGGCGGAAATTGGTGCTAGGTATACATTTACAGACAATCTAGATGGAGGTTCCCCTAATAATAACAATCGATATGTACCTTCATACGGAAATCTTAATAATAACGATTGGTATATGGTTTCAGGAGTTACTTTGACATACACCTTCGGACGCAAACCTTGTTACTGCAATTTTTAATTGAAAATGAACCTTTTAGAACAAATAGATCTTACAAAATTGCCGCAGCACCTTGCCGTTATCATGGATGGTAATGGTCGTTGGGCAAAGCAAAAGGGTTTGTTTAGGGCATTGGGTCATGAAAACGGTACAAAAGCAGTTAGAGAAATTGTCGAGGCTTGTGCTGAAATAAATATACCTTTTTTAACACTATATGCTTTTTCAACCGAAAATTGGAACAGGCCGAAATTGGAAGTAGAGTTGTTGATGAAATTATTGGTTTCATCGCTGAAAAAAGAAATAAAGACCCTAGAGAAAAACAATATAAAGTTAAATGCCATTGGAAATTTAGACGCATTACCAAAAAAAGCTCAAAAGGAATTAGCCGAAGTTATAGCAATAACTGAGAAGAATACCAGAATGACTTTAACATTGGCTCTAAGCTATGGTTCGCGGGAGGAAATAACTAAAACCATAAAAGAGATTAGTGTTAAAGTTAAAAATAACCTAATTTCGCCCGATGATATTGACGAAACGGTTATAAATAAGCATCTTTACACGCAAAATTTGCCAGATGTAGACTTGTTAATAAGAACAAGTGGTGAGCAAAGAATTAGTAACTTTTTGCTTTGGCAAATTGCCTATGCCGAGCTGTATTTTACAGAAACACTTTGGCCGGATTATACTAAGGATCACCTATTTGAAGCAATATTAAATTATCAAAACAGAGAAAGACGATTTGGAAAGACTAGTGAACAACTTGACCAATAATATATTGCAACCTTCAATTAAAATGTATTCTTTAGTAGTATTTCTACTACTAGTTTCATTCAACGCAAGCGCACAGCAAAAAGAGTTAGATAGTGGCCGTAAGTATATCATAAATGATATTACCGTAACAGGTGCACAAAATTTTAATGTACAAACCGTTATTGCATTTACGGGTCTCAAAAAAGGAGACGAAATCTATATTCCAGGAGAAAAATTAAGTGCAGTAACCAAGAAACTTTGGGAGCAAAATTTATTTAGTGATATTGCTTTTTATGTAACCAGCGTTAGTGAGGATGAAGTAGATCTGGAATTATATATTGTAGAACTTCCAAAGCTTAACGAAGTTACAATACAAGGAGTTAAAAAGGGAAAGATAAAGGAAATTAGAAAGGATAATGATTTAAATCCAGGGGTTAAAATCACAAAAAACCTTCTTACCACTACCAAAAACTCTATTGCCAACAAGTTTAAAAAAGACGGTTTCTTGAATACTCAAGTTGTGATTGCAACAACACCTGTGCTAGATTCTACAGGAGTTGAGGTTTCAAAAAATATGACCATTAATATAGACAAAAATGAACGTGTTAAGGTTAAAGAAATTAAGTTTGAAGGTAATAATGAATTGAGTAGCAGTAAACTTCGCGGTACAATGAAAAACACGAAGCAGAAAAACTTTTTTCATGTTTTTAAACGCTCAAAATATATTGAGGAAGATTTTGAAGCAGATAAAGAAACAATCATTAAAAAATATAAATCTAGTGGATTTCGTGACGCTCGTATCATTAGTGACACACTTACCATTATAGATGATAAAAATGTAGCACTAAATCTTAAAATTGAAGAAGGTAAAAAATACTATTTTGGTGATATTAAATTTATTGGAAATAGTGTGTTTACCGAAGGTCTTTTAAAGCAGTTATTAGGAATAAAAAAGGGTGAAGTTTATAACGGAGTACTTTTACAGGAGCGAATTGCAGACGTAGAAAACCCTGAAGCGGAAGACATAACCAACCTCTATCAAAATAATGGTTATTTGTTTTCTAAAATAAACCCTGTTGAAACAGCAGTTAGAAATGATACTATAGATTTTGAAATCAGAATTATTGAAGGTAAGTTGGCACGTTTCAACAATATATCCGTTATCGGTAATGATAGAACAAACGATCACGTAATTTATCGGGAGTTAAGAACCCGTCCAGGTCAAATATATAGCAAGAGAAACGTAGTTAGAACCTTGCGTGAACTTGGTCAACTCGGTTATTTTGATGCTGAACAACTATCTCCAAACTTTAAAAATGTAGATCAAAACAATGGTACATTGGATTTGGAATATTCGGTAGTTGAAAAAGGTTCTAGCCAAATTGAACTTCAAGGTGGTTATGGCGGTGGTGGTTTCGTGGGTACTTTAGGGTTATCTTTCAAAAACTTTTCACTTCGAAATATTTTCAATTTAGATACATATAAGCCTTTACCAATGGGTGATGGTCAACAATTAGCAATACGTGCGCAGGCTAGTAGCTTTTATCAAACGTACAGTCTTTCTCTTACTGAACCTTGGTTAGGTGGTAAAAAACCAGTTCAGTTAAGTACTTCATTTTCACATACAATTCAGTACTTATTTAATCCTCAAACAAGAGATGTTGATAGAGATAGAAGCTTCTTAATTACGGGTGGTTCTGTCGGTTTGGCTCAGAAATTAAAATGGCCAGATGATTATTTTGTCCTTTCTCAGGCTATAAGCTATCAACATTATAATCTTAAAAATTATAACACAGGCTTGTTCACTTTTGGTAATGGTTCATCAAATAACTTGGCTTACACGGTAGGTTTAAGTAGAAACAATACAGGTATAAATCCAATTTATCCTAAGTATGGCTCAGACTTTAGTATCACGGCAAAAATGACTATCCCTTATTCCGCATTTAATGGAGTAGATTATCAAGAATTAGCAACAGAAAGAGCTGGATTAAATCTTAGTGATATTGATGACCGTGCAAGAATTGCGGAAATAGATCAAGATCGTTTTAAATGGCTGGAATATTACAAAATTAAATTTAAAGGTACTTGGTATACTAAAATTTGGGGAGATTTAGTGTTGAGGAGCAATACAGAATTTGGTTATCTTGGCGCCTTCAATGCAGATAGAGGTGTACCACCTTTTGAGCGATTCTTTGTTGGTGGTGATGGACTGGGAGCATTTAGTTTAGATGGACGAGAAGTTATTCAATTAAGGGGATATCAAAACCAATCACTTTCAGATAATGACGGAAATACCATTTATAATAAATTTTCGTTTGAAGTTAGGTATCCAATTACATTAAAACAATTAGCATCTATTTATGTGCTTGGTTTTGCAGAAGCAGGTGGGTCTTATGATGGATTCAGAAATTATAATCCATTTAGCCTTAAGCGTTCAGCTGGAGCAGGATTACGTATCTTTATGCCGGCCTTTGGATTACTGGGTATAGATTTTGGATATGGATTCGATCCACAAATTGGAGAAGTTGGACCACACGGATGGGAAACACACTTTATAATAGGACAACAATTTTAAACTTGGCACGATATTTTCTTAAACAACCAATAAATATGAAAACCAAACATTTTATACTATCACTTTTAGCCTTTATGTGCTTTACTTTTATAAGCACTGCACAAAGAGGCGTACGTATTGGATATATTGATATGGAATATATCCTAGAGAATGTACCGGAGTACAAAGAAGCATCAATTCAACTTGAGGGAAAAGTGCAACGATGGAAACAAGATACAGACAAAAAGCAGAAGGAAATAGATTTAATGAAAACTACCCTTACCAATGAGAGGGTTTTACTTACAAAAGAATTAATCGAAGAGCGCGAAGAAGAAATTAAAATAAAAGAAGATGAAATGCGCCAGTATCAACAAGATCGTTTTGGTCCTGCTGGAGATTTAATGATACAGCGTAAGCAACTTGTTCAGCCAATACAAGATCAAGTTTTTAATATAGTACAGGAAATCGCAGAAAATAAGAAATATGATTTTATTTTCGATAAATCTGCAGATGTTGTTATGCTTTTTGCTGCTGAAAGAAATGACATAAGCGATGTTGTCTTAAGAAGCATCAATAGAGCGGCCAAACGTGAGGAAGCAACTAACAAAAGAGATAAGAAAGAAATTGAGAAACGTGACGCTCTTTCTATGGAAGAAGACAAGGCAGTAACAGAAAGAGAACAAGAAATAGAGCAAAAACAAGAAGAACGTGAGCAATCGGTTTTAGCAAAAAAGAATGAGCGCGAACAAATAATGGCAGATCGAACTAAAACTAGAGATTCCATTCGTGAAGCCAAAAAGGCAGAATTTGAAGCTAGAAAACAACGTATAATAGCCGAAAGGGAAGCAAGAAGAGATTCTATTTTGCAATCTAGAGAAGATAAAAGAGCCCCAAATGCAGACGATGGCGAAGGTGACAATAATTAGTTTTAAATTAAACAGTTTATCAGTAAATTAATAATAATCAATAAAATAACACTTAAATTTAAATTTTAATACAATGACAAAAATGAAATCATTATTCGTAGCCGTGGTATTGTTAGTAGGAGCTACAAGTTTTGTAAATGCACAGACTAAAGTTGCCCACATAGAAACTTCAAAATTGGTTGAAGCAATGCCAGAAATGAAAGCTGCTCAAGGACAATTGGAGAAAATCCAAAAGACTTACGATACTGAAATAAAAAATATGGCTAAAGAGCTTGACACAAAATACAAGCAATACGAGCAAGAAGCAGAAGGTAAGACTGAGGATGAAAACACGAAAAGAGTACAAGAAGTACAAACTATGCAAAATAACATTGCACAGTACAGAGATTCGGCTTTAAAAGATCTTCAGAAAAAAGAAGTTGATATTTTACAGCCAGTACTAGAAAAAGCCAGAGCTGCTATTCAAAAAGTAGCACGTGCTCAAGGTTTTCAATATGTTTTAGATTCTTCAACAGGTGGCGGTGTTATACTAGCTGACGGTAAAGATCTTATGGTAGACGTAAAAAAAGAGCTTAAAATCTAACCATTGTTTACAAATAATAAAAAGCCCACCAATTGGTGGGCTTTTTTATTGAATAAAATTAAAATATCTCCTAAATACCAACCTACATATTATGTTTTTTTAGCTTTCCACGACTATAATCAATTTTTATCCTATTTTTAATCTATCTAAAAATTATTAAATATGAAAAGCATTTTTACATTCATTTTATTATTGGTTTACTTTGGAAGCGTAGCGCAGAACATATACTTGCACTGTGGTAAAATAATCGACACTAAAAATGGGAAAGTTCTTGGTAACAGTACCATTATTGTTTTAGAAAATAAAATCCAAAGTGTTTCTGAAGGGTTTATAATTCCTACTAACGATAGTGATATTGTATATGATTTAAAAAATAAAACAGTTTTACCAGGACTCATCGATATGCATGTTCACATTGAAGGAGAATCTGGACCAAATCAATATCTTGAAGAATTTACTCTTAATGATGCTGATGTGGCTTACAACGCCGCAGAAATTGCGCATAGAACTCTAATGGCAGGCTTCACAACAGTTAGGGATTTGGGTGGAAGTGGTGTAAATGTAGCATTAAGAAATGCAATAAATAGGGGAAAAGCTATAGGCCCAAGAATTTATACTGCTGAAAAATCATTGGCAACAACTGGTGGTCACGCAGACCCAACAAATGGTAGAAGCCAAGAATTAATGGGAAATCCCGGTCCAGAAGATGGTGTTGTAAATGGGGTAGATGATGCGGCAAAAGCAGTACGACAACGGTATAAAAATGGGGCAGATTGGATTAAGATTACAGCCACTGGCGGCGTATTGAGCGTAGCAAAAAACAGTAAAAATCCACAATTTACCGAAGAAGAGATAGCCGCAATTGTAAGAACGGCCCAAGATTATGATATGAAGGTTGCTGCACATTGCCACGGAGATGAGGGTATGCAGCGCGCTATCCGAGCAGGCGTAAAAACAATAGAACACGGCACTTTGATGAGCCCTGAAACAATGGGTTTAATGAAAGAGTATAATGTTTATTTAGTGCCAACGATTACTGCTGGCAAATATGTTTCACAAAAGGCAACTGTGCCAAATTTTTATAATCCGTTGGTTGTACCTAAAGCATTAGAAATTGGACCGAAAATTCAAAAAATGTTTGGGGAAGCATATAAAAAAGGAGTGCCAATTGTATTTGGAACAGACGCTGGTGTTTTTCCTCACGGCGATAATGCCAAGGAATTTGGTTATATGGTAGAAGCTGGGATGCCTGCAATTACGGCAATACAAAGTGCAACAATAACGGCGGCTTCAGTTTTGGAAGCTTCAGATAATTTAGGACAATTAAAAGAAGGTTTTTATGCGGACATAATTGCAGTAAATGACGACCCAACTAAAATGGTTAAAACGCTTGAAAATGTAGTTTTTGTAATGAAAAATGGCATTGTATATAAAAACTAAAAATAATTGATTCATTTTTTCTAAATGGTATTTTTGTTTCTTTCTGAAAATAACTACAGAAATTATTAGCAATCTTTTTTATTTAATCTCCGAAGATTTTCAAAACAATGTATATTGTCTTTTAAATAAATCTTAACTAAAAAATTCTAATATTCAAATAATGAGTCAACTAAATCTAGTGAGCGAATATAAAGTGTTCCAAAAAAATAATAAAAAAGAATTTTTAATATTTCTATTTTTAGTATTTGCATGTTTTTCAAATTCAATCGCTCAAACTAAATTTGAAAATGGCTATTTTATAGATAATTCTGGTGCTAAAACTGATTGTCTTATAAAAAATGAAGATTGGGCAAATAACCCTACAGTGTTTGAATATAAATTGTCTGAAAATTCAGAAATTCAGAAAGCTACAATAAATACAGTTCAAGAGTTCGGAGTTCCTTCAACCTTTAAATATATTAAATACAATGTAGAAATTGACCGTACTTTTGAAAGAGCAAATCTGGGAGAATTAAGCTACGATCCTAAACCAAATTTTAAATCGGAAGAATTATTCTTGAAGGTTTTAATTGAAGGAGAAGCCTCATTATATATGTATTCTGGTGACATTCTAAGAGTTTTTTTCTATAAAAAAGATAGTGCAATTCCACTTCAGTTATTTTATAAACGATATAAAAAAGGTGAATTAGAAATTGCTGAAAATAATCAATATAAGCAAACTTTATATTTAGAATTAAACTGTGTAAATCCATCAATGAAGGATGAAGAAAAATTAAGTTACTCTAGAAGTAGATTAGTTGAGTATTTTGAAAAATATAATACTTGTAAGAATTCGGATTATATTTCTCTTTCAAAAAAGAAATTTACCGGAAAATTTAATTTGTCTGTAAGACCGCGTGTAAATTTTAGCTCTTTCAGTTTTACCAATACAGTTAATGACGTGAGAAGCGCAGATTTTGGTGATCAAACCAACTTTGGTTTAGGTCTAGAGGCAGAATTGATTTTAGATGCATACAACAGTGCTTGGTCTATTTTTATAGAACCATCCTACTATTCTTTTAAAGATGAACAAGAAATTACATCCCAAACCGCTAGTATAGACTTTAAATATCTTCAGTTTGCATCAGGTGTAAGGCGTTATTTCTTTTTAGATGACAAGTCAAAATTATTTTTAAATGCGGCTTATGTTCACAATTTTAATATTGGGTCCGACATCGATTTTGAAATTAGTGCATCACAAGAAATAGATTTTAGCGCTCGCGGCAGGATTGGTGTTGGTGGAGGTTACAATTATAACAATAAGGTAAGTATAGAATTTAGAACTTTCTTAGGAAAAAAAGATATTTTGAACAGTGGAGTTTATACTTCAGAGCTCACCACATCATCAATCATTTTAGGATACACTCTTTTTTAAATCAAACGTGCTTTTTCTTAGAGAAAGTGATTATTATCTTGCTACCTGCATTTAATATTTATTTATGAAATCAAAAAAATATTTTCTTTTTCTTATTGTATTTCTTCTTTTCAAAAATGTACAGGCCCAAACATCTTTTGAAAAAGGTTACGTAATTGACGAGAATAATAAAAAAATAGATTGTTTTATCAACAATCAAGATTGGGACAATACTCCAACATCTTTCGAGTATAAGCTCAACGAAACCTCCAACTTAATAACTGGAACATTAAATAATATCAAAGAATTTGGTATTCCTGGAAAATTTAAGTTTAAAAAATTTAAAATTGAAGTTGATAGAGTAGTTGAAAGGGCCAATTTAAATGATTTAGATAATAACCCGCAACCCAATTATACAACAGAAACAGTTTTTTTAAATGTATTGGTTGAAGGTAAGGCGTCACTTTATATGCTAACAGGAGATTTACTTCGGTTATATTTTTATGATATAAACACACATAATCCTACTCAACTATATTATAAAAGATATAAGAAGGAAAACCAAATAATAGAAAATAATCAATATAAGCAGCAACTTTTTTTACAGTTGAATTGTCAAGACATTTCAATGGGAGACGAAGAAACATTAACCTATGATCGAAAAAAGTTGATAAATTATTTTGAAAAATATAATGCCTGTCAAAATTCTTCCTTTACTTCCTTCTCATCCAAAACCTATGAATCAGAATTTAACCTGTATGTTAAACCACGAGTTTATTTCAGTTCTTTAAATTTAATAAATAATTTTAATGATATAAGAAGTGTAGATTTTGAAAATCAAACAATTTTCAGCGCTAGTATTGAAGCAGAATATCTTTTAAAATTTAAAAATAGTGCCTGGTCTGCATTTATAGAACCGTCCTATTTTTCATTCAAGGAAAATAAGCAAATAGATTTTCAGGAAGCAAGTGTAAACTATAGTTATATTGAATCGGCATTTGGTGTTCGATATTATATTTACCTCGGTGATAAATCGAAATTATTTTTGAATGCAGCTTATGTTCATTATTTTGATTTAGACTCTAATGTAAAATTCGAAATAGAAACGGCAGCTACATTTGACTTTCAGATGAAAGGTAGAACTGGTCTAGGAGCCGGCTATAATTTTAACAATAAAATAAGCGTTGAGTATCGTTTTTACTTAGGTAGAAAGGATATTTTGAACAGTAATGTTTACACATCTGAATTCACTAATGCAGTTTTAATGATTGGGTATAATCTATTATAAATTCATACTGATATTTCTTGCTTAACTAAGGTTTAACGGTAAAAGCTTGTAATTGCAACCTATAACTTGTTTATTTGCAACAAACCGAAAAGAAAAACCAATGAAGCTGATAGCAATTAAAAGAAAAACAAAAAAAGAAAAACGATTTACAGAAAAAATGGGAATGTTTACCGCAAACGTAATTTATGTGAAGAAAACATTCTTAAGCGTTCCTTACAAAACCGTTCATAAATATCGTGAAACTTACTATGGCGAAGTGAAAGATTGCCAAGATTGTAGGTTAAGCGCTTAAATAAATTTTTTTTATATTATAAAACACCGGAAAGCGATTTGCTTTTCGGTGTTTCTTTTTATAAAAAGACGCGGTATAAAAAAATTATATTTCAGCTTTTTGTGTTTCCATAGAAGGATCAATTTTTTTAACCAAACCTTGAAGCACATTTCCTGGTCCAACTTCAGTAAATGTTGTTGCACCATCTTTAATCATATTTTGTACACTTTGTGTCCATTTTACAGGTGCCGTAAGTTGGAAAATTAAATTTTCTTGAATTTCTGCAGGATCTGTAACAGCAAACGTGCTCACATTTTGATAAATTGGACATGAGGGTTTATTAAAAACTGTAGCTTTTATAGCTGCAGCCAATTCTTCTCGTGCAGGTTCCATCAACGGACTATGAAATGCACCACCAACTGGTAAAATCAAAGCGCGACGGGCTCTAGCCGTCTTTAAAGCTTCACAAGCGTTTCCAACAGCTTCTGTTTCTCCACTAATTACTAATTGTCCTGGACAATTGTAATTTGCTGCTACAACTATACCTTCAACATCTGCGCATATAGCTTCAACCAAATGGTCTTCAAGTCCTAAAACGGCAGCCATTGTACTAGGTTGCAATTCGCAAGCATGCTGCATTGCCAAAGCTCTTTTATAAACTAATTTAAGCCCATCTTCAAATTCTAAGCAACCACTTGCAACTAAAGCTGATATTTCTCCAAGAGAATGACCTGCAACCATATTTGGCTTAAAATCATTGCCCATTACCATTGCCAATATTGTTGAATGAAGAAATATAGCAGGCTGTGTAACTTTGGTTTCTTTAAGCTCTTCTGCAGTGCCTTCAAACATTATTTTTGTAATATCGAAGCCTAAAATAGTATTTGCTTTTTTGAAGAGTTCTTTGGCCTTGTCGGATTTTTCGAAAAGGTCTTTGCCCATTCCAGAAAATTGTGCGCCTTGCCCGGGAAATATGTATGCTTTCATATTATTAATTTTTTTTTGAATTTATGTAAAAATAGAAATAAAAAATCCCCTTTTCTAAGTTGAGAAAAAGGGATTTATATTTATTGTTGAAAATATTATACTTCTAATTTTCCAGAACTACCTAAATCTTGGTCTTTTCCTGTTAATGCCGCCATTCCTAATTTAAAAAGAGTAACCAATTTATTATCGTCATTACTCCAATAAACAGCTTCCCGAGGTGTAAATTGTATTGCAGTTGCATTCGGATCTCCTGGTCCATCAAACCAAGCATTATCCATTTTACTGTATAATTTTTTGATTGTTTCTTTATCATTACTAATCTTGGCATCACCAAAAATGCTGATAAACTTCATATCGTTTGGATCACTATAAAGCAATTGCGCATTGCTATTCAATTTTATATCTCTATTGTGGTCACTGTTGGATGCGCTTAAGAACCAGATATTACCACTATCATCCACCTCTTTTGTATGCATTGGCACAACACTAAGTGGAACTGATGCTAAGTTTGTAGCAAACATTACTGTCTTAATGTCTGTTACCATTTCTTTTAATTTTTTTTGTGCTTCTTTGTTATATAAATTTTCTTTGCTCATAATATTAAATTTTAACTTTAAAGATACCAATAGTCTTATGTTAGTGAGCCCAAAGGAATATTAAAATAAAGCCAAGAATTGTTAATGGAAAGATTGTTATTTATTTTCTAAGAAAAGTTTGATATGTAAATGAATATTTATGCTTTTCATCTTTTTCGTGAAAAACTTCTGTTTCTAGTTGCCAATCTTTTTCGGGAATTTCAGGGAAAAAAGTATCAGCTTCAAAAGTACCGTGCACTCTCGTTAATTCAATTTTATCAGCTATTTTAATAGCAATTTTATAAATTTCTCCGCCTCCAATTACAAATGGTTGGGCATCGTTAATTGATTTAAGAAGCGCTTCATTCAAGCTTGAAACGACTACTGCGCCTTCTTTTTTATAATCTTTTTTATGGGTTATAACAACGTGGGTTCGGTTTGGTAATAGTTTTGGAAAGGTTTCAAAGGTTTTCCTTCCCATAATAATATGGTGACCAGTAGTTAAATCCTTAAAACGTTTAAAATCGTTTGGCAGATGCCACACTAGATCTTGGTCTTTTCCCAATTCATTGTTCTCGCCAGCGGCGGCAATTAAAGTAATCATTGTACGTCTGGTGGTAATAATCCACTGTCCTCATTTTTTTTTAAATCAAATGTGTCTAGAGGTCTCTTATTTAAAGCATCGGTTTCTTTTGCTGCTTTTACTTCTGCGGCAGTTACATCTTTTACAGCCTGCTTTTTTAATTCATTTATACGTTCTTGCTGTTGTGCTTTTAGCTTTTCAAGTTGTCTATCTTCCCATTCTTTACCCATAAATTTGTTCATTACAAACACATTAAATAAATGAATTAAAAATATAAATGCCCAAATTAAAATGGCCCAAACAAACCAATCCTTGATTAAAAAATCTTCGCCATAACCCAATACCGGATTTATAATAATTAAAAATATACACCCAATTAAAAAAACAATAAAGTGCCGCATTAGCTTCTTTTTCTGCTTTATGCGTTTTCTGGCATATTCATATTGTTCGCGTTGTTCACGCTGGCCTGGCTCTATAGTTTGAGTATTTTTGGTTTTTGAAAACATAGTTTGTTTACCTTTAACGTACAATGTAAAATTACCTAATTTATAACTTTTGGCCTATTGTGTAATGACAGATTTTAAAAAGCTTTTTCCCGCATTGGCAAAGCAGACCTATTTAAATACAGCTTCCTCTGGATTAATGTCAACTAAACTAGCGCAGTGGCGAGCAAAACAAGATACTTTATTTTTAGAAGAAGGAGCCAATTTTTTAGAGCGAAAAAAAGTAGTTGAAGTTACCCGTAAAACAGTTTCTACTTTTTTTGGATCCTCCATTAACGAGACGGCATTAGTCCCCAATTTTTCATTTGGAATAAATACGTTGATTGAAGGTTTACCAAAAAATAAAAAAGTTTTACTGCTGGAAAATGACTATCCTTCCGTGGCTTGGCCTTTTATACAACGAAAATTTGATATTGTATATGCTAAAATTAATACACATTTAGAAAGTAATATTGCTGAAGCGATAGACAAACACAAACCAGCTTATTTCATATTTAGTATAGTGCAATGGTTGTCCGGCGTAAAAATAGATTTATCTTTTCTGAAAGTACTAAAGGAGAAATATCCCAATTTAATTTTAATTGCAGATGGCACCCAATATGTTGGTACCGAAAAATTTAATTTTAAGGAAAGTGGTATAGATGTTCTCGGAGCAAGCAGTTATAAATGGCTGGGAGCAGGTTTTGGCACTGGTTTTATGTTGATGAAAGAAGAAGTGCAACAAGAAATATTTCCAAATACTATAGGGTTTAATTCTGCAGAAAATTTTAGTAGCCTACCCAAAGATACAACCTTCATAAAACATTTTGAACCAGGACATCAAGATGCTTTAAGCTTTGGAAGTTTAAATGAGGCTATCAAAAATCTGGAAGAAGTTGGTATTGAAGCTATATCTGAAAAAAACCAAAGTCTTTCAAAAATAGCAATAGACGGTTTAGCAAGTTTAGGATTATTAAATGAAATTATGTTGCAGAGAAAGCAGCATTCTTCTATCATAAATTTTAAAGGAGACATGGCTTTATTTGAAAAGCTAAGCAATGCAAAAATAATATGCTCACCTCGTGGCGGTGGTATTCGCGTTAGTTTTCATTATTACAATACTGCTGAAGATGTTGCAATTCTATTAGATCAAATTGGTTAATATTTATTGGTAACTCAATAAAATAGGGCAAATGCCTTATACCATAAGTAATCGTTACAAATTATTTTTGGTTGCTCATTTTCAAATGATAATCATGAAATCTAAAAGAATATTTTTAATAAGCTGGATTTATTTTATTGCTATAAACGTACACGCACAAAAAATAGATTGGGAAAAAGCACCCGTAAACCCAATAGCATTTTCTTATAAATTAGAGCATTTTAATTTACCTAAGGGAGTTTTTGCTTATAAGGAACAAACCTTTACTAAAGATGGAAGTATAAATACAACTTTAAATTTTGATAGAGGAGTAAAGTACTTTTATGAAAATGGCGTATTAAAAAACACTTCGGGGCAAGAAAAATTTGAGTATAATGCTCAAGGTTATATAAGTAAGTATAGCAGACCTGGCGCTAGCAGTAGCGGTATTTGGAATTATAAGTATAACAACAAAGGTTTAATCATAGAGCGACAAAACGAAGATCGCATCACTACCTATCAATATGATGGCGACGACCGCATAATTAAGGAGTCTACAAAAGATGGAAATGGCAAAGAGTCCTATTTAAAAGACTTAACGTACAAAAAAGAAGGTGATATACTGCAGGTAACTATAGTTGAAAACATAAATGGCAAAAAAACCTCTAGGTTAGAAGCCTATAAAAATGGTTTTAAAATGTATAGTATTAATGAAACCGGCAATCGTTTTGATGCAACTTTACGCACAACTAACGATTACTTCACTTTTTCTGAAATTGAAAATAAACAGATCAATATTCAAATTGAAAACAAGCAGTATGTTTCTTCAACAATGTCTATGCCCTTAGGGGCGAATGATATTAAAGTGTATGTTAATGGCAAACTTGCTCCTTTTATACCCGTTAACATTATTGATAGAAAGCAAGTGGTTCTCTGGGATTTTTCTCAAAAAAAATACTTAACACACTTAGATGTAACTACAGAAAAAAATAAGAAGTTAAACCTGATTACATACAATCTTACCGATACTGCTGCCTACGCCCAAATCGAAAAATACTATTTTGGTCTTATTCACGAAGGGAACACTTATACTAGAAGTGTATATGCAGGCGAAATAAAAGAAACTTCTATAAAGGAAGGCTTCCATTTTTTCTATATCGAAGGGCTCAATACTTCATTCAAAATAAAATCGAATACTCCTGCTTATTTTAAGGCAACACCAATTGAGGATAACCATCATTTGTTTTTTGTAAAAAATGAAAATGGTCAAGATTTTAGCGTAGTGTACAAAGCTGATGCATTAAATACTGAATTTAAAAAAATAGAGCAGTCTGCTAAAAATACAACCTATATTAGTCTGTATTATGGATTGCTCACTAAAAAAGAAATAAAAGTTGTCCTGCCCAATTTCAGTGTCGCTAAACCAAACGAAGTTTACTTGGCTTATGAGTTGGATAAATTTGAAAGCAATCCTAAATTAAATAAAGCACCTACCACTATAGAAATTGCCAAAAATGTTCCTAAAACGAATGTTGTTGTCATTAATGAAGAAACTGCTGCTTGTGTTTCTGGCGATTGTAAAGATGGTTACGGAATTAAAAAAATTGAAGACAATATTATAAAGGGTCTTTTCCTTAAAGGTAAATTTAGTTTATACGGTGAAAGATTATATGGTGTTGGAGACGTTTACAAAGGCGAATTTTTAAACGGGATTAGAGAAGGATTCGGCGTATATTATTACAAAGATCTTAACCAATATTATTACGGATATTGGAGAAATGGAAATGTAAATGGTTTTGGGTTTTATGTAAAAGATGGAAAACTGTTACAAGCTGGCGAGTATGAGGACGGAAAGCAAAAGTATAATTATCTTATTGAAAGAAAACAAAGCAATATAACGGGTTGTGAAGGTGATTGCGAAAATGGATTTGGTAAATTCAACTTTAGTAATGGCGATACGTATGAAGGATTTTGGGTAGGTGGCAAACAAGAAAAAGTAGGGCATTACTTTTTTAAAAGCGCCAATTCTCACTATTATGGTAGTTATAAAGATAACCTTATGCAAGGTCCGGGCATTTATACACTACCTAGTTTAACCTATGTTGGAAATTTTGAAGAAAACCAACTAACAGGAAAAGGGATAAAGTTTTATACTAACAGCGCAGTTGAAGCTGGAAGATGGGAAAAAGGAAGCTTACTTATAAAATATTGATACTGTAATTTTATTGCGTCTACCTATTCACATAATTCATTAAATCAACATCATTGCCCAATAAAATTTCATTGGCTTGAATTCTATTTTCCAGCGGTCCATTTTCTAATTTTAGAACGCCTCGTGGGCAAACGGCCGAGCAAATTCCGCAGCCTACACAGCTACTTCGAACAATATTCTCGCCTTTTTGTGCGTAAGCGCGAACGTCAATTCCCATTTCGCAATATGTAGAGCAATTACCGCAGCTAATGCATTGTCCGCCGTTTGTGGTAATTCTAAATTTTGAGAAAAGCCGTTGTTGCATACCTAAAATTGCTGCCATCGGACAACCCATTCTGCACCAAACTCTGTTTCCAAAAATTGGATAAAACCCTGTGCCAATAACGCCACTAAAAATAGCACCAATTAAAAATCCATAACTGGATCGAAGTGTTTCAGCATCAATTAAAAACAAGGTCTTTCCTGTTACGAAATGCATTCCAACAAGTCCTAGAATAATAATCAAATAACCAATAGCCCCTATTTGCGCATCTTTTTGAAGCTGTTCTCTTTTAAAAAACCATATTGCGCCAAATAGTACAGTTAACAAGACTGCAACACTTATCAAAAATACATCCTTCGTAAGCCAATATTTAGAGGCATCGTCACCCAAATAGCTATGCACAACAGCAGTAGTCATAACTATTACAAAAACTAAAACGCTGTGAACAACCCATCGCTCAACCTTCCAAGCACCTAGGCTTTTGTCGCTTAATTGTCTAAAAGGGTCGCCCGCAGTCTCTGCTAATCCTCCGCAGCCGCAAACCCAACTGCAATACCATCTCTTTCCGTATTTATAGGTTAAAATTGGTGTTATTACTAAAATGGAAAGGACTCCAAAAATGAGCAGTCCAAGCCCGACATCTCCAGCTGAGATAAATTCATCTACTCTATATTGTTCAAAGTTGTAATAGTTAAGCGGCCATATATTTTTAAGGTCGTAATATGGCAGTTTGAAGGAATCGCTATTTAATCTTGCCATTAATTCTGGAATTATAAATGCAAAACCAGCTTGAAAAAACATCACAGAAAAAGTGCGTAATCTTTCATAACGATTATGTCGATATTTCCACATAAATTTTATGCCAAATGCAAGTATTGCAATAGTGTACAATGTTCCATAAACAAACCATTGGCTGGCAGGATTGCCACTTAAAAGGTTGCTCAATGGATCAAAAAGAGCGATAAGTCCAACATTATCGCCATCTTGCACCAAACCAATAAATTGAGGATAGAAATACAAAATTATATAAAACCCAGTAAGCGAAATACCAGCCAGCCAAGCCAAATATCCTCTGCTGGACATGGCTTTAAACCAAACACCATCATTCTTAATACCTTCGTGTTTATAATTATAAGCGCTGTAGGCAAACCAAACTATCCCACTAAAAATAGAAACTAACGAAACACTTAGCCAAACTGCTTTGTTCGGAAAGTTAACATTGAAAGCAGCCAAAACCAAAACAGCAAGCCCAAACATTCCTGAAAGTGTTGCAAGTTTTTGTTGTGTATTTATTGATTTTGGCGGTTCGCCCGTTAAAGACATATTACGTTGAACTGTACTCATAGGTTATGGTTTGAATCCTGTTGGTTATTAAAAAATTGACAGGTTTATATTTTATGCAATTACATTTTGTTTTTTATAAGCCAAAATTATTTCATCTTCATATCGCTTGTAAAATTCTGGATCAAAATTGGCTTTTTTCAAATTTGCCACAACAAAATCTATAGTTCGTTTTTCAGTAAGCCATTTATCGAAAACTTCCTGTTTCATTCGTATTCCGAAGGTATTTATTCCCAAAAATTCATTTGTATCTTTATTGTAAGAAATGGTTATACAGCGTAAATCGCTTTTGCATTTCCAATGAAATTGCCTTTCAAAATCCTTTCTGCGTTGTTCGGGTTGTACCCAGCCATACGTTTGGTATTCAGTGTCAAAAAATTTCGCACTGTTAAACCAATGACCTGGATTGTACTCAAAAGGCTTTCCGCAAATGGTTTGCGCCAAAGCCTCACCCATCATTCTGCCAGTGTACCAAACGGCTTCCACTGGTGCTCGGTTACCAATTGTTTCGTGTTGTTGAGCGCAGTCGCCAATTGCATAAACGTCTTCAATATTAGTTTCAAGCAATCTGTTAACCAATACGCCTTTGTCTGTTTCAATTTTAGAATCTTTAAGAAAGGAAATATTCGGTTTTACACCTGTTGCAATTCCTACCATATTACAAAGTATTTCTTCACCACTTTTTGTAATTACAGAGGTAACTTGGCCTTTTTCATCACCGATAATTTTATCGAGTTCGGTTTCATGCCTTAAGTCTATACCGTGAGATTTTATTTGGCGCGATAGCATTTCGGCTTCAACATTTGGCAATGCATTTGTCCAAAAAGCTTTTTCACGAACTAGCATTGTAACGTTTATGTTTCGTGTTCGCATCATTTCGGCAAGTTCTATTCCTATAAGTCCGCCACCAACTATTACAACTCTTTTACACTCTTTATTATTTGGCGCATATTTTTCAATTGCTTCAAGATCTTGTTTGGTAACCATTCCGGTAACACCTTTTAAATCTTGACCTTCCCAATTAAAAAAACTTGTAGAGGAACCACTAGCAATAACCAATTTGTCATATTTTAATGTATTTCCTTCTTTAAAATAAAGAGTTTTTGACTGTGTGTTTATTTTTTCTACATACCCATTTTTTAATTCAAGTCTATTTTTTTCCCAAAACCAGTCTTCATACGGTTTAATGTCTTTCCAACGCATATGTCCCATGTAAACATACATAAGCGCAGTTCGAGAGAAGAAATGTTCGGTTTCTGAGGAAATAATGGTAATTTTTTTATCAGAAAGTTTACGAATATGTCTAGCCGTTGTAATTCCTGAAATTCCGTTACCAATTATTACAATGTGCTCCATAAAACAAAGTTGTCTAAAATCAAGTCGTTTTTAAATGTACATAATTTCAAGCGATGAATCATTTTTAGACATTTAATATTTACAGATTTATTTATTGTGGCTCGATTTTCGTAATGAATAGATTGAACTGTAAGTATTAACATCAGTTTTACGACTTTACATTTATGAAAAAATTAGCTACAATTTTATTTATCTTTTTGGGAAGTGTTTGCAATACAGTATTTGCCCAATCCCACGATACATTTTTTAAAAATGCTGATACTTTTTTTAGCACATACGTTGCCAAAGGAAAGGTAAATTATAAAGCAATTAAGGAAAACCCAAAGTCCTTGAATGACTTAATGATTTATGCTAGCAATATGCAATTTGGGCAAAATAACAAAAATGAATACCAAGCTTTTTGGATAAACGCTTATAACTTAGCGGTTATTAAGGGAATTATAGATAACTACGGCATTAAATCTCCTCTTGATAAAAAAGGTTTTTTTGATAAAACGCAATTCGATTTGGGCGGAACTTCAATCACCTTGAATGATATTGAAAACAAAATGCTTCGGGCGAAATTTGATGAGCCACGTTTTCATTTTGTGCTGGTTTGTGGTGCAATAGGTTGTCCGCCAATAATATCCGAAGCTTACAAACCAGAAAATTTGGAAAAATTACTTCAAACGCAAACTGTAAAAGCCTTAAACAATCCTGAATTCATTAAAGTGACAGGAAATAAAGTTGAACTTTCTGAAATTTTTAAATGGTATAAAGAGGATTTTACTAAAAACGGTCAAACTGAAATTGCTTTTATTAATAAATACAGAAAAGACAAAATTCCAGCCACCGCCAACTGTTCTTATTATCCGTATAATTGGCAATTAAATTCTAAATAAATAGTTTCTGTTTTAAAACTATAAACCAGCCTTCATTTCCTGCGTATTAAATGCTTAATTTTAGATTTCAATTATTTAGTGAATGAATTTAATAGTTAAGTTTCTAATTTTTCTTAATCTTTTTGCTACGGTATCCAGTTGTGGACAAAAGCCAAAAGATATCTCTGAAGATATTTCTAAAAAACACACATCTAAAAGTGTTTCTAAAATAAACGGTGTAAGCTTTGTAGCTTCACCATTGGTTTTAGAGCAAAAATATCTTGATCCCGTTATAAAAGTAAATGCCAATTACGCTGCAATAATGCCTTTTGGATTTTTAAAAAATTTGGAACATCCAGAAATATCTTACAATACCGAAAGGCAGTGGTTTGGAGAAACGATGGAAGGTGCAAGGCAATATGTAAAAGAACTTCACAAAAACGAAATTAAGGTAATGGTAAAACCCCAAATTTGGATTTGGCGCGGGGAATATACAGGTTATTTAAAAATGGAAAACGAAGAAGATTGGAAGAAATTTGAAGATAGCTACCGAAGTTTTATACTAGATTTTGCCAAACTTGCAGAAGAAGAAAATGTAGATATGTATTGCATAGGTACAGAACTTGAAAAATTTATTGAACACAGGCCAGATTATTGGTTTAGCTTAATTGAAGATGTAAAGAAAATATATAAAGGCAAAATTACATATGCTGCAAATTGGGATGAATATAAACGAACGCCATTTTGGAGTGAGCTAGATTTTATTGGTGTTGATGCTTATTTTCCAATTTCGGAAAGTAAAACACCAACCTTGGATGATTCTAAAATAGGATGGCAGCGCTGGAAAACTGAAATGCAAGAATTTTCTGAAAAAGCGAACAAAAAAATAATCTTTACGGAATACGGGTATAGAAGCGTTGATTTTGCAGGAAAGGAACCTTGGAAATCCTCGCGGGAAATGAATATTTATAATTCCAATGCTCAGGAAATTTTGCTTCAATCTTTATATGATGAAGTGTGGAATGAAAGTTGGTTTGCTGGTGGTTTTTTATGGAAATGGTTTTTGGAACACGACAAAATAAATGGCGAAGAGGATAACCAATACACTCCTCAAAATAAGCACTCGGAAGTAATTGTTAGTAAATATTATGGTGAAAACTAGAAACCCTCACCGAATAAAATAATTATTTAGACCTCAAATCACCCATTTCTTTTTCATAGGCCTTAGCTAAATCTGTTTTCTGTTTTTCTGAAAAAACTTTTCCTGCCAATTGGAAAAAAGATTTTTCTTCATCTTCTAAATGATGCTCAACTTTTTCGGCAAGTTGTTTAGCGTATGTCAACCAAGCTGAAGTATTCATTTCGGCCTCTTCAACTTTTTCAATTAATTCGTCAATTTCATGATGTTCCGCTATGCCATGGCGCACGTGCTCTACCATCATATCTGTATCAATAAGTTGTTTGTAGAAGTTTCTTTCTTCGGCAGTTTCGTGGTTGGTTAATTCAGATTTTAGTGCTTTCCACAATTGTTTTCTATCCTTGCTATCTCCAGAAGTAGCCAGAATACGTTTGCACAAATCTCTTTGAATGTCGTGATCTTCTCGTATGGCTTCAAATATATTTTTCATATTTCAATGTATTTGTTTTGAAATATAATAAATCCTTTTCATACAAAGAAATGCAACTGCTTATTTATCTATAAAAACTTCGTGTGGAGTAAGGTCGCCAGAAATTATTTCTGGCTTTTTATTAGAACTTTTTATGTTTTTTACATAATAGGCATACAACTCATCCGCGTCTGCGCCAAGCCATTTTTTTATGTAAATACTTAAAAAATGATATTGAAGATACCAAACACCCTTTTCACGATACAATCTTGCCGAAGAACCAATGTTTTCTTGAATTACAACAAATTTTTTGCGGAGGTACAATTCATTAATTAAAATGTTATCCTCATAAATTACGTATGTTTCGTCGTAACCGCCAATTTCATCAAAAAGTTCTTTTGTAATAAACTGGCTTTGGTCTCCACCGCGGCACGCTCTCCAACTAAATTTTGTGAACCAGCTGGCAAGTTGTAACCACCAGTGTTTGCTGTCAAATTTCATTTTAAAACAACCAGCAGGATTTCCTTTTTCCACTTCAGAAATAAGTAAAGCATCAAAATCTTTAGGTGGAAAAGAATCTGCGTGCAGAAAATATAGAATAGATCCGGAAGCTTGCTTTGCGCCCGTATTCATTTGTTTTGCTCTTCCTTTTTTTGATGGAAGAAGTGTGATTTGAAATAGTGAATTTTCAGAAAAATCCTTGATAATATTTTGAGTGCCATCAACACTGCCCCCATCAGCCAAAATAATTTCCGCGATGTTGTGCGTTGAAGCATTTGAAGTTAAATGCCTCAGAAAATTTCGAATATTTTCCGCTTCGTTTAAAACCGGAATAATTATACTAATCATACTCATAAACTTACGAAAAAGAAACCTATAAGGTTTTTAAAACCGTCAGGTTTCTGAAGGGTTGAAACGAATTTCAAACAAAAAAGGTCAGCAAATGAAATTTTTATTGTTCATTCAAATTCCAATCATACTCTTTAAAAGTATACGTAGCGTTAGGTTTTATCTTCGTTTTACTGTATTTGTTAATGTATCCAATCAAATCCTTTTTGCCATCAACAGTAAAATCTGATGTGTAAAAATCAAATATTTTTGAAAACTTTGGACTGTCCTTTGAAATATCGTTTTTATCGCTATTGATGAATTCTGATGTTACAGTATCCAATTGTTCATTTATTTTTGAAGCCGTGTAAGCTTCATCCAACAATTTTGGACAAGAAACAGAAGCACAATTTATGGCAAAATGTATTCTGGGTTCATTCATTTTCCGAAGGATTCCATTTTCTAAACCGCCAAGCGCTAACTCTTTTCCTTGAATATTTACAAAACCTTTGGTAAAAGCACCATCAATATCTTGTATGCTTTTAGTAGGATAATTATCTAAAATTAATTGTATGGTCGCTGCATTATATAAATTAATATAATATGCAAGCAATTCCTGCACGCTCCAATTGTTGTTCGGGTCTTTATCTGAAAGAAATTTTAAATATCCATCTAATTCAGATCGGTCATTTTTAAATCCTTTATAATCTACAAATCCTTTTTTGTTAACGTGTTTTTTTAGCAATTTATCCCAATCTGAATGATCTACATTTACAGAACTATTAGCTGTGGTTGAAGTTAATGCACCATCTACTTGTTTGGTTGGTTGGCCTTGACTGGTAATTCCTGCGGCTGTTGTAAGCCTGCAACTGTTAAGTGAAATGGCTAAAAGGCTTAGGATAGAAATTTTTAAAATTGATTTCATTTATGTGTTTTTTTAATTCGATTTACGAAAATCTTTCTGTTTTGGTTTAGATACTAAATTTATTTTTTGCTTAATGGATATATTTCTTGTTGCACAAATTTTGAAGGAAATTTTTCGTCGCCATTAAATCCCAATTCAATATCACGGCCATCGTGTGGAATATGGCTAGTTTTGAAAAGGTAATCCCAAATACTTAAAGTAAGTCCGTAGTTAACACCAAATTTTACGTTTTTTGGCAGAACTTTAGCGTGGTGCCAGATATGCATTTTTGGATTGTTGAAAATATATTTTAATTTCCCGTAGTCCCAACCCAAATTGGCATGATTAAGATGCCCTATTGTAAGTGCAAAAAAATGAACAATTGCAACATATTGAATATCAAATCCACCGATTATTGCTATTGGAATATAGAGTATAGATTTATAAACCACAGGTTCCATCCAGTGATAGCGCAGGTGTGCGGCAAAACCCATTTCTTTTACCGAATGATGCAATTTGTGAAAATTCCAAAGAAACGGAACACGATGTAGAAGTCTATGTGTATTCCATTGCACAAAATCTGAAATTATAAAAAATATAATCAAACCTGCCCAAAATGGAATTTTTGTAACATCAAATAGTTGAAGGCTCATAAAATTAATTCCGAAGAAAGTTAGAACGTCCTTGAATAAAGCTTCGGCTGTATTTGAAAGAAAAATTAATACAATTAAATTCAACAGAAAAAAGTTGAAGAACATATAAAATGTATCTAGCCAAAAGTCTTTCCGAAAAATCTTTTGATTTTTGCGCCAAGGAAAAGCAATCTCCAATCCCCAAACAATCAATGAAACCAAAATCAATCCATAAAAATAATTTTCCCAATGAAAACGAGTTATTTCATCTAATAAATAGTTGAAATATCCTCCGTAGGAATCTTTAAATATGTTTTGATATTTTTCCATTTTATAATTGTTTAATCAATTCTGAAAATAATATAATCATTTCTGGCTCTGCTTTCATAGCCATTGCAATAATTTCTTGAATATCTACAGGTTTCAGATTATCTGGGTCGCATTCATCCGTTAAAACTGACACGGCTGCGACAGGTAATTTTAAATGATTGGCTACAATAATTTCTGGAACGGTGCTCATTCCAACTGCATCTGCTCCAATAATTTTAAGATATCTATATTCTGCACGGGTTTCTAATTGCGGACCAACAACACTTGCATACACACCTTTATGAAGTTTTATATTGTTTTGTTTGGCTATTTCTTCCAGTTTCGTACTCATTTCAACGTCATACGGCGCATTCATATCTACAAAGCGTTCACCCATACTTTCAACACCGCGAAACGCTAATGGACTTCCGCCTTGTAGGTTTATATGGTCGTCTATGAGCATAATTTCTCCTTTTTTAAAGTTAAGGTTAATTGCGCCAGATGCGTTGCTCACTAATAATTTTTTTATGCCGAGTTTGTGCATTACACGTACTGGAAAAGTTACATCAAACAAAGAATAACCTTCGTACAAGTGAAACCGTCCCTGCATTACAATTACTTTTTTACCTTCCAAAGTGCCGTAAATTAATTTGCCTTTGTGAAACTCTACAGTAGCCGTTGGAAAATTTGGAATGTGATTATAACTTACTTCACTATGAATTTCAATTTTTTCAATAATTTGGCCGAGTCCCGTTCCTAAAATGATACCGATTTCTGGTTTTTCAAAACCTCTTTGTTTTAAATATTCGGCGGATTCTTCAATGTATTTCATTACTAAAATTTAAATGTTTTTAATTGACATTAAACTTTCAAAAGATATTTCTGAAAAATTTTAATGTTTTTAATGTCTTCATAAACGTCAATATCATTTTTTTCTTGAAGTTTTGTAACGCTTTCTTCTTCCAAATCTTTCAGTGTGTGTTCTAAAACTGAATCTGTTCCCCATTCTTTGTTTTTAAATAGTTCAGCTTTTAAATTTTTCATTCCTAAAAGATAATAGCCACCATCTTCAGCTGGACCGATTACAAAATCATTACTTCCCATTGCTTTGTAAGCATCTTCAATATCCTCCGCTTGTAAATCATAAATATCACTTCCAACAATTATCACTTTTTCATATCCCATTTCAAAAAGTTCTGAAAAGGCATTTTGCATTCGCTCGCCTAAATTATTTCCTTTTTGAAGCTTTTTTCTGAATACAATATCATCCCACAAATCTTCTTTACGGACTTTTTCAGAATAAAAAACGTAACGGTCTGCGGTAACTTTTGAAGAAAAAGTTGCAGTATGTTTAAGTAATAATTTATAAACGAAAAGTGCATTTTCATCACCAATGGTAGCTGCCAAGCGGGTTTTGCATTTACCGAGTTCAGGGTTTCTAGTAAAAATGATTAGTGCTTTTTTAGATGAAGGGAAATGAAAATCGATTGCCAAATCTTGATCGCCATCCGCATTATTGGAAGTTAATAGGGCCATTTTTTAGTAGTAGGTATTTTGATAATGCGTAAAAAATTTATTTTTACGCTCTTCCTTTATTTTTCAATATTTTAAATTGTGACAGTAATATGAAAAAAGCTGCAATTGCTCCACAATAATCAGCGAGATTTGTTTGATTACTCAAATCTTCATAATTTATAATTCCGAGATTAAAACCGAAAAGTATAAATCCTAAAGCGATATAAATGACGTTTTTATTTTTCTTCATTTTTTATAACTATCAATAAACCTTTTCTCCTTTAGTAAGCCATTTTCCCCAAGGTTTTGAGAAAACATGGACTTTTTGGGTTTCAACATTTAAGGAATCAACCACAGGAAATTCCTTGTTCTTCCATTCAAAAATACCTCCATACAAATTTTGAACATCTGTAAAACCTGCTTTTTTAAGTTTTTCGCCTACCTGCTCACTTCGTATTCCTAAGGAACAGTAAACAACTATCGGTGTATTTTTGTCTTTTATTTTTTCTGAAATTTCTTCAGCAGAAAAGTTGTTATAACCAACAAATTGTGCTTTTGAAAGATGACTTACATTATATTCCGGTTCCTCTCGACTATCCAAAACAACTACATCTTTCTTCATTTGCAACATCCTTAATTCTTCAACTGAAATATATGGAACACTGCGTGAATTATATTTAGTAAGAAGCTCATCTAGCGTTTTCTGCGCATTTCCTAAAAAGGGGAACAACATCATAAGTGCAAAAACTAATTTCATTTTTCTTTGTGTACAGCTAAGTTAAATATAAGTACGAAACAATAACCGTTGCGGTTTGTGGGTGTAAATATACCAAAGTAGTCTGCCTTTTTGGTAATTGCTTACTAATGTTTGTGGAAATATTTAATCGAAAGTGTAAACAAAACCTGTTGTAAATTCATACTGTGAATTTGGGATACCAATAGCTGGAAAGGCATCGAAGGTAAAAAAATGTCTTATTCTTATACCAAAATTCTGAAAAAGGGAAACTGCTAGGATCGATTCGGCCGAAATCCGATAATCGCTTACATTGCTTAGCCTTGGTTGAAAATACGTTGTACTTGTAAATGTTACATTATCTTTTGGATACATACTAAAGGATAAATATGTGCTGCCACGGACAGTTTCTTGAGTTGGCGTAATATTGTCCAAAAGCTCCTCATATTCATACATAACTAGTGTGCCGAGATAAAATTTATATTTTTCTGAATTAATTAATTTAAAGCGCGGACCAATGCCGGCAATTCCACGAAATTCTATAAGTGATACTCTATTGTATTGTCCTTGAACAAAAGCTTCCCAAGCAATGCGTTTATGAAAGCGATAGTTATATCTAAGATGGGAAATCCCTTTATTTTCGAGTCTGCTGCCTTCTATTTTTTCAAATTGAACGTCATTTTTGAAAAGTACTAAATGCTTATCCATTTTATATTGAATATGGATATTACTTCCAAAGGTTATAAAATCATTTACATTTCTTTTTAAGGCAAAATCGAAACTTGCAGAGCCAGACCAGCCGGAAGTATCTGTAACTTTTCTGAGTGATTCTACATTTAGAATTTGAGCGGTAGAATTAATTGATATTAATGCTATTAAAAGCAAAACTGTTTTTTTCATTCCAAATAGAAAGTGTTTGGAAACCTCCGTACTTTTTGGAAGTTTTTTAAATAAATAAATTTTAGGGAAATTTAAATTTTTGAGATAGCAGCTATTTTACTAATTTATAAAACTTGAACATTTTGAAGAAATTGAATTACTTTTTCTTTAGGCATTTCGCAAGGTTTCAAAATATATTCGGTTGAAGTGCGGTAAAAATTAAGACTTATAAAATCTTTACCACTTAATTGTTTGGCAAAAACCTTAAAAGATTTTCCACTGTTGAAGGTTTCTTTTGTAATCCCATATTTTAAATTTTGAAAAATACCTTCAGAATATCCCTCAGGAATTTTTGCAATAGCTTCAAAGATTGAAAGCATTTTAAATTCTTTTAAAACAATTTTCCCCAGTTTTCAACTTCTTCAGCAGACCATAATTCTGGAAAAAACTTGCGTTGTTGGTATTTTGGGTGGAGGTATTTTTTCCATTCACTCCCGCCAGTTGCAGTTTTATTTTCACCTTTATTGTTTAAGAAATGATCTGCGGTATCTAAATGAACCATAGGCCAAGCTACGTTATAAAAATGGTCAAACTGCTTTAATCTTTCCAATAAATCATCAGAAATTGAAGGCATTTGTGCAATGCGTTCTTCAAGCGTTCTACCCTTAATAGTTATTGAAAGTTGTTTGAAGTCGGCTTCATATTTCTGTTCAAACTGTCTTAAAGTAAGTGTTTTTTTACCTGTTTTTCGATTAAAGCCAGCATCTTTCCAATAAACGTTTTCAAAATAGTCTTCTATTGAAGGTGACTGCGGCAAACGTTGTTTTCCTTGATGATTTATCAAATTCTCCAACCTTGTACAATGCAGTTCCAATACTCTAAATTGAGCGCTTTGAAAGCCGCTTGCAGGTGTTAGTGTGTCTCTAAAAACAAGATAATCCTCATAACTCATTCCGTCTTTCATTATATCAAAAGAGGTTATAAGCATTCTTGTATAGCGTTTTAACCTTTCCAATTTTGTAATCCATACTTCTTCCGGCAGGTTTTCACCTTCAGAAAGTTGTTTTATTTCATGGATCATCATTTTAAGTACTAGTTCAGTAACTTGATGATACATAATAAAGATTTCTTCATCTTTAAAATTAGTACGCGGTTTTTGAAGGGAAAGTAGATTGTCTACTTCAATATAATCCCAATAATTAATGGGTTTTGCTTGCAGCAAGCCTTTTAGATATGTGTCAGGATTTTCGCCTAGCGCTCTATATTTATCGTTAATAGCTTGAATAATTTCTTCTTGCGTCATTTTGGAAAGATTGGTTTTACAAATATACTTTTTAGGATTAAAATGGAAGAAGTCCTTAAAACAAAAATCCCCAAACCTTGCAGCTTGGGGATTATGTGGTACCTCCAGGGATCGAACCAGGGACACATGGATTTTCAGTCCATTGCTCTACCATCTGAGCTAAGGTACCTTATTTGAGGTGGCAAATATAAACCTATTTTGGCTTTTGCAAAACAATTATTAAAAAAAATGAAAATTGTTTAGTTTTCAATTTAATAGATAATTAACAGTTGGATTCCTTTTCATTTGTATTTTTGGACAGTTACAGCAAGTCATGAATTTAGTAATAGACGTAGGAAATACTTTAGTTAAACTGGCGGTTTTCAATAATAATCAACTTCAGTTCAAGAAAACTTGTATAAAAGCAGAGTTTCTTTCACATGTAAATGACGTATTTGAAAATTTTTCTAACATTGATAATTGTATACTCTCTTCTGTTGGTAATCTTACCGAACATCAATTATTAAAACTTCGTCAGAAAACAAATTTTTCTGTTTTAGACCAGAGCACAAAAATTCCATTTATAAATAAATATGCTACGCCAAATACTTTGGGAGTAGATAGGATAGCCTTAGTTGCTGCAGCAGCAGTTCAATACCCACAAAAAAATGTGCTTGTAATTGATGCAGGCACGTGTATTACATATGATTTTATAAATAGTAGTAACGAATATTTAGGTGGCTCAATCTCGCCAGGAATGAGTATGCGCTACAGCGCGTTACATACTTTTACAGCCAAACTACCGTTATTAGATGCTAGCCAACCATGCAAATTAATTGGTGATAGTACTGCGTCTAACATGCACATCGGTGTTTTTAACGGCATTTTTTTCGAAATAGACGGATTTATAGACGCCTTCAAAAAAGATAACAGCAATTTAACAGTTATTTTAACAGGTGGTGATGCTCATTTTTTGCGAGATAGATTAAAAAATGACATCTTTGCCAACTCAAATTTTTTATTAGAAGGTCTTAACCACATATTAGAATATAACAAACCTTGATATTGAAGAAGTTAATAATAGTTTTTTGTGTGCTTCTCGGCGCATCGGCAATTGCTCAAGAAGGTACAACCTCGCCATATTCATTTTTTGGTTTAGGAACTCAGAAATTTAGAGGTACTGTTGAAAATAGGTCGATGGCAGGACTAAGTGTATTTTCTGATAGTATCCACCTTAACCTTCAAAATCCCGCATCTACTGCAGATTTAAAATTGGTAAACTTTACAGTTAGCGGTAGTCATAAAAGGCAAACACAATTAACTGATACAGAAGAGGCAAAAACAAGCACCACATCTGTAGATTACCTTGCCATTGGTATACCAATGGGTAAGTTTGGTGCAAGTTTTGGACTTATACCATTTTCTGCCGTGGGTTATAATATAACAACTCAATCGGGCGATAAAAGAACAGATTATGATGGTACTGGTGGATTAAACAAGGTTTTTTTAAATCTTGGATATACCGTAATGGATGGTTTAACTGTGGGCGCTAACATTAACTATAATTTTGGTAACATTCAAAATAATAGCATATCCTCTCAAGAGAACATTCAGTACGCTTCTGGTGAAAACAATAAAGCAGATATTTTAGGTTTAAGCGCAACCTTTGGTACGATGTATAAAAGAATGATTACCGAAAAATTAGAGTTAACCACATCATTAACATACTCTCCTGAAACAAATTTTACTGCAGACATTAATCGTATTGTCGGCACATATTCTCTAACCGTCACTGGCTCTGCTATCCCAGTAGATATTCGTGAAGTGTTTGTGCCCTCAGAAGAATTTAAAAACCCATCTCAATTAACAATAGGAGCGGGTATAGGCCAGCCAAAATATTGGGGGTTAGGAGCAGAATATACTGCACAACAAGCTTCAGATTTTACATTAGGAAGTAGGGTTGAAAGCGGCGTAAGCTTTTCAAATTCATCAAAATATTCAGTTGGTGGATTTTATATTCCTAATTATAATGCTATTGGAAGTTACTTAAAACGAGTAGTTTACCGTGGAGGTTTTAGATATGAGCAAAGTGGAATCAGCATTAACGGACAAAGCATTAACGAGTTTGGCATATCTTTTGGAGTAGGATTACCAGTTGGAAGATTATTCAGCAATGTTAACCTTGGTTTTGAAATTGGTCAACGCGGCACAACAGACTTCGGTCTAGTAAAAGAAAATTTCTTCAACACCATTTTAAGTTTTTCATTAAACGATAGATGGTTCGAAAAACGATATTACGAATAAGAAAATTAACACCATTATTACCCCTACATTATGAAAACAACGTTTTTAATCATTACAACAGCATTATTACTTTCAGTTAGCGGAAGTACATTTGCGCAAGCCCCAGATGACTGTATTGTACTTTCATCTTTATTTACTGAACCAGCAAAAGCTGAAAATTACGAGGCAGCATTACCACATTATAAAGAGTTGGTAGCGCAGTGCCCAAATTATCATATCACCACATATCAATATGGTGAAAGAATGTTCAAAGCGTTAATTGAAAAAGGTGATAAAACTAAGGTTGCAGATTTAATTCAATTATATAAAGACCGTCTTCAAAATTTTCCTGCCAAAACACAGGAAGGTGAAGTCCTTGCAGATATTGCGCAATTAAAGTATGATAATGAAATTGGTTCAAAAATGGAGCAGTTCAATGCTTTTGATGCTGCTTACAAAAAAGACCCATCAAGTTTTACAAGCCCTAAGAGTTTATACACTTACTTTTCTTTGGCCGTAGATCTTTATGATAGTAAGGAAAAAGATTTGCAACAAGTTTTTGATTTGTATGATGTAATCTACTCAAAATTAGAAAAAGAAGAAATAGATCTTGCTGGAAAACTTACACCTTTAATGGATAAGCAAGAGGCAGGTACTGAGCTTAACTCAAAAGAAGAGCAGTATATGAGTGCTTATGAAACTAATCTAAAGGCTTATGGTCAAGTAAAAGGCAGTGTAGATGGTAAATTAGGAATATTAGCAGATTGTCCAAACTTAGTGCCACTATATGAAAAGGATTACGAGGCAAATAAAGACGATGTTGAGTGGTTAAAATCTGTAAGTAATAGATTAGATTCTAAAGATTGTGAAGGCGCTTTTTCAAACAAATTAGCATTACGTTTACACGAATTAGAGCCAAGTGCAACTTCTGCATACCTTTTAGCTAAGCAAGCGGAAGCGGAAGGTAAATCTGGAAAAGCTTTGGAGTATTTTAATCAAGCAGCCGATCTTGAGACAGATAGTACTAGAAAATTTAGAATTTACTTTAGTATTGCAGAAAACTACCGTAAGAAAAATAGTTATAGTAGCGCAAAGTCCTATTACAATAAGGCATTAGGTGTTAAGCCATCTTCAGGTATTTCATATTTGAGAATTGCACAAATGTATGCCGAAAGTTCAAACTCTTGTGGTACTGATGTCTTTTCAAAAAGAGCAATCAATTGGTTGGCAGCAGATATGGCAGATAAAGCTGCTCGTGTAGATGGTTCTGTAGCTGGTTCAGCAAATGCAGCAGCTGCAACATACAGACAACGTGCTCCACAAAAAGCAGATATTTTTAGCGCAGGTATGGCTGGAAAAACCGTTTCTTTTAACTGTTGGGTTGGTGGTAGCATAAAAGTGCCTAACTTGTAGGAATGAAAAACTTCATTTATAGTTTTAAAAACGTGGTGGTACTCGTATGTACCATCACGTTTTTTGCTTGTCAAGGAAATTATAAAGAAGTGAAAAAGATGAGCCTTGCTGACAATGAGCCTGTGGCTGAAGGTATTAATGTAAATTTAAAATATACGGATTCAGGAAGGTTGGTTACCAATTTAATAGCTCCAAAATTGATTGATTTTAGAAATTTCGATTATCCGTATATCGAATTTCCTGATGGCATCGAGCTGCATTATTGGGATGCAGAGAACAAAGAAAGTATTGTAACAGCAGATTATGCTATACAATACGATAAATCTAATCTAATAGATTTGCGCAAAAACGTACATTTAATTACAAGTGACAGCACTCAATTAACTGCGGAACAAATGTATTGGGACCAAAAGGAATCTTGGATTTTTACAAACCAACCATATCAAATTACTTTTAAGGATGGATCGTATAATGAAGGGCAGATGTTTGACAGCAACCAAGATTTTACCATATTTTTGTCTCGTAAAAATACAGGGGTTCAATTAATAGACAAAAAAGAAACTGATGGGCAATAAAATTTATAGATTATTCGAATATTTTTATTTGGCTATGGCCGCATTTTCAATCTATTTGGCATTTGAAAATTGGACAGAAAACCGAAGTCGTGCCTATATCTTCGTATTCTTCACAATTCTAGGTATCTTTATGTTTTTCTTCAAAAGAAATTTCAGAAAGAAAATGGAAGAGAGAAATCAAAAGTAGTTACGAATGTAGCGTTATGAATTATGACAAAAATTTAATTTTAATCATCAGCTTATAACTCTAAAATTATAATTCGAAAAATAGAAACTTGGATTACAGCATTATAATAATAGCAATTTCATTAATACTCTCCGCTTTCTTTTCGGGGATGGAAATTGCGTACGTTTCAGCGAATAAAATCCACCTTGAAATTGAAAAAAAGCAAGATAATTTTCTTGCTGGTATTTTAGAAAAAATAACGGTACGCCCTTCCAAATTTATTGCAACAATGCTAGTTGGGAACAATATTGCATTGGTTATATACGGTTTTTTTATGGGAGATTTGTTGATGGAGTTTATTCCATTGGCAGGTTTTGGGGG